>JAGOOJ010000017.1 GCA_017992575.1 Candidatus Moraniibacteriota bacterium | reverse complement strand
GTTGGGAATGGAAAAATCCGGGTTGTTTTCTGTTTGACATGCGACATTCTCAGCGGGTGCTCCAAAATATAGATAACTTATCGAGGGAATAACTGAACCAATCCTCTCCAGGCAGGTCCTATCGATCACCTGTACCAATTCTTGATTATTATTGTGATTTTTTTGGTAGTATTTTGTCCCATCAAAAATAGTGAGCTCTTCTGGAAGATTTCCCCCTGGTCCCTCTGCATAATCTATAACATGTCGAAACTTTTCCCCGTCAATCGTAAATCTTTGATGCATTGTCCATTTCTGCTCTGGACCCAAATCAACATGCGTATCAAACGCGCATGTAAGTCGCTCTCCTCTCTTAATCTGTTCGCGATACGGTTGAAAAGCCTCACCTGCAATCCCTGATTGCATAATATCAGCAGGAAAAACCGTACGGCTAAGATCGAAGGGAGATAAAAGCTTCTCTTGCGTTACTGAGTTAGTTTTTCCCTCAGAAGAAAGGGAGGAATTCGGAATCATCTTCTGCAGTTCCTGCTCAGCCTTCATATCAGCCGAGAGTACAGGTTCAAAACTCATCGGCACACTCAGTATAGGGCGAGAAAAATCTTTAGCATAAACAAACTCGACACTTTTCGTCCCCTGCGGGACACGAGTCCAAAAAGTCACTTTCATCGTCTTCATCGGTTCAATATAAAACGATGGCTTTTCCTCAAACCACTGATTGTTAGCATATTTGAGGGAGAAAACATCCCGATTCGCCCCATCAGTTTTGAAGCGAGCCTCTAAATATCCCTGAAAATAGGCCCAGAATTTTCGGTCTGTATCAGTAGAACTATTCGTAAATTCCAAGTCAACTACTGCTAGTGCTTCATCGGTTGCTACCTCGACAGCATGCATCGGGTGACACCCAATATTACTGCATGCCCGCAAATCGATACTTGTCCTCCCTGCTTCAGGGATCAACTTCAGTATCCTGGTCACTTTCACGTTGATTGGCACTGTACCATCTTTGATATTATTCGGAAAAAGCACCGTGGTCACATCGCCCACCTGAGCAAATTTCTGAGCTGAACTCTCGGACGGTTTTGTGGATGTAGATAGAGCGGAAGGATTCTTTGTGGCTTGGTCCTTGGTTGGGTTTTTATCCTCCTTATTCGTCATAAGGACAACCGCAACGATACCAATTCCAATCAGAATAGCAACCGCAGAAATAATTATCCATGTTCTAACAGAAAACAAAAAAACCTTTCTATTCATCATCGAAGTGGCAGGTATTTCTACTGGGGGTACAGGTATTGCTGGTGCAGAGGATATCTCAGAAAAACTTTTAGGTGTTTGCTCCGCTCCCTGTTCATCGTTCATAATTCTTACATTTTATTTTACTTTATTCCATATTACTCCCCCCAGTAGGTCTCCGTCAAAACTATCCTGAAAAAGACGGACTCATCAAGTGCACTCTTTCAGTCTCATTCTTTGGGTGAGAAATCAGGAGGGAAAATACCAGTATAATACTTGGTGGCCTGTTGTTTGAATGTTCCATCCTGTTCGTTTGAACTGACATAGAATAACTGGTTCTTATTCAGCCACATGACACCCTTGCCATCAGCCGTACGAAATTCATGTTCAAATGAACCATTCGGTATCAAGTACTCCCTCTCAACTAAAAGACTCAGAAAAACCTGTGCCTTGTGCTCATCTGAAAATAAAAGAAGTGTCACACTCTCTCCAGAGTCCGCGTCACCATTCAACATATAACGAATTGATTGAGACTCGTTTCCTCCATACTCACTAGTACTCAGCCGTACTGTGTCAAAATACAATCCCGATGAAACATTGTCGGCCCAAGCAATATAACGATACTCCCCCAGATCTTTCGCGTTCGCAAACAGTACACCCTGTGTTTTTGAGGTGGTCACGGGTTCAACTTTCTCAGTATTTTTATTTCTTGTTACATCTAAATAGTCTACACAAGACGGGAGATCAAACGTAAGGGTTTCCGGCTGACTGTTACTTTCTCCGCTCACGAGATAGGGGCTCTTGCAAGATAATAAGTTGGCTCCGTTAAACAACTGCTCTTTTGGAAACATACCTAGCGGAACAAAAACTGTCTGGTCCAAATCACTTGCACCATAATCAAGCAACTCGCCCTGTTTAGTAAGCAATCTCCTTTCAATCTTTATAAACCATTCGGCTCCATTAGAAAATTGCTCGTCCCATTTCTCGGGGTCAGGATATGCGTTCACGGCAGCGAATAGTCTATTCTCCTTATCCCTAACGAGAAAACTACCAGCATCAAAGTTAAAATTACATCTAAGGTCAACTGACTTTTTAGTAACTATAGGCACTGAAATAATCTGGGAACATAGTGTGTCCTCATCTCGCGGCTGCATTCTAGCATCCTCCGTCTTTACTACACTTGGAATAAATATTGCCGAGCATTCCCCATCTTCACATACTGATTGAATCGGAACGAAAGTAGGAGGAACAGCACCGTCATAATTAATAAATTCATCCCGATTAAAAACAATAAGACTTGGTCTATATTCTTTACCGAGTCTACGCTGAATCTGATAATTTTGATAAACACCTATTGATGGTTCATAAATCATCTGCAAAGAATTATCTGGATTCTTCGTTGTAATGATGTCGACTTTAAACCCGATCTTCTTTCCTTCAAAATAATAATCAGTAACTTTAACATCAAATTCACTCTTGATAAGCACGTTTCGGTAATAGAGAGCCTCGATGGCGTGTTTGGTATCTTTAATATAAATAGGATAAAAAACACTACTCGCAATCATGAATGCCACTGTCAGAGTAATAATAGAAGGATTCCCCTTACGCCTATAAAAAAGAATGGCTACCACTAGAAGTAATAGCAAGAAAAACGGGAAACCATAGTAGATCAATCCCAAAAATCCCATTCCAGCCTGTATGCTGGAACCATAATCTAAACGTATCGTGAAAACATTCACCGACACGAGCAAAATCTGGAACACAAGAGCACGGAAAAGAAAAGTTTCTTCCCATTTCTTTTTTTGAATCTGCAGAGAAACAGCTGAGGGGGTCTCAATTTTATGCAACGCGGTCTGTTGGTTCTTCGAAAAAATTTCTGCCTCTTTTCCTGACTGCGATTCGTCACTCATAATTTTCATGCTAAATTTTTGTTGAACCCACCACCATGGTACCCCTCCACAAACCATACTGTCAAAAACAAAACCACCTCTCAATAAAGAGAAGCGGTTTTGAAAGTTGGTCCGCGTCAGGCAAGACTACTTCTTGTTGACGTCGATACCGCGATAGCCGGTACCGGCAGGAATGAGACGTCCGATGATGACGTTTTCCTTGAGTCCGCGCAGGCGGTCTTCTTTGCCAGCGACCGCGGCGTTGATGAGGACACGAGCCGTCTCCATAAACGACGCAGCAGAAAGGAACGATTCAGTCGAGAGAGCCACCTTGGTAATCCCGAGCACCATCGATTCACCGACTGCTTCCCGTCCTTTCTTGGCCAAAGTCTCTTCATTGGCTTCGAGGAACTGATCTTTTTCGACAATATCACCAGGCAGAAGGAGTGTATCACCTGGATCTGCGATCCGGATACGTGACATCATCTGACGGATGATGACTTCAATGTGCTTGTCATTGATCGCTTCACCCTGGGTCGCATAGATCTCCTCAATCTCGCGAATGATGTACCGGTGTACTGCTTCTTGTCCCATGACAGCAAAGAGTTTCCGGAGATCAATGTGTCCCTCACAGAGCATGCCACCAACAGATACGAGATCCCCTTCTTTTACTTTCAGCGTAGCGTTGGTTGGCACGGAATACTCGTGTTCTTTTTGGTCATTATCAAGAATCATAATCTTGACCACCTTGGCGCTATCACGAGCAATGGCTTTGACCTGACCATCTACTTCAGACAGAATACCTTCGGTCTTCGGTACACGAGCTTCGAAAATTTCCTCCACCCGAGGGAGACCCTGAGTAATATCTGATCCGGCGACACCTCCGACATGGAAGGTACGCATAGTCAGCTGGGTTCCTGGTTCACCGATAGCCTGAGCAGCCACCACTCCAACCGATGCCCCGAGTTCTACCAAGGCACTGCGACCGAGGTCAACTCCATAACACAGACGACACACGCCACGACGGGACTTACAGGCTACCAGAGAACGAATCTTCACCTTGGTAATACTCTTGATACCATCCACCAATTTTCCTTGTTCCCGATTGATAAGCACACCCTTCTTGACCAAAACTTCTTTGGTCTCTGGATGTTTGATAGCTTCAACGGTCGTGCGACCTTCGATACGACTGCCGTAGTTCTGACCGATGATATCAGAATCCTCACGGTAGAGGTAGGTCCCTTCATTGTCGTTACAGTCTTCTTCACGAACGATAATATCCTGAGACACATCCACCAAACGACGCGTCAAGTATCCTGCTGTTGCTGTACGAAGGGCGGTGTCAGCCATACCCTTACGAGCACCGTGGGTCGAAATGAAGTACTCGAGAACATTGAATCCTTCTTTGAACGAACTCTTGACTGGCAGTTCGATGGTTTCTCCAGTTGGACCAGCCATCAACCCCTTCATACCCGTCATCTGCACCACGACTGATTCAGATCCACGAGCTTTGGAATAGATCATGGCGTACACTGGACCCTCTTTGTCCAAGTGGAGACGCACCGCATCAGTAATCTTGTTCTTCGTTTCGTTCCAAATCTCGATCACTCGGTTCTTGCGTTCCTCATTAGTAAGGAGTCCCATGTTGTACTGATCCTTCACTTCAGTGATACGGACTTCAGCTTCAGCAACCAATCCGGCCTTTTCTTTCGGTACGATCAGATCGTTCATACCCCAACTGATAGCAGAACGGGAAGCAGCTTTAAACGTCAGGTCCTTCATGCGATCAGCAAACTTGGCAGCCTCATCCTGACCAATGGTTTCGAGAATACGAGACATGAGCACTTTCAGATCTTTCTTGGTCATTTCTTCGTTCACGAAACGCAGACTTTCCGGCAGAATATCATTCAACATGATCCGCCCGACTGAAGTCTCGATCAACTTGCCCTCAAAAGACAGTTTGACGATGGCATTCACCGCCACAATACCATTCTGGTAGGCAAGAATAGCTTCATCCATAGTTCCGAATGCCTTCCCCTGTCCCTTCAAATCTTTCTTGAGGTGGGTTAGATAGTAGGCACCGAGCACCATATCGAGTGTGGCTGACACAATCGGTTCTCCAGAAGCCGGCTTGAGCAGGTTCTTGGAAGAAAGCATGATCGTAGCACTTTCGTGACGAGCCTGATCGGTGAGCGGAACATGGACAGCCATCTGGTCACCGTCGAAGTCAGCGTTAAACGCGCTACACACCATTGGATGAAGACGAATAGCCTTGCCCTCGATAAGCACCGGCTGGAATGCCTGAATAGACAAACGGTGCAAAGTCGGTGCACGGTTCAACAGTACGTAGTGGTGTTCGATGATTTCGTCGAGAATTTCGTAGGCTTCTTCGGTTTCAGCATCTACCATCCGACCAGCGGTACGCACGTTGTGAGCGTATTCTTTGGTAATCAGCTTGTTGATGATAAACGGCTTGAAAAGTTCGAGAGCCATTTTTTTCGGCAGTCCACACTGGTGCAGTTTCAACTTCGGCCCAACAACGATAACAGAACGACCAGAGTAGTCGACACGCTTTCCCAAAAGGTTCTGACGGAAACGACCCTGTTTTCCCTTCAAAGCATCAGCGAGAGAGCGCAGTGCTCGACGCTGGCCAGTCGAGGCAGCCGTCGATGCCTGACCACGACGAGCCGAGTTGTCAAAGAGAGCATCCACTGCTTCCTGAAGCATGCGCTTCTCGTTGCGAGTGATGACCTCCGGCGCACCGATAGACATCAGTTTCTTCAGACGATTGTTGCGGTTGATGATACGACGGTAGAGATCATTCAAGTCAGAAGTAGCGAAACGTCCACCATCAAGAGCCACCATCGGACGGAGATCTGGTGGAATCACTGGAATCATGGTCGGGAGCATCCACTCCAAACGCAGATTGGCCTTTTCAAATCCCTGGTATACTTTGAGACGCTGGAGCAGTTTCTTCTGATCGACACTCTCATCGGCTGACAATTCTTCTTTCAGAATTTTGACCTGAGAAGGAATATCAATTTTTTCGAGAATTTTACGAATCGCTTCCGCTCCGATACCGGCAGTGAAAATCTGTCCGAAACGGCTGGAGAGGTTGAAATAATCCACCTCAGAAAGAATCTGATATGGCTTGACGTTCTTGATATCATCCTTGGTATCACGATACTGGGCCTTCAGTTCCTCATAAGCCTCTTCAAGAGCTTTCTCGTTTTTCTCAGCCGACTTCATCTCCTTCTGCTTGCTCTTGTATTCTTTTTCCAGAGCATCCAACGACTGTGCCTTCAGCTTCTCATCCACGCTCATGATGATGTAAGAAGAGAAGTAGATGACGCGCTCGAGGTCCTGCGGAGAAATACCAAGCACCAAACCAATTTTGGATGGCACACCACGGAGGAACCAGATATGGGAGACTGGCGTCGCCAATTTGATGTACCCCATGCGTTCACGACGAACGATAGAGCGAGTCACTTCGACTCCGCACTTATCACACACAATACCGTTGTAACGAATACGCTTGTACTTTCCGCAGTAACATTCCCAATCCTTAGATGGACCGAAAATCTTTTCACAGAACAGTCCATCTGGTTCGTAACGCTGGGTACGATAGTTGATCGTTTCCGGCTTGGTAACCTCACCATTAGACCAGTCAAGAATTTGATCTGGGCTAGCGAGCGTCAGTCTCACGCTCTCGAAATCGCTTACCTTTGTAATGTTTTCCATAGATTTGAGTGAATGTGGTTGAAAAGAAGAGTTAGACAGTTTCGACGTCATCTTCTACGACGAGCGTCTGATCGTCGTCTTCTGTCCGAGCTCCTTTCAATTCGACATTGAGACACAGTCCTTTCAACTCGTTCACCAACACATGGAAACTGGCCGGAAGGTTTGGACTCTTGATTGGCTCACCCTTGATGATCGACTCATAGGCCTTGGAACGACCTAACACATCGTCGGATTTGATAGTCAACATTTCTTGCAGTGTATACGCAGCACCATACCCTTCGAGGGCCCATACTTCCATTTCTCCAAAACGCTGGCCACCGAACTGAGCCTTCCCACCGAGTGGCTGTTGCGTAATGAGCGAGTAGGGTCCGATAGATCGCATGTGCAGTTTGTCTTCGATCAAGTGGTTCAGTTTCATGATATACATGACACCGACCGTCGATTCGTTATCGAACGCTTCACCACTCTTCCCATCAATGAGACGGATCTTGCCGTTCTCTGGCAATCCGGCTTTCTTCAGTTCTTCTCGGATGTCTCCTTCTGAAACTCCATCGAGCGCCACGCTGGCGACTTTGTATCCCTGTTTCATAGCAGCCCAGCCCAAGTGCGTCTCGAGAATCTGACCGATGTTCATACGAGAGGCAATACCGAGTGGGTTCAGGATAACGTCGACTGGAGTCCCATCGGGCAGGTACGGCATATCTTCAGCAGCCGCTACCATCGAAATAACACCCTTGTTTCCGTGGCGTCCGGCGAGCTTGTCTCCGACAGAAATCTTGCGCATCTGAGCGACCGATACCTGAATCTGTTCGAACACACCCATCGGGAGTTTGTCGCCTCGTTCACGAGAGAAAATCTTCACATCGACTACTTTACCGTGCTCACCGTGTGGCAGATACATAGAAGAATCTTTCACATCACGGGACTTTTCACCGAAAATAACACGGAGCAATCGCTCTTCAGCCGTCAGATCACCTTCTCCCTTCGGAGTAATCTTGCCCACCAAGATATCGCCAGAAGAGACTTCAGCACCAATGCGAATGATACCGCTTTCATCCAAATTCTTGAGACGATCCTCACCAATGTTTGGGATATCGCGAGTGACCACTTCCGGTCCAAGCTTGGTATCACGAACATCAATCGAGAAATCTTCTATGTGAATAGAACTCCAACGATCCTGCTGAACAATTCGTTCCGACACGACGATAGCATCTTCGTAACTGAATCCTTCCCATGACACGAAGGCTACCACCATATTCTGACCAAGTGCCAGTTCACCGTGATCGGTCGAAGCACCGTCAGCCAAGAGATCGCCCTTCTCCACTACCTGGCCCTTATTCACTCGGGGCACCTGGTTCATGGAAGTGAACGCATTACTCTTTTCGAAACTCTGTAAAATATATTCGGTATCGAAGTGATCCTTTTTGGCACCCGCGGGAGCTTTAGAACGAATAATGATGTGGTTGGCATCAACAACGACTACTTCTCCGTCATGGAGCGAAAGTACAACCTGACCGGAATCACGGGCTGCTTTGTCCTCGATACCGGTACCAACGATCGGCGCCTGGGGAATAACACAGGAAACAGCCTGGCGTTGCATGTTCGAACCCATGAGAGCACGGTTGGCGTCATCGTGTTCCAAAAACGGGATGAGGGCGGTAGCAATGGAGATACACTGCTTGACCGACACATCAATATAGTCGAGGGCTTCTGCTTCGATAGTTTCCGGATGACCCTTCACACGAGCCCCTACCATCTGTTCGACGATATTTCGGTGATCATCCAAATCGATACGAGCATGAGCAATAATCTTGCGATCTTCTACGATAGCATTCAAATACTCGATATCAAGCGTCACAAACGGCTTCACCTTGACGGTCTCGCCCTTCTTTTTCTCCGCCACTTTCCCGGCCATTTCTTCAGTCAATTTTTCACCCTTTTTGGCGACACCAGCGATATCTTCATTCAAAATACGATTGACCAAATCTTCCTTTTTGGCAGACACTTCTTTTTTGACCGCCAGATACGGCGTCTCGAGGAATCCGTACTCGTTCACTCGGGCATAGCTCGCAAGGTGTCCAACGAGACCAATGTTCGGACCTTCTGGAGTTTCAATCGGACAAATACGGCCGTAGTGCGAATGGTGCACATCGCGAACTTCGAACCCGGCTCGTTCACGAGTCAAACCACCAGGACCCATAGCTGACAAACGACGCTTGTGTTCCAACTCAGCGAGCGGGTTGACCTGGTCCATGAACTGGGACAACTGAGAACTTGAAAAGAATTCTTTCACTGAAGCAGCTACGGGGCGTGGGTTGATAAGCTGTCCTGGGACCACTGTTTCCGGATCACAGGTACTCATTCTATCCTTGATGTTACGCACCATACGGTACATACCCACACGCAGTTTGTTCTGGATGAGTTCGCCCACAGCACGCACACGACGATTCCCAAGGTGATCGATATCATCAGCCTTGGCTTCTGGATCATTATTCAAGCGAATCACTTCCTGGACGATAAGTACCAGATCATCGGTATTTAAGATACGGTTCTCTTCAGTATCAGCCCGATCAATAGAGAGACGCTGGTTCAAACGATAGCGCCCCACAGCACCGAAGTCGTAGCGCTCAAAATTGAAGAACATGGCATCAATCATCTGCTTGGCATTCTCTTCGGTCGCCAAATCTCCTGGGCGAAGTCTCTTGTACACCTCACGATAGGCTTCTCCCTGATTGTGAGAAGGGTCCTTAATGAGAGTATTCTCGATAAACTTGTTCTCGCCCGAATCAATATCAGTAAACTCCTTGCGCAGACGCTTCTCATCAAAACCAAAAGCTTTAAAGAGTGCCGTGATTGGGAGTTTGCGTTTGCGATCAATCTTCACAGAAATCACTCCATCAATATCAGTCTCGATTTCAAGCCAGGCTCCACGATTCGGAATAATCTTGGCACCGAACAGTTTCTTGCCCTTCTGGTAATCCATAGTGAAAAACACACCTGGAGAACGAATAAGCTGAGAAACGACGACACGCTCCACACCGTTGATGATAAACGTCCCTCGCTCGGTCATGATAGGGAAATCACCGAGATAGATCTCCTGTTCCTTCACTTCTCCGGTCTTCTTCATGAGGAGTGTTGCCTTGGCGCGCAGTGGTGCCTCGTACGAAATATTCTTATTCTTGGCAATCAAAGCCGGATACTTGGGTTCATCCAAGTAATAGTCTGTCACAGTCAGTTCCAGGTCTTTCCCAGTAAAGTCAGCAATCGGATTAATTTCAGAAAAAAGCTCTTTCAGCCCCTTGTCCCAGAACCACTGGTAGGAATCTTTCTGCACCTCAATCAGGTCCGGCAAAGAAACCGTTATACGATTATTGAAAAACCGACGCTTGGAGAGCGAGGACTCCTTACTAATACGCTCTTTCACTCGCAATGCCTTGTCTACTGTAGACATAAAAAGACACTCATGTGCGCACTCCTTGCTGTACTGCAAGTAGGGCCGATGAGATTATCGGATAAAACTATTCAATTATGGATAGGAGGTGGATCCGCTCCATTTGGTTGGAAAATGTTAGCTTTGCTTTCAGAGCAACCATTTCCTTCTCGGTCTCGCCGTAGACCTGTGCACCCGATGGGCGATTCAAGACTAGAAAAGTCAGTCACTTTCAATACGAAGTACGTTTGATTGTATCAGTGTTTATTTTGACTGTCAAATAAATACCAAAAAATGGCTCTAGAATAGGCCTTTATCAAAAAATTGTCCTACCGTTGTGTTGAGTACACATTCCGGGGAACGTTCTCTTACGTATTTTTTTGTATCTGCGCTACACCAAAACTATACACTTTTTTCACCGTTTCGGCAATGCGGGAAGAAGTATAGACGTCCGGCAATTCCGACTCCACTACAAAATCCGAGATGTCTTCTGACTTCAAATCCTGTTCTTTCAAGATTTCAGCAATAGCCCGAAACAGCTGAGCACCCATATCACGCGCTTCAGGCCACTCTCGAACCGCCTTCACTGCTCCATCTTCCAGGAGCGAGAATTCTGATCGTGCTTTCTCTAACTTCAATTTGAATGTATAGATCATAGGCTGGTTATTTAATTTTTCCGCCCGAGGCGGACCAGCCTTGGGCTGGCAATTATCAATTTCTAATTTTCAATCAAGTCCCAATTTTTCAATTTCTAAACTTCAAGAAATCAATATTCTGTATTATCTCATTTCTGTTTCAAAGAGCAAAGATGCCTTCTATTGACGGAACCTACCGCTCCTTGTATAGTGACCAGTCCGAGAATTCCTATTTTCTCTCGGCACTCTGTGGCTAGTGCCTTTACAACACATGGAAAGGAAGTCCGTCATGCTACAAAACTTGTTTCTGATATTTGGTTTGGTCATCCTCGCCTGGGAGCTGAAACTCAACTGGCAGGTAGCGAAAGTCCTCTTGCCAAGTTTTTACGAACTTGATTCGCTTTCTCCTAAGCAATGGGCGATTCACAAATCAAAAATTCACAAGTCCATGGCAGCGGGATGGTTTACGGTGAGTACCGTCAAGGGCCAAATGATCACGCCTTTCGGTATCGCCTTTGTCGCCGTTCTGACTTGGACCTGTATTGGATTTCCCTTCTCATGGAAGGCAGTGACGTTTTTCGCCCTCACGATTGCACACTTTGTGCTTTTGTGGGTAGCAAGGAATCACGACAAAATCGTGGAAATACACGTCCGTAAGCTTCCGCCCGAAGAGCAATCCGAGGTGTTCAGACTTTTCGCTGAAATACGAGCAGCAATGCTCAAACAAAAAGGGCATTGAACACCCCGCCATTCTCCCAGGCACCACGCGTTGGTCTTGGGAGTTTTTTTATTAATTTTCAGTCATCAAAAAGAGGCTCACTCAAGCCTCCGAAAACGGCCACTCTCACAGCATGTGGTGTTCTGAAACACGACAAAGTGTAAATGATTGAAATAGCCTATTCAATCCATTTCTTATATAGGCTATGGGATCAAGTAAGGATAACTCAGGAGAGTAAGCGTTCATATACCCTTATTATCTCAATTCCAAGGGATTGAATCAACCTGTGGCTCTCGGACGAAGTTGGAATCTATTTAGCTCAAAATGAGTATAGCGTATCTTAAAATTTGGATTTTTAGCAAAAGCAAAACGACCTCTTGAGGCGGGTCGTTTGCGGTGCGGTTGCACCTAGCCTTTGGGGTGAACGGGGTTCCTAGATCCCGTTTGGAGAATGAGCGCCCATGGTACCCTGGAGATCTTGGTCACGGAGATCGATGAGTGCACAGTGCCAGATTGTCCACTGGCTCTCCGGCACCCTGAGATCGTGCATCACCCGTCTGAACGTCTCACGGTCGGACTCGGTGTATTGCTCGCTTCCCGGGCCTTCTCCCCACGCCAAGGGATTGAGCCAACCCCAGGCCTCGACGTCGCCATCTTGCAGGTCGGTAACGGCATCACGAATCATTTGTTCAATCATCTTCATCTTGCTCTCCTAGGTTGCAGTTGCTGGTTGAAAAATCAGTGATCGGTGACGAGCAATTGCTGCTCTGCTGTCACAAAGTTGCGGTGCCAGAGACTGAGCTCCTCTTCGGAGACTTCCGCCTCTTTGAGAACGATATCGAGCACCATGTCTTGCCACTTGGCTTCGAAGTCACCTTCATCAGCCAAAGAAGCGGTCAGTGGGATCCAGTACAGTTGCCTGTACAGGAGAGGGTTGGCGTTCGGTTCGCTCAAGGCCACGACAATGTCGTAGAGCTCATTAGCGAGGATCTCGCCTCGGTAGAGACAGACTGCTGCGTCCATCTCACGATGCTCGATGTTTAGATACATGTGTTGTCTGCTCCTGTTGTAAATGAGCTTCTCTGTACACCAGAGACAATGGACAACTCACTCCTTAGCTTGTTGACTGCATATGATAGCATATTTTTATAGTTATGTCAATATGTGGATTATTCCCTTTTTAGACATCAAAAAAGAGGCTCTCTTAAGCCTCCAAAAGCGAACTCTCACAGCACATTGTGGTCGCCAGGAAACGGGACTGGGAATATTCTTTAATAGGCGGTTTTGATCGCTTCTTCGGGAGTGATAATCCCCTCACGAATCATTCTCACTGCTTCATCACGCAAAGAGCGGAAACCTGATTTCTCAGCTGCTTCCGTTATTTCCTGAATAGAGGCTTTTTCAACGATAAGAGCCCGGATTTCATCATCAAATTCCAAAATTTCAAAGATACCCGTTCGCCCTTTATAACCAGTATGCTCACAAGCATCACACCCTGCTCCAATTTTGTAAGCAATGTGTTCGTGCTCAATCTCGAGCATTTTCAAATGTTCAACCGGTGGAGCGTAGTCAGTCTTACAGGACTGGCAAATCTTTTTCACGAGACGTTGCGAAATAGCACCGTTGATAGCATAAGCAATGAGACCGCGTTCGATGTTCATATCCACCAATCGTGCAATAGTCCCAACCGTCGAGTTAGCATGGATAGAAGAAAAAACGGCTCGGCCAGCAAGCGATGCCTCGATGGCATACCCGGCAGTGTCCTGATCGCGAATCTCGCCAATCATGATAGCATCGGGGTCTTGTCGAAGAATGGACTTCATCCCCTCAGCAAAGGTATATCCGCGCTCTGGTTGAATCTGACTCTGACGGATACCATCGAAATGGTATTCGACTGGATCCTCGAGCGTAATGATGTTCTTGTGGTCTTTTTGTTTGCTGAATTCAAGCAGAACAGAGTAGAGCGTGGTTGTTTTCCCTGATCCAACCGGCCCAGTAACAAGAAACATGCCATAACTCCGAAGCGAAAGTCGTTTGAATCGAAGCAGGTCCTGTGCTCCCATACCAAGATCAGTCATCGAAAGCAGTACTTCTGCTCGGTCGAGGACTCGCAACACCACAGCGCTCCCACTCACTACAGGAAAAATTGACAAGCGAATATCGACGGTGATGGTTTCTTTTTCTGGGCTTTCGTAATTATAGAAAAAATGGCCGTCTTCTGGTGTCACAACATCAACAGGATCGAGGTTGGCCAGAACTCTGAGTGAATTCACTACTACGGCCAACTGTTCACCATCAAGTATCTCTATTTCATGAAGCACACCATCAATACGATACTGTATGCGACCACCCTGACCAAACGGCTCAATATGAATGTCAGATGCTTTTTTTTCAATCGCACCCTGAACGATAGAGTAAATCAGATTTGTTCCTGATACATGTGTATCAAAAGAAAGTTCTACTCCTGTTCCGAAAAGACTCATACTCGTAGTCACGCTTCATTAGAGTTATCAGCTCTTCTAGTATAGCAGATAATTTTCAGAAAAAAATACTATCAATCTAATTTCTTCCAATCAAAATTCCAGGGATCCGTTTTTCGATCTGGAGCAATATCACCATGACCGACAATATGTTTGATAGCGTACTTTTTTTTCAGGGTACCTACTAAGCTTTTCACAGCGCTATACTGTTCTTTCGTAAACTGAGTATCTTTTTTATTCATTATTTCAATCCCGAGAGAAAAATCGTTCACATTTTTTCGACCATCGGGCATCTCGCTCACACCAGCATGATAGGCAATATTCTTATCCGCTACCAAACGATAAATTTTGCCATCCCGATCAATCAAATAGTGAGCACCCACTCCATATTCCTCATAAATCTTGACCAAGGCAGATACCGAGTACGGATCTCCACCATTGGGATTATACGAAGAATGGAGAACTATGGTGTCGATACTTCTCTCTTGTTTCGGCACTGAAAACCCAGAGCTCATTAACCGATCAACAATAGATGTTTTCGGTGTTTCATCTGTAACGACGACATTTTCTGGAGAAGGCGTCT
>JAGOOJ010000016.1 GCA_017992575.1 Candidatus Moraniibacteriota bacterium | reverse complement strand
GCCAGTGGAATGTATGATGTGTTTTGCTTCATATTTGCACAAACCTTAAGGTGTTCATATTTGAGTGTAGTTCGAGGCGTCGGTGAGGAGCTCCGTAAGCTGTACTCGTAGAGTACAGTGTCGAGCACCAGAACCGACAACAAAGAAATACACCAAATATGGGCGCCTATGAAAGTACGATACCGACTGGACAATGATCAGAACCCATAACATCAGGCAAAATGAAAGCCTCTTTGACGTGTGACCGCAAAGACTGGCTCACCAAAAAATAGTCGATGCGCCAGCCGACATTGCGCTCGCGCGATTTGGCGAAATGTGACCACCAGGAATAGTGACCATTCCCTTGGTGAAAGAGACGAAACGTATCAACGAAGCCAGCATCGACAAACTTTTGAAATCCCTCCCGTTCTTCATCGGTGAAGCCATGCTTTCCCACATTGCCCTTGGGGTTGGCCAGATCCTCTTCCGTATGCGCCACGTTCAAATCACCACAAAAAATCACTGGCTTCTTTTTCTCCAGTTCCTGACAGTGGGCCAAAAAAGCCGGGTCCCACTGCTGGTGTCGGAGCGGTACTCGACTCAAGTCCTCTTTGGCATTAGGTGTGTAGACGGTCACCACATAAAATTCCTCAAACTCTGCTGTGATCACTCTCCCTTCGGAACACGGGTCCCCATATTCATCCGCCACCAAATCAAACTTTTTGATGACACGCTTCGAAAAACCATTCACCACAGAGAGTGGTTTTGTTTTAGTAAAAATGGCCGTCCCCGAATATCCCTTGCGTTCCGCTGAATGCCAGTACTCCTCATACGCCGGAAGATCGATCTCGGCCTGACCCTGCATGGCCTTGGTTTCCTGAAGACAGAGGATATCCGGTTGGTGCTTTTCGATGAACGGCAAAAACAATCCTTTTTTATGAACCGCCCGGATACCGTTGACATTCCAGGAAAGAATTTTGATTGGTTTTTTTGGCATGTGTGGTTGTTTACTCTCCTTACATACTACCAATAATTATGAAAAAGAAAAAGGCCACCCTGCCGTGAGAAGCAAAGTGGCCAAACGAAGAGGATGACTCAGGTCCAGACCCGCACCGCGAGAACGATGAGCGAGGTAACGACCACGGTCGAAAAAAGACAGACCCAGCCAAGGAAGCGATAACTCTTGGTTGGCACTATCGATTCCGGATGAGGCGTCAGACTAGTTTGTTGACTGAGGTACATATCACTACCCTCCGAAAAAAAACAACTTCTAGCTATAGAAATGAACTGCCGCTCGGTACCCTTAGGTTCCGAGCGGCGTGTCGTCACTTGGCCATCTTGGCCCAGTGGTCACGCTGCATCTGGACGCAGCGTTCTATGTACTCCCCATCGAGATGGGGAGGAACAAGCCTTGGCTTCGGCGGTTGCCAAAAAAAGGCCCACAATCTCGTGAAGAAATTCATGGCAATCTCCAAAAACACTGCAATCACCCCCGTGGCGACTACTTGGTGCCATTATACACCCAAAAACACCAGTCGTCAAGGGTATATGCCTTATTTATAGCTCTATAGAGCCTTTTTTTTTATTTTTCACTCTCGCTTTTTCCCTTTAAACGCCACGGCGTCGAGTTCATGAAAACGACCCTGTTTTTCTTCGATCGAAATATCGTCCACCATACCTTTGGTGGCACTCGTTCCGGGACGGGGTGAATACCAGGCAATAAATGTTTTGGCAAAATTTACTCGCTTCACGAGATCAATAGAATCCTCGAAATCTTTCCGTGTTTCACCAGGAAACCCCACAATAATATCGGTCGTAAAGGTCATTTCGGGAATCTTGGTCCAGATACGATCGATGAGCTCGAGGTATTCTTCCCTCGTATACCAACGATTCATCTTTTTGAGAATGTCATTACTTCCCGACTGCACCGGTAAATGAAGGAGACGATCGATATTTTTATGCCCTGCAATGACATCGATGAGCTCCTCAGAAAAGTCCCACGGGTTAGATGAAATGAAGGATACTTTTTTCAGTCCAGAAATTTTGGCAACGCTTTCAAGAAGGTATGGGAAGAGTGTTGGAATACGATGACGATTCAAATGCTTCACCATGATTGGCTTGACCTTGTCACCATCCGGCAATTCATAAGTGTCTTCTTCTTTTAGTTTCTCCCACAAAAAATCAGCTCCGTAGGAATTCACATTCTGTCCGAGCAACACTACTTCTTCGTACCCCTGTGCCACCGCCTGCTTCGCTTCGTCTACAATATCGGCAAATGGCCGCGAACGCTCTTTCCCTCTCGAAAAAGGAACAATACAAAAAGCGCAAAAATTATTACAACCGTTAGAAATGACAATCGACGCCGACTTCCCGCTCGCTCGCACCGGGACATGTTCAAATCCCACATCTTCCATCGGCAAAAATTCCGCATCCGGAAGACGGCTAGTGAGACGCTTCATCATTCTCCCCGAGGGCTCCCGTGCCGCAGCCCCGATGAGACAGCCCGTCACGACAATTCGTGGTGAGCGGTCACCGAGACGCTCCGTCAAGCTCCGTACCATACCGTACACCCGCTCCTCTGCTTTATCACGGATGACACAGGTATTCAAAATCAAAATATCCGCCTCCTCCAAGGCTTCAGCACGTACAAACCCACGTGAGACGTAGAAACTCTCAATCCGTTCCGAATCAGCCACATTTTGCTGACACCCAAATGTTTTTATGAAAAATTTTTCTGACATAAACATTCACACAGTGTACGCCGTCCGAACAAAAAAATCAATGCTTACTCTCCCTGCTGTGCCAGCACTGTCTCCCCCGTATTCTTGAGCAGAATCGGTATTTCTTCAAACGTAAAAGTCCGTAAGGCTGGATCAAGGGACGCCTGCACCAAAAGACCGGTCATCGTGTCCTGACTGAAATACTGATCAAAGACCATATTCCCCAAAGAATAGTAGATCGTTTTCCCCTGATAGACCTCTTTCTCCTGTACCACATGAGGATGTGAACCAATGATCAAATCGACGCCCGCATCGACAAACTCGTGGGCCAGTACTTTGGTTTTGGGAAGGACAGCAACATATTCGGTTCCCCAGTGAGCATAGAGAATGACGACCTCCGCCAACGTTTTGGCTATCTCAATATCATGAAATGCCTTTTCTTTCCCCTGCCACACGAACTGGTTATAATTCACCAACGCCACCTTCACTCCTTGTATTTCTTTTATCAAGAACCGATCATCCGAAGGGAGTGGTGATCCAAAATACCCAATCCCTTCTTCTTTCAGAAATTTTTTTGTCTCCTCCACCCCCTCTTCTTTGAAATTCAGAATGTGATTGTTGCCGATATTGACCACTCTAATATGGAAATCCCGAAGCACGGTGGCCACCACCGGATCAAAGGTAAAAAAATAATTCTCACGGGCTCCGATAACACTCGTTTCACTGAGCGAGACGTTTTCCGTCACCGGCCCTTCCAAGTTGGCTACTACCATATCCGCTTGAGACAGTATGCCTCGCAGTGATTCCAAGGGAAAGAAGTCACCATGCTTCCTCATCACTGTCCTGATATAACGATCAAACATCATATCTCCCCCAAAAAGAATCACAATCGGATTCTTTTTTTCATCCGAAGGAAGAACTTCCTTTTGTACTTCATTCGTACTGACTGATCCTCCACTTCCAAGAGACAGACTCTTCTGTTCCGGAGATTCTTTCAGAAAAAAACTCCCACCAAGAAGGAGGAGTGCGCACCCGATAAGAATATATCCGAATTTTGAAAACATACTACTCCTTGGTTACTGTATTTTTCTCTACGACCAACTGACCGCAGGCAGCAGCAATATCATCACCCATGGTGCGACGCCGAGTCACGACTACTCCAGCATCTTCCAGTTGCTTCTGAAACCGCATGAAATCTCCCGGCAGACTGTCTCTGTAAACGCTCCCCGTAAAGTTATACGGGATCAGGTTGATACGGACCTTGCCAACCCGCTTGGCAAATCGAATGAGCGCCTTAGCATGGTCTTCGGTATCATTTATTTTTGAAAGCATGACATATTCAAACGTCAGATGACGACGCCGACTCTCAAACTTTTCAAAATACTTCTCTGTCCACTCAACTAACGTATCAAGAAAACCATCATAGGAACTCGGCATAATATTTTTCCGAGTCTCCGAATCAGCACTATGGAGTGAAACAGCGAGGCGGACCGCTGGCCACGATTCATCCTGCAAAACTTTATCAAGCATCGGAAGGAGTCCCACCGTTGAAACGGTTATCCGAGTCATACCAATATCCGTATATGTCAGAAGTAAACGCAGTGTCTCTTTAACGTTATCATAGTTAGCCAACGGCTCCCCCATACCCATAAATACCACGTTGCTTATCCGACGTTCCAGTTCCGGACGCTTCTCCAAAAATTGATTCCAGAATCGCACCTGATCGATGATTTCGTCAGAAGAAAGATTACGAGTAAACCCCATCGTCCCAGTGGCACAGAACGTACAGGCCATAGCACAACCGACCTGTGAAGAAACACAAACCGTCCACTGATTGCGAGCATTCTTCATAAGGACAGTCTCCACTCGTTTCCCATCAACCGTCTCTACCACTGCTTTGAACGTATCTTTTTTCACACTTTCAAACACCTGCACCTCCGTAATCGAAAACCAAGCTAGTTCTTTGACGACCACTTCCCGCATCGAAAGCGGAATCGTAGAAACGTCAGCAAAGCCCTGAAAGGCAGGCGAAAACAAAGCCTCTTCCAATTGTTTCAATCGAAATGATGGGGCCTGAGGGAAAAGATTTTTGAATTTTTCTGTTCGTGAAAATAGCGCCATAACCTGACTACTGTACCACAGAACAGATAAGACGTCAATGAAAGATGCTACTGTAGCGTATCGCCAGAAAAAAGGTCACGGCGGAGTGGTACCGGCTCCTCAAAGCGCTTGGCTCGATCTCGCAAATCAGCCACCAGTTCCTGAAAGGCCTTCTCTTTGAAGTTGGTTGCCTTAAAGTGTATCGAAATAAATTCTTTTTTTTGTTCTTCACTCCAGTGATACTGATACAAATTTTTATACCAAAGAAATCCGCCCAGCCCCAGTACCGCAATGAACCCGAAAAAGAACAGGCTTTTATAGTGCTGGTACCAAAAAAACATGCCTCGCTTGAGAGAGAAAGAACGCTTCAATTTTTTGAAATCAATTCCGAACATAGTAGGTTTATTTATCAAGATACACTACCGTATC
This sequence comes from Candidatus Moraniibacteriota bacterium, assembly GCA_017992575.1. GTDB lineage: Bacteria > Patescibacteriota > Minisyncoccia > Moranbacterales > UBA1568 > UBA1568. The sequence goes on along the minus strand of JAGOOJ010000016.1, from coordinate 9,792 downwards.
GAAAGAAGCCTCAAGATTTCCAGGGGCTTTTTCTAAAGAACCTTCCTGATCCACATTCTCAGGAAGAGTCTCGCCTTGGGAAAAGAGTAAGAAGGGGTTCCTCCCTGGGTTGTTCGGTACCGCTATGGCTTCAGCTTCCAAATCACGCACTTTCATATTCATACCCACCACATCGAGTGCGATAGGAAGCGTTTCCATCTTATGAAGAAATGTTACTATGGTTTGGTATTCACCTTTCACCACTACTTCCACATGGAGATAACGGTCAAAAGGAACAGAATCAAGGATAGTTGGAGTGGTCTTTCCTACCGGTTTCACGACAGTTTCCTCATCAGGAGCAACTACGGCCGTCTTCGTAGAAGCCTTTTTTTGTTTTTTCTCCTCTATAATTTCTCCACTCTTTGAACGAATGAGTACATGTACCCCCGTATCCTTGGCCAAACGCTCCAATGTTTGAACAAAATCAACAATACTCTTTTCAGTAAGCAGTATCGCCAAAATCTCTTCCTCTCCCTCAATATTTTCAAACTGATTCTGCAAATCAGGAAGGTTACTGATCTGTCGCTCCCTGTTTTCCCGAGTCGCATAATATTCCTGGATACTATCTGCTTTCTCTGTAATATACTTCTGGAACGGCAGAATCCCAAACCAAGCTAAAAGACCAATGCCCGAGAAAAGGGCAATCGTTACAACAAAAGGAAACGTCCATCGGTATTTTTTGAGAAAATCTTTCATAATACTTCCTTTCTTAAACACTCAGGCGCCAGAGTAAAATTAACCTGAAAATCAATATTCTCTTGCGAAAAAAGATTCTGAATGGGAACAGTAACATTGCTAATACATTTTCCAGTAGCCTTCAATCGCTCGTCAAACTGAAGGAGCTGATCACGAGTGGTCGCCTTTCCCAGAAGTGAAACTGTATATTCTTTCGTAACAAGACTCGTCACAATGATACCGTCTGGAAGTAGCGGGTCAAGAAGAACAAATACCTGAGAAAAATACAGATGGGAATGATCAATCTTACTCACCACATCCACCATTCTATTCGTATCACGAAACTTCTGCTCGTACGTATTCAACCTCGTCGCTTCGTTTTGTGAAACAAAAGCCGTATTCTCTGTTATAGCGTTGAGACTCTGAAGCTGAAAATCCAGAATAAGATAAATACTGATAAGGATTGCCAGATAGAATATTTCCAAAAGAAACAAAAGGAACAATTGCCATAAAAGAAAACGTGAACGAAGGCGTCCCTGGATGGACTCCTTTTTCTCTTCCGGTAGCAGATTAAGCAAAGTCTTCATATTCGTCCAAACCCCTTAATGCCAACCCAATAGCCGTCGAATACTGTACTGAATGACGCCGATCAATGAGAGGAATCTCCCGACCCAGTCGCACATTAACCCACGGATTTCCGAATTCCACCGGACGTCCCAACCGCTTCGCCATGTACGGGAGAAACCCATTCATGTTCGAGCCTCCCCCACACAACACGATAGCGTCAACCGTTTCTGAATACTTGAGATTATTGAGGTAAAAATCAATAGATTTTTCAATTTCTGTTGCCATACTTTCGAGCACGGGCTCAGCTGCTTTAAATACCGGGCTTTTCATCACGAGAGATCCCATCCCATGCTTCAATTTAATATCTTCTGCTTCATCGAAAGAGATCCGCAACGATTTCGATATTGCCTCAGTAATCATTTGCGACGACAATGGAACGCTTGAGGTAAAACAAGGCGTGCTCCCTATAGCCACAAGGAAACTTGTCCGACGGTCACCAATATCCACAATAAGAGTCGTGGTCTTTTCATTTTTTTCAGCCAAGAGACTCCGCGCCTGTGCGATAGATTCTGTTTCCAGCCCAATCACTTCCAGACCAGCGCTTTCCAGAACCTCCGTAAACTGATCGACAACAGAGCGAGCCACTGCTACAACAAGCACGCTCATTTTTCCTTTTTCCTGAGTCAGATTGAGATCAAGAATCTGCCAATCATAGTACACCTGATCCAGTGTTAATGGAATATTGGCTTCAATTTCCCACTTGATGGCCTCTTTTACTTCCTCTGCTTCCATCTTTGGCAAAGCAATAATTCGTAAAAAGGCCTTGGTCTCAGGCAAAGAACAGATGACCTGATGAGTCTTGATCTTTTTCGGACCAGCTTTTTGAAGTAAATTTTCTACAGCATTCCTCACAGCATCAGCATTCATGATCTCTCCATCGACAACATTGCCGAGGGCCATCGGAACAGATCCAAAGCTGGCTACTGAATCGTGCCCCCCAGAACGATCAAGCCACACTGCCTTGATGGAAAGGTCAGAGAGATCGAGTCCAAAAGAACTCGGAAACAAGTCAAAAAGCTTCTTCTGTAAAATATTCATCGTTCTCATTTGTGTTTGTATTTCTCTTTCATCATACCACATTTGTCCCACGAAATCTGCTTTCTCTCATAGAAAGATGCGACTATCCTGCACACTATTGCTCCTGCCAGAGATCCATTTCATACTGTGTTCCCGTGGGAAAATATGGTGGCGGATAGTAGAGAAGACTATTATCATAATAGAGATTACGGTCGGTATAGCCCCAATTCTGGAAGCCGTTGGTCCAAGCAAATCCGTAGCGTTGATTCGTAGCAATAGCGCCATGGATAGTGATGGAATCTTTATGATCAGCTGTTCCATAGTCAGGCCGACCTACCCGACCCTGTTGTGCCAGAAGGGCGCCATCAATGCTAAGATTTGTATCGCTCGTTTTTGGTATTTCAATGTTGTTCTGTCCGATAACACCAATAATATCGTCTCCCGTATACGTCGTATAACTCAGGTCATTGGCGATATACACAGAAGGAGCCGACCCACCGTTTAAGTCAGCTGCCACTACTGTCACCTTCTTATCATTTATCTGCCCTTGTAACCAGAGATTATCTTCCACAAAAATTATTCCGTTGTCTGGTATAGGGAAATTTTGAAGACAGGTCCCGCTACAGGTATTACACGTCGTATTACTCGCTGGCCTCTTGTATCCATTCGTGCCAGCAATATCGTAAGTGGGAGTGGTACCCGTGAGACTAGCCGAAGCAACCCGACAAGTATCAAACGTACCATTTGTTTTGAGAATAATTTTTCTTCCTACATCATTGTTTAAATTCGCAAAATAACGGCTATTATCCGTTCCATTCTGTGCTGTAGACTTCATCGTGCTCAAATCACCCAACACACCATTAAAATCCACCACTGGAAGTGGAAATGATCTCCCCGCCATAAAGACATCTGCCCGAGCAGCTGGGGTATTCGGAAGCGCCTCCGCAGGACGAAAGCTATCATTGACCCCAACAGCTGGCAAAGGATTGACGTGCGTATGCACCCCAAACTCTACCGCGCCATTATGATCCGGGTCATCATACGTAGAAACCGCGCTTGAAACAACATTGTGAGCAATGCCGTCAAATCGTATCCCTTGATTGGAATGAATTTTTCCGTAAACTTCAGTACCGGAACCGAACCGCATAACGTCGTTTGCTAACACCGCATTTTCACTCCAAGAAGGACGGCGAAAACGCACTTGAATAAAACGCTTGTCATCAGGATATTTATAGGTCCATCCACTCGCTCTCACTATAACAACAGTAGAACCTGCCAGTGGAGGAGTCACTTCTAACCTGTATCTCCCTACCGGCCCGCCATTCGGATCACGATATTCCACTTCATACGGCGTGGCAACACCGTAGGGATTCCCTGAATTCCAAAAGGTAGCAATCTGTTGTGCCGTTCTCCCCTCAACCTGATGTGCCAGATACCAACGATAAAAATGGATGCCGGACTCTGCGATCTGAAATGCCTGTTCACGAGCATGGACTCGTAACGAATACTTTGTCTGCCCCGTGACAAAACTGATGATAGATGTCATGACAATAGAAACCATGAACATAATCACCAAGCCATAGGCAAGCGCTGATCCCTTCATATGAAGAGGCATTTTATTCATAGATATTCAGGTTACGCAAATCAACAAACGACTCCATATTGACATTATTCGGTGCCCGAATCGGATCAATATTGATCAGAAGGTGCACCCGAATCATTTGAATAGCCCCTACAGTAGCTGGTGTTGTCAGAGGGTTATTGACGACGTCACTCGGATAGTTCGCATTATAATAATAAAAAGCTGGGTCAGTATTTTCATTGACAATATAGTTAGCAACGGTAGTAACCGTACTATCACCGGCCGGATAGGTTACTGGGTTCGTCGCTAATGGATTACTAACACCCTGTTTCAACTGATCTGTGGCTAAATCGAGAAAATAGTGTACTTTTTCCACCACACCATCATCATCAATATCACAATAAAAAACCAAATCAAAATCGTCTCCGGATACGATCGGGTAGTCACCATTATCAGCCTGTTGCACTCCACGAAGCTGAATAACCATTTTATTGGTCGATCGGGAGACCGCGGCAGAGGCTAGTCCCTCCTCAAGGATAAACTTGTTCGTCTCCCACGTCCGAATCAAAAGAAAGGAGAAGCCTTCCATCACAATTAGCACCACGCCGATAGCTACCAGCATCTCAACGAGGGTCATGGCCTTGAGTTTTTGTGACAAAAAATTGCTCATGAATTTTTATGGCGCTAAAGTGATAATCTCCGTATGAAGCGTGCCACTGATAGTAACAGAATTGGTCTCATCCGAATATCCGGCCATTGATACCTCTACATCATATGTCCCCGCTAATAAAGCTGGCAATGCCGTAGGAAAATAAGCAACCCCATACTGATCGGTTACCACAGTCGCGTCATAAGGTAGTGTCCCATTACTGACATGAACACTTGCTCCCAACAACGGATTACCACTGGATTGGTCATTGACTATAACCTTAAGAGAACCGATATTCTTATCCAAAAGGACTGCTGTCACTGGAGTGGCTACTCCAGCCAAAGCCGAAAAACTATTCGATGCAACACTCTCTGGAGTTATTTTATATAACTCATAATTAGCCCCAGAAATACTTGCTGTATACTGACCATAACTTTCATCTGGATACGCTACTTGCCCAGAACCATTCGTCGTACCCGTATCAGAAAATCCAAATACTGGATCAGTCGTAATAGGATCTGTTCCCAAGATGCGCCCTCCTGTAATCGTATAGCCGATATTGGGAATATCAGTTCCAAATGGATCTTTGGTCGAAAAAGTGATATCAGAAGACTGATCCATCACTATCGTCTTTTGATTGAGCACTCCTGCGACCACTGACCCATGCACATCCACTGGATTATAAGCCGATGTCGGATACGGATCATAGGTAGTAGCTCCATAGTAACCACCTTTTGAGACGGTCACGTTGTATGCCTCAACTCCCGCCGGCGCTCCGGGCAAGGTCAAATTTCCCGTCGCATCAGTTGATCCCGTAATATCGATACTCGATGCCACATTGACGATATGCACGGTAGCACCTGAAACGCCATTACCTCCACTATCAAGAACATTGAGAGAAAGAACGCCACCACCACCCGCGGTTTCGACCCCTTTTGGTGAAAAATTTCCAAAGATAATCACTTGTTGATCGCTTCCCTGATTTCCCCAAGAGACCGTCACTCTAACGCGCTTGTAATCCGTCGGAATAGCGTCCGTACCAAGCGCCGCTGTACCGTCAAAACTGTCATCGACATATTGTACGAACGTATGAACGTGATACTGTGTCGTATTCACGCTCACCACTTCATCTTCTGCCAAATCTCCTGCGGGTATACCAGTAGTGGTTCCAATCGAGGCATACGCGATACTCCGAATAATTTCAATCTTCTGATTAGCCAAAGACGTCGCTCCTAAACGATTTTTTGATTCGATGATGAGACGTGTCCCCACCGCATACGTCTGCAAGAACACGACGCTGATAACAGAAAAAAGAAAGAGAAAAACGAGCGATTCAATCAGATTGAACCCACGAAGGCGCTTACCTGTGAGTTTTGAATTTTGTAAACGACTCATACGAGAGAAAGCGCCTTATTTGATATTTTCGAGAACGCTATACATCGGCTGGAGCATTGCCACCGCAAAAAATCCCACGCCTCCACCGATAAAAAGCATCAGTATCGGCTCAATAATCGAAGACATATTTTTGGTTATCTGCGATACCTCTTCCTCATAAAACTCCGCTAAACGCTGTAGTACTGTTTCTGTCTTTCCTGTTTCTTCTCCGACAGAAAGAATCTGTGATACCAACAATGGAAAAATTCTTTCATATTTTCCAATAACTTTGGAAAGTTCCACTCCTTTTTGCACCTCAAGCAACGCTTCATCCAAGACGTCCTTATAATACACATTGGAAAGCGTCTTCGAAATAATAGTCAGCGCACTCACAACTGAAACTCCGCTTTTCAGAAGAGAACTATAAATACGGGCAAACCGAGCGCAATTTACTTTGACAATGATATTGCCAACAATCGGTAAATGTAAATAAAGGAAATCAAAAAAGCGTTTTCCCGTTTTCGTAGTAGCAAATAATCTGATAGCAACGATCACCGCCACGAACACAACGATACTCAATATGGCATTGGTACGTAAAAAGTCACTCATGGCCATAATAATCTTTGTCGTTGCCGGAAGCTCGACATCCATTTCTTTGAAAGTTCCCGTAATCTTTGGCAGAATATACGTGAGCATGAGCACTCCGATGCCAATCATAGCGACCACGATGACCGATGGGTAAATAAGCGCTCCTCGCACTTTTGACAGCAAATCATTTTCCTTCTCCAATTGAAGAGCCAAAATATCCAAAACCTGTTCAAGGTTTCCGCTTACTTCACCGACATACACCATATTGACGAAAAGTTCATTGAAAACCGTTGGGTACTTGGCCAACCCCTCGGACAATGTTTTTCCTGCTTGCAAATCGTCATTGACGCTTTCGAGCATTTTTCGAAAGGTTTTATTCTTGGTCTGAAGACTGAGGTTGAGAACCGCTCGTGAAATCGTTAATCCAGAAGAAACCATAACCGAAAGGTTTCTGGTAAAAGTCATTTTTTCTTTCAGTGGCACCGTTTTAAAACGATCAAAAAACTTCACCTGAAGTGTAGAGGCTACTTGTTCTTCCTTAAAAGACGTGAGCAACAGCCCCTCTGCACGAAGATCCTGAGCAAGATCCTTTTCGTCCTTTGCATCCCTTTCTCCACCGGACGTCTCTCCCGTGGTCGCATTTTTAGCCGTATAGAAAAACTTCGACATTTTGGTATGTGTTTTTGCCCTGTGACATAACTTTGAACGATGTGTTCAATCGCTGAAACGCACAGGTAGACCCGGAAATTTTCAAAATTGTTCCCCCGGGTTTGTACTATACAGTATACCACATTTATACCGAAAGACGCTCCTTAAATTTCTGAAATACTCGCGGTCCACGAGGACTCGGAAGAAAAACAAGGGAACGATCACTGACGTCAATCAAACTCCCTTCGAGGTGAGTTTTTGGATTGAGAGCAATCTTTTTTTTCTGCCAGGATCCCAACCACACCTCAAGATCGAAAAAATCAATTATCCGTTCTAGTAAGGCCCGCATACCCTTGGCGCGTGGCCACTCCTGTACCAACCAGAGGCTAGGCAGTTGAGTCAATGAGAAGTTTGGCTTGTAGGAACGAATCCAACGATTCTTAAGTTCAAAAATCTGAAAAAGTGGAAAGGAAAGAAGCGGGACGAGATACCGATACTCGTGGGCTGAAAAAAGATCTTTCGTAGCGATTTCCAGATTATCATCAGTAATGAAATAGTTAAGGCAGGCTCGATTGCTGATTTTTTCCCCATGACGCCGTTTGCCAATCAAATGAAGAAAAGCGGTGAGAATCGTCCGGCCAATCCATATTTTACCCGAACGAAGCACGACCAACATATCCCAATCACTTCCCTTTACCCCATGTTTCATCGCCAGACTCCCTGTGGCCCCGATCATTCGTACATAAGGAACAAAACGCAGTATCATAGCCAGTCGGCGCATACCCTTTAATTTTTCTACTGACAATTTTTCACTCTGGATTCTTTTGTGTACCAGCATCTCCCGACCTGACAAAAAATAAAATCCGTTCTGCTCACAAATTCTCCCGGCAAACTGTTCCGAATGAAGCATAGCCCATATCACCCCCAAAGTAACCGGCTCCGTAAGCGGATTTTTCTCCCGGTCATACTCCAACAGATGTTTCCATATTTCGAAAGCAGACAACGGAAAATCCATAACATCATAGTACGTCACGGTCGCTACGATATTTTTTCCGAGAAGATAACTCATGAAGGAAATATCAAAATCCCAATTACAAATTTCAAATCAATGGCACAAATCTTAAACCTCAAAATAATCTTTTTAATCATTCAGGTTTTAGATTTTATTTGACATTTGTTATTTGAGCTTTGAAATTATTTAGTAATACTATTTTACCATTTTCTTCCCAGCATCTCACCATTGACTTTTATCTATTTTTATGCTATACTGTATGGTCAAGTAGTTTTTTGACAATCTTCTCCCCTGCCCCTCAAAGCCACGAAAGTGAAATCATGTCACATGCCCAACATCTCGAAGTTCTCTACGTACTGTTATTCGTAGCCATCATCATCGGTGTCAGTGCCTATTGGCACTCCCGTACCAACCGCCGGGCTCTCCTGGCACACCTTCAGGGCATGGAAAATCGGGCGAATCGTCTGATCAATCCAGAACATCCCGACTACCCTGGTTGACACCGTCTGAACCAGCTATCCAAGCGCCGACACCCCGCTTCCAATAGGGTGTTCTTTTTTTACTCAAAATATACAGGCTTGTTTCGTTTCTTTTTTAAAAGCATTCTCTCAAACGTGAAACTCCTCAACCAAGCAACCTTTCAAAGTACCATAGAGCCGCCCCAGCGTGGCGTCTGGACTGCTTTGAAGCCCTCACTCTTTTTCTTCGAAAAAACCATGCCCCTTCAGTCTTCAAGGCTACTTTGAAAGATTCTTGCTTGAGAGTTTCTAAGAAAGAGCAACGCTTGTTACTTCGCATTCTCCGTTCCAAGAATTCTCTGGGGCGAATGTGGAGCCAAAAGCACGGTCTTTTCGTTTTACGAAAAGTTTTGGCGGAAGGTTCAGTCAGAACCGCGCCGGGGTTCTGACGGCACCAGAGGATTGCTTGGAATGGGAGAATGTCTCTCAAAGAAAAGGAGTTGCTTGGTTGAGGAGTTTCTCGTTTGAAAAATGAGAGTCTTCAGAACCATGATTCTTGATTCATGATTCTCAATTCATCTTTAGAGATATTTCGCGGTGAAACTGCGTTTGCACGACTTGAGTTTTTCTGGCGTCCCAGCAAAAACCAGTTCGCCACCCTTTTCCCCGCCCTCTGGTCCAAGCTCTAGTACCCAGTCAGCTGATTTAATAACATCAATATTATGTTCAACAACCAGCACCGTATTTCCCTTGTCTACCAACGCCTCGAGAACTTCAAGTAACCGGCGCACATCTTCGAAGTGCAGTCCAATCGTTGGTTCATCAAGGATGTAAAGCGTCTTGCCGGTTGATTTGCGAGCCAATTCCGTAGCGAGCTTGATACGTTGAGCTTCGCCACCCGAAAGATTGGTAGCACTCTGTCCCAACACAAGATAGCCCAAGCCTACTTCTTCTAATACCCGCAATTTTTCCTCGATCATCGGCTGGTCCAAAAAGAAGTGTCTCGCTTCAGTGACCGTCATCTGGAGAATATCAGCGATATTTTCACCCCGATACTCGATAGACAGTGTTTTGGCGTTATATCGTGTTCCCTGACACACTTCACAAGGCACATACACATCCG
>JAGOOJ010000048.1 GCA_017992575.1 Candidatus Moraniibacteriota bacterium | reverse complement strand
CTTTCACAAATTCTGTATTCGGTACCATACCGATTTCTACAAACACGCCGTCAAGTGCGATATCCTCCGTTTCGTTCGTCTCAGTATTAAGGAGCGTCACTCCGGTCAGCTTCTCCTCGCCCAAAATGGCCTGAGTAGTGACATGATACCGTACGCTCACTTTTGGCGAAGCCAGTATTTTTTCCTGCGTCACTGCATCTCCTTTGAGCTCCCCTGAACGAACGAAGAGGATAATTTCTCCTGCATAGGGAAGGAGGTCTTCTACGGCCTCAAGCGCCGAATTACCACTCCCGACCACGGCTACTTTCTTATTCCGAAAAAATGGAGCATCACAGGTCGAACAAAACACCACGCCCTTTCCGACGAACTGCTCTTCACCTGGTACACCCAAGTGGCGATGGCGTCCTCCAGAAGCAATAATAACAGTCTTGGTCTCATAGTGTTCCCCCGCTTCCGTCTCTACGGTGTAGCCACCCTCACTGTGTGAAGTCACTTTCGAAACATGAGTACCGGTCTTGATTTCGATACTCTCCTGAGCACGCAGATGCTTTTCGAGTTGCTGGCCAAATTCATAGCCCGGCACCGTTACCGTACCAATCCAGTTTTCAATCGATGCCGATACCACGGACTGACTCAAAAAATCTTTAGTCAGAAACAGTGTCTTCATTTGCTTCCGAGCCGTATACACTCCCGCAGCCACTCCCCCGGGTCCGCCTCCAATGATGGTCACATCGTACATATAGGTATTTAAGAAATAATTATTATTTGAAAAAAGAGGGGTCTTTGCTTCTAGCAAAAACCCCGTGTTCCTAACGATATCCGCCGTCAATCATGAGGTTCTGACCGTAGATATACGAACCGCCGGTACTGGCGACAAAAGCCACGAAGGTAGCAACCTCCGATGGATCCGCAAAGCGACCGGACCAAATCCTGGCCATTTCTTTGGCTCGCTCATCTTCCGGTAAGGTATCGTTCATCTTGGTGTTGATCCACCCTGGCGCCACACCGTTGATACGAATGCCGGCCGGGGCATATTCTTCGGCCAGGATACGCATCATGTGTCCCTGGGCTGCCTTGGAAGCATCGTAGTGAGCTGAAATCGACGACTGCGAATTAATGCCGTTAGTCGACGTAATGAGCGTAATCGATCCCTTGACGCCACGTTCCTTCATACGAGAGGCGATGAATCGCGAAGAGAAGAAAGAGCCGAGGACGTTGACTTCAAAAACCTGTCGCCACTCTTCGGGGGTCTGCTCCTCCAACGGTGTATTCGGAGAAATCCCCACCGTATTCACTACCGCCGAGATCGCCTGACCAAACACTGCTTCTGCTGATTCGAGGAAAAAAGCGAGTGCCTCCGTATTCATGGGATCAAGCGATCCGATATGAACTTGGACGCCTGATGCTTCAAGTTCCTTCTTGAGCTCTTCCGCGGCACCCTGATTCTTGCCGTAGGTGAAAGCGACAGCAGTTGCGCCATACGCCACCAAGGCACGAACGATTTCTGAGCCGATACCGCCGGCACCCAAAACGAGTGCGGGTCCAGCAACTTTGGGAAGGTACTTGTTCATATGTGTTTTTTCCGTTTGTTTAGGGTTACTCAAAAGGTACTACTGCATTTTGAAAAGGGATTTGAGATAGGCTTCGTCAATCTTCTTCTTGCCATCCCATTTGCAGGCGATATCGTCTTTCAGAAGTTCCACTCCGAGCATAGCTACCGCTTCGCGGATAGCCGTAATCTGAGTGACCACTAAAAGACAGTCCTGCTTTTCTTCCACCATCCGCCGAATGCCCTTCAACTGCCCCTCAATACGCGCGATGCGCGAGAGAACAGGCGACGTTTTTTTAGTGCTTGGCATAGGCATCGATGAAAGAAAAATATACCCTCTGGGGGTATATTACACCTTCCTCAAAAAGCTGTCAAGTGACAGCTCATCAAATAGGGGAAGGGGAAGTATTTCAAAAACCCATAAAAAACTATAGTGCCTCCACCGCTTTACGAAACTGCTCTCCCCGATCAAATTCGTTTTTGAAAAGTCCAAAACTTGCAGCTCCGGGAGAAAGGAGTACCACATCTCCTGGTTCAGCACTCCGTGAAGCGAGCTCCACCGCTTTTCTCATAGTATCCACCACTTCAAATGTTCTTTCTTGTTCTTCCTCTGGCAACAACTTTCGTAAAGCACGTAAAAGTTTTTCCGTCCCTTCGCCTCGAAACAGTACTACTCCCTTAGGTCGAAGGAGAATCTCTTCCGCCAAAAGAGAAAAATCCAGGCGCTTGTCACTTCCCCCAGCTATCAGGATCACTGGCTCCGAGAAAGAACGAAGGGCTGCAATCGTGGCATCAGGAATAGTAGCTGTAGTATCGTTATAGTATGCTACTCCTTTTTTTTCAACGACTCTTTCCAAGCGATTCGGCACTCCGGAAAAATTCTTGAGCGCTAAACGAATAGCCTGAAGCGACACTCCTATCGAAAGGGCCGTGAGCGTCGCGAGCAAAATATTTGTGCTGTTATGTTTTCCTCGCAACGACACTTCAGAAAGAGGAAGGAGAACGACTTCTTTCCCCTGTTCAGAAACAAACAGTGTTTCATCAGCCAACCAGGCTCCCTCATCAAGCACCGTTGCGACAGAGGCAAAGAGCACAGCTCCGGGAGCGTCCTGAGTCATCTCTCGTACCAAAACATTATCGAAATCGGCAACGAGTACATCATTCCTCTTTTGAAAACGAAAGATATTGGCCTTGTCAGCCATATACTCAGACATCGTTTTGTAGTAGTTCAAATGGTCCGGATAGATGTTGGTCAATACTGCAATATGTGGGCTCTTTTTGGTATGTTTCAACGCCGAGAGACGCCACGATGACAATTCGAAAACAACCTGGTGGTCTTTAGTAATATGATCCAGTACTCCCAGTACTCCCACCTGGCTGATCCCCACACGAATGACTGCTCTACCTGCTTGCTCAAGGATATGGGCGATAAGCGTCGCGGTGGTTGTTTTTCCTTTACTCCCTGTCACACCGATAATCGGTGCCGGACACAAATCAAAAAATAAGCTGGAATCCATCTCAACTGGTATATGATGATCAAGTGCGAGTGTCACATACTCATTTGTCCAAGGAATGCCTGGATTTTTGATAACCATATCCACCTGGGTAAAGTCTTCCGGGCGGTGCTGGCCCAACACATAGGTAATATTTTTATAGGAAGCGAGTTTTTGTATCGAAGGAGCAAGCTCTTCCCGACTTTTCATATCGGTCACAATAATCTCTCGAGCACCGTGTTTGGCCACATAGGCGACTGTCCCCACTCCACCCATATTTAAACCAAGTCCAAAAACCGTAATCCGCTTCCCTTGAAACAATGATGGAGCTGTTCTCATACAAAAAAGAAATACCAAAAAGCCACCCTATCTTCTCATACTAGAGGAACCTTGTCACGTTTCCTTCGGCGCTTTTTTACCAAGGGAAAAGACTTCTTTTTTTCCGCAGAACCACGCCATTTCTCTCAAAGAAGACCCCCTCCTCGAGAGTCACTTCTCCATTCACAATAACCTGCGAGATACCGATGGGATACTGGTAAGGATCCTCCATGGTTGCTGTATCCTCAATAGTCTCTGGATCAAAAATAACAATATCAGCAAAGTAACCCTTCTCAATCAATCCTCGTTTTTCCAGCTGAAATTTCATAGCTGGTTTACCGGTCATTTTATGCACGGCTTCCTCCCAGGAAATGGCTTTTTCACGTCGCACGTACTCCGCGAAAACTTTAGGAAACGTCCCGAAACTGCGTGGGTGAACCAAGTCCCCGGTTTCCGCATGAGCCAAATCATATCCGGCACCGTTACTGGAAATAATTGAAAACGGATGCTGAATAGCTTTCAAGACATTCTTGTCCGACAATGCTTCCATAGAAACAATAGCCCGTCCATCACTCGCCAAAAGGAGATC
>JAGOOJ010000047.1:2352-4140 GCA_017992575.1 Candidatus Moraniibacteriota bacterium | reverse complement strand
GTTGGATTGCTTCGTGCTCATAACCAGTTGAATGAATTTACTCAGTCGGTGAAAAAGATGAGGACAAGAGTAGCGGTTTCTACGGAGAAAAAATCGGAAGGAGCAGAGGATGTTTTTCCGGATAAGGTAGAAGAGGAACACAGTGTGGCAGAATCGTATGATGTGCTTCGTGGTCCTCTCGTCCGCCGGGGACGAGGAGAAGTCAGTGAAAGAAAAGAAGCATCTTTCGAAGAAGAAAAGAAAGTATTTATTCCACGTCCGATAGTGAGCGATGCGGTTACTCATCCGGAAGTGGAGAAACGTGTAGTACGGAAAGAAATGCTCCGAGAAGAGACACTTATTGGTCGTATTGCCCGTGACCCGAAAGACTTTACGGCGTATGAGGAATTGGGGGATTACTATTTAGAGACAGGCAGTATCAAGGATGCCAAGGAATGTTATCGTCAAGTGCTGAGACTTTCACCGGTACATCGGTTAGTGAAGATAAAAATTCGTCGTCTGGAAAAGTTGTTGACGCGTGGCGGGGAATAATGAGAAGCTAGAATAGTTGTAAAAGCCATCTTAGCTCAGTTGGTAGAGCAACGGTTTTGTAAACCGTGGGTCGTCGGTTCGAGCCCGACAGATGGCTCAAAAGAGTACATTGAAAATATGGTATAATCGAATTGGCTAATAACCACTATAGTTATGCCAATAAAAAGTATCACAACTCAAGAAGAGTGTTTAGTAAAGACGCTGTATAAGAAAGGTTTTTCCGGTTCTGAGATTGCTGAAAAATTACAGATTTCTTTGAAGCAGATATACAGTTCTTTGCGTCGGCAAAGAGTTTCTCGAAGAAGTTTTTCTGAGCAACGAGAACTTCGTTTCAAGAAAGAGCCACTATCCTTTGCTTTTAAAGAGGTGCTATCGGTGAAAGAAAGGGAGTTGCTTGTAGCTGGACTTATGCTCTATTATGGTGAAGGAGCAAAAACTGGCTATACGGTAGACTTCGCTAACGCCGACCCTGTTCTTGTAAAAGTATTCTTGAAATTTCTAAGAGTTATTTGTGGTATAGATCAAAAAAGACTCCGCTTTTATTTGTACTGTTTTTCGAATCAAGACAGTAAAGATCTAATATATTTTTGGTGCTCTCATTTGGGTGTTGAGTCGGGGCAGTTTACACGGCCCCATATTCGCTCGACGCTCAATAAGAGTAAACGAATAATGACATACGGACTTTTACATGTTCGCTATAGTGATAAGCGTTTGCTTGAAAAAATATTGTTACTGGGTCACGAGATGGCTAGTACTTTATAAGTGGGTAGGTGGTAGAGTGGTCTATTACACCTGACTGTAGAGATTGCAGCTTTGGGAGGGGACTCCCAAATGAACTCTCTGGGATAACGGTGGAGGCTAAGTTCGCCAGCTGGCGGATATGCGAATACCGTGGGAACCCTAGCGATGGGCTGGGGAGCGCCGTAGAGACTAGATACCAGAGCACCTAGAACAGGTGAAGATATAGTCCGTGCCAAAGAGAAATTTTTGGGTTTCATGAAATCAGGCGGCTTCGGCCTTCGGGGGTTCGAATCCCTCCCTGCCCACAAAAAAGCAAAACTCCACACCTTTACGGTGTGGATTTTGTTTTATGGACAGGGAGGGATGAGAAGGGCGTGAGTAGAAAGCGAGCGAGCGTAGCTTTCTGTGTGTAGCGCCCCGGCTTTTTGTCGGAGCAAAAAGGAATCCCTCCCTGCCCACAAAAAAGCAAAACTCCTGTAAAGGAGTTTTTACTTCTATAGTAGCCCCAAGGGGAGT
>JAGOOJ010000047.1:0-2252 GCA_017992575.1 Candidatus Moraniibacteriota bacterium | reverse complement strand
AGTAGCCCCAAGGGGAGTCGGACCCCTCTTTTCAGGATGAGAACCTGATGTCCTAGCCGATAGACGATGGGGCCATCTATCTTATTTCCGAGCAGGAGTGGTAGGAATCGAACCTACGCAAACGGTTTTGGAGACCGTTGTACTACCATTATACGACACTCCCGAACCACAATATTGTAGCACGAGCTACCAAAAACCGAGAACTATTTGCTCTCGGTGTGGGTGGTGTTTTTCTTGCAGAAGCGACAGTACTTCGAGAGCGAAAGCTTTTCTTTCACCTTTTTCTTGTTACGCTTGGTGTAATGCGTAATTCGGCTACAAGCACTACACTTGAGCTTGGCCATGTTGTCTTTAATCATTCCCATACCCGTGTGCCCTTAAAAACCAATAAATACAAAGCTTTTCCACTGTACGTGAAAAAATGGTTTTCGTCAACCCTGTGTAATTCTGTTAGAAACAGACTGGCAAAGCCAGATTACACAGGGTCAATACTGAGCCGTTGATCGGGATTGAACCGATGACCTCGTCCTTACCAAGGACGTGCTCTACCAACTGAGCTACAACGGCTAACTTTTTAATAAAAAGACTTTGCTAGGTTACCAGGAAACAGCTCTTCTGGCAAGAAAAAGCGAGTCCATTGATTTGATAGTATTTTCGCGTACGTTTCATTTATAAACATTTTCCATTGTAAGGGGCTTTTTTCATGTTAAAATAAGGAGGATGATTGTTAATTGCTGTCTGGTGATTGTTCTATGGCTACCTTGGTTTTTGATATCGAAACTGTCGGCGAAGACTTTGATGCCTTGGATGAAACCAGCCAGGATGTTTTGACACGCTGGATCAAGAAAGAATCAGAAAGTGGTGAAAACTATACGACGGCTCTGGCTGATTTGAAAAATGGCATGGGTTTTTCTCCTCTCACGGGACAAATCGTTGCTATTGGTATTCGTGATGTTGAACGACAAAAAGGGGCAGTCTATTTCCAAGCGTCAGCGAAGGGGAAAGAAACGAGTTTTGAGGAGAGCGATTGCAAGTTTGAGGTGATGAGCGAAAAGGAAATGCTTCAGAAGTTTTGGGAGGTCGTCGACAAATATGATACCTTCGTGACCTTCAATGGTCGAGCATTTGATGTGCCGTTTCTTATGGTACGTTCTGCTCTTCACGGTATTCGGCCGAGTAAAAACCTCCTCGCCAATCGTTATCTCAACTATCACCCATCGAACGCTCGCCATATTGACCTCTTGGATCAGTTAACGTTTTATGGTGCTATGAGGAAAAAGGGGAGTCTCCACTTGTGGTGCCGGGCTTTTGGTATCGAAAGTCCCAAAGCTCAGGGCGTAGATGGTGATGATGTGAAAGCTTTGTATGAACATGGAAAGAGCGCTGATATTGCGAGATACAATGCGCGCGACCTCATTGCTACGACTGAGCTTTACAAGCGCTATGTCGATTACCTCCAATTCTAGCCGTTTGTGCCCCTTGCCCGCAATGCTTCCTGCTTTGGCGGGGATGCCGGGCGGGTTGCCCGAGTAGACCTTTCTTGCTACACTCACAGGCATATTGTGTGATTTTCTTATGCAGATTCAGGAAGTATTGAAAACATTCAAAACTCGCCTTGACCCACTTATTGATGGGTATTTTGATAGTGTTTTGGAAGACGGCATGAAAGAGGATGAGTTTGTGGCAGAGGCGTTGAATCATGCCCGCGCTATTGTTCTTTCGGGTGGGAAGCGTCTTCGTTCAGCCTTTATGTATTATGGGTATCTGGCCGCTGGTGGGACGGAAACAGAAAAAATATTGCGTACCTCTATCAGTGTAGAACTCATCCATTCATTCCTCCTCGTGCATGACGATATCATTGATCGTGACGATATGCGCCATGGAGTGTCGACGCTTCATAAGCGGTATGCTGATTTTGGAAGGCGATTTTTCCCTGAGCGTGATGTTGAGCACTTTGGGAATTCGATTGCCATGATTATCGGCGATATGCTGTATTCTTTTGGAAATGATATTGTGTTTCGTGCCGAATTTCCGAAAGAGAGGATATTTCGAGCCCTTTCACGTTTGCAAAATATTGTGTCTTTTACGGTTGTTGGCCAGGCGCGAGATATCTATATGGAGTATAAGCGTGATGCTACGGAAGAGGAGATTCTTCATATGTACCGTAACAAAACAGCAAAGTACACTGTTGAGGGACCTCTTCATTTGGGGGCTATTTTGGCGGGGGCTGATGAAGCGTTACTCTCCAAGCT
>JAGOOJ010000015.1 GCA_017992575.1 Candidatus Moraniibacteriota bacterium | reverse complement strand
GGATTGAGTTCTGAATTGATAAAGTTCTGAAAATACGGCGTCCCATACTTGGCTGTCATTTCAAAGAGTGGTAGATTTTTCTCACTCTCCCAATCAAAATCTTTGCCAATATTGTAGGTCGGAATGGGAAAAGTGAACGTTCGCCCCTTGGCATCGCCTTTGGACATTACTTCGATAAAGGCCCGGTTGACTACGTCCATTTCCTTTTGCAGTTCCCCAAACGTATACTCGAATGGCTTCCCTCCGAGGAGGAGCCGTTTTTCCTTCATGTCCTCTGGACAGTCCCAGTCGAGCGTAATATTGGTAAACGGGGTCTGTGTCCCCCACCGTGAGGGGATATTCAAATTAAATACAAACGACTGGAGGTTCTGGTACACATAATTATAGACCTCTTCAGCAATGTATTTTTCTTCAGCTTTCTTTCCAGAAAATTTCATCCCATACTGTTTCACCTTCTCACGCAGTTCCAATTCCTTCTTTTTTACAAAGGGCGCCATGTAGGTATCAAAACTCGAAAAGGCCTGAGCTCCAGCCCATTCGTTCTGTAACGTCCCCAAGAAATTCACCATTTGTGACACTGCTGAAGACAGGTGTTTGGGTGGCGCCGACTCTATCTTGTTGGGAACGCCGTTGAAGCCCTCTTCAAGAAGCACGCGCAAACTCCACCCAGCGCAGTACCCAGAAAACATCGCCAAATCATGGATATGGTAGTCACCATTGCGATGAGCTTCCCCAACATTCTTGGGATAAATATGAGACAGCCAGTAATTGGCTACCACGTTACCAGCCGTGTTCAGGATTAGTCCGCCCAGTGAATAGCCCTGATTGGCATTTTCATTGACCCGCCAGTCAAGTTTCCCCAAGTATTCATTTATCGTTTTCTGTACCTCCACCACCACATTCTTGTCCTCACGGACTTCCCGTCGTTTCTCACGATAGAGGATATAGGCCTTGGCCATCTCGGCGTAGTCGAAGCGAATGAGGACATCCTCTACCACGTCTTGGATCTGCTCCACCGTCGGAATCTGATCACCGTACTGTTCTTCCAGAGCCACCTCTACTTCCTTAACCAACGTTTTCGGAATAACTGGATCATTCTCTCCAATCGCCTCTGCTGATTTGGCAATAGCATGTTCTATCTTCCCGAGTTCGAAATCAACAATAGAACCGTTCCGTTTCTGGACTTTGTAGAGTGGCATAGAGCATCTTCAATTATATAGTTTAACTTTTCTTTTTTGTTCCGGCATAGTATTAAACACCAAAAACACAAAAAGGTGTCATATGACACCTTTGGCAGTTTTTATACAAATTTTTTCCCCTACTCGAGGCTTTTCTTCAACTTCTTTCGGGTTCGACTCAAAATCAATTTCACAGCATTTTCCGTTTTTCCGAGGCGCTCGGCTATCGCTCGTATTTTCAGTCCGTCTCGGTACTTCCCAAACATCACTTGCTGTTCTATAACCGTCAGTCCCTGAAGCAGTGTTTCGAGTCCTGCCGGAACCGTCGGCACCTCTACGACGACTGATTCTTCCTGGCCAGAGAGCGCCACAAAAGAAGTACGATTTTGACGGTAATAATTAACGAGGACATTATGAGCGATACGGATGAGGTATGTTGCATACGAGGCATTGGTCAGTCGAAAAATAGGAAGAGACCGAAAAGCTCGCACAAATACCTCCTGAGTGAGATCATCAGCAAGAACTGTATCACCGGAGAGTCGCCGAGCAAAATATTCTCGAATGGTTCCGACATACTTGGCGTAGACCTCTCCAAAAAATTCTCCATTTTCCTGAGCCAGGGCGATGAGCACAGCATCTTCTGTTCGGTTAGAAAAAATATCTTCGGTCGGTTCAATGAGTGATGTTTTCAAGAAACTCGCCCCATCCTGAAATCCTTCCAGAGAAAGATTCCGATAAAGCGATGAAAGTGAACCATCCTTTTTTTGACACAAACGCTGAAACATCCAGGTAAAAAATTGTTTATCCTGCACGCCTCGTTCTGTGTGAGTCAAAAATTCTTGACCAAACTGTAGCTCGCTCTCACGACCGGAAAGTTCCGGGTGTACTTCAGCAAAGTATTGTGTCGCTCCACTCTTATCATGAATAGGTAAAATAAAGATATACTCGTCGTGTCGAGCACCATTCTTGTGGGTATTGTTCACCTCGCCAACAAACGGCCGATGTTCCGTCTCGATACGTTGCCACATGTGTTGATAAAACTGCTTTCCCATTTTCCCACCCCACAATTGCCCTGGTTTCTTGCCAACGATTTCAGCAACAGCAAATCCCGTTCGACGTTCCAGGGCTGAACTCGCATACAAAACCCGTGATTCCCTATCGGTAATCAAAAGTCCTCCCGGAAGAGTGTCTAGTGTTTCTTTGAGTGTTTGTACCATAGGTATTCCACGAATACCTCCATCATACCATGCACAGTTTCTCAAAGAAAAAAGCGCTCTTTCGAGGCTTTTTATCCTTCCCAAATTACTTCGGTACACGACCCTTTCTCAGGGTACCACCCTTCAGCTGCCATACCAGGACTCTCTCTCGTCAAAATACCATGCAATTGTTCAAGAGGATCGCCATGCGAAACGAGAATAACTTTTTTTCCGGTATACTTTTCTTTTAATTCACCCAAAAAGTCATCAAGTCGACTCCGCACATGAAGAATACTTTCCACTCCGTCTTTACCATCAGGAGAGAGGCGCATCTGTGGTTCTGGATATTTTTCAAGCAACTCCTGCTGAGGGCGTTCATTAAATCTTCCCATTCCTATTTCCCACAACCGATTATCAAAAAGAATCGGCAATCCCGTTGCTTCAGCAATGATCTCGGCTGTTTCTTTGGCTCGCAAGATAGGTGAGCTATAGAGAACATCCGCCTGCACAGTAGCAAGGTACTCAGCTGTTTTTGTTGCCTGTTCTCTTCCTTGAGTCGTAAGGGTATACTCTTTTTGTACTGGGGCGGAATTAAGAATATGACGAACATTGTTCTCTGCTTCACCATGACGCACTAAATAAAAGATGATTTTCCTACTCATACTTCCTAATGCATCAAATGATAGATATCGAGTCCGCCGGCGACAATAAAAAGCAGGGCTGCTGAACCAATAATCTTGAATACAAAAAAAATTAAATCCTCATCCCAAGTACGTGTCTTCTGATACTTCTCCTTATACTTTTTTGGTAAACGATGAATCATGTTGCTCTTTTTTTGTATTATGACCTTTCGACTCTGACTATCACCCTTTGATAGAAACTCAGGGTAATTTTGCTTAAGCAAAATTACATTTTTTCTGGAGCGCTAATACCCATGAGTGCCAGTGTTTCAGCCAACACCACTCTCGTCGCTCGCACCAGTTCTAATCGAGCCAGTGTCAGTTCTTTCTGTTCTTTATCAATCACCCGGCAAGCATCATAAAACGAATGAAATTTATCAGCCAGCTTCATGGCATACTGTGGTAATTTATGGACTGAAAAATCCGCGGATACCGTTTCTACGAGTTCCGGAAAAAACATCAATTCTCGAATCAATTCTCGCTCCTTTGGATGAATAAGCAAGGCAAGGTCCCCTCTCTCTACTCCCAACTCTTCCTCTTCGGCTTTACGCAAGATACTACATAGCCGAGCATGCGCATACTGCACATAGTACACCGGATTTTTCTGTGAACGTTCTTGTGCGAGTCCCAGATCAAAGTTCATATGCGTCTCCGGGGCATACATGAGAAAGAAAAATCGTGCCACATCATGTCCAACCGTTTCAATCAGCTCATCCACAGATATAACATTACCGGCCCGCTTGCTCATCCGCACTTCCATGCCATCCTTCACAACTTTCACCATTTGCACGATCAGAAATCGGATTTCCCCTTCGAATCCCAATGCCTGAGCAACTGCCTTAAAACGACTGATATAGCCATGATGATCAGCTCCCCAGGTTTCAATGAAACTCGTAAACCCTCGCTCCATTTTTTGGAGAATATACCCAGCATCAGAAGCAAAATACGTTTTCACACCATCTTGTTTCACAAGCACCCGATCCTTATCGTCACCGAATTCAGTAGTCCGAAGCCAAAGCGCCCCTTCGTTTTCAAAGGTTAGGTTCTTTTCCTTCAGAATCACCAGTGCTTTATCGACGTAACCATCTTCAATAATCTTCTTTTCCGATGTCCAGACATCAAAGGTAATCTGCATTTTCTCCGCGACCGACTTCTTGATCATGTTTTCCAAAATGTACTCTGCGGATTTTTCCCCCGCCTCCCTGACTGAAGGTTTGGAAATTGGAAATTGGAAATTGGAAATTATTTCGTCTATGTACTCCCCACCGTATACTGCTTCGCTGTCTTTGAGCACACTATGCCCCAATTTCATCACCTGCTCCCCAGCATCGTTCACGTAGTATTCATTGGTCACATCGAAACCAGTCTTACGAAAAACATTGGAGAGTGTATCCGTATAAAATCCCCCTCGGGCATTCCCCAGATGAAGTGGTCCGGTCGGATTGGCCGAAATAAATTCATTATTCACTTTCACACCTTGACCCACGGTACTGGCACCATATTTTTCTCCCTCGCTCAAAATCTTCTCTACCACCGAAGAAACTTCCTTCTGAGAAAGATAAAAGTTGATATGACCAGGACCAGCAACTTTAACGTCTTCCAAAAAATCTACCTCTCTCTCTTTTATTTTCTCTACTATTTTCTCTGCCAAAGAAACTGGATTTTTAACGTCAAGCTGTTTATTTTTACCAGCGTACACAATTTCCTGATTTGCTTTTTCATTTAGAGCATGAGCAAAAAAAGCATACGCCACTAAAGCTACATTCGAAGTAAATTCACCAAACCTATCATCTTTTGGCCGTTCAATAAGAAAATCTGTCTGAGGAAAATTAAAACTTCCTGCCTGAGCAAGTTCCTGCAAAACTTCTTTCAGTAATTGTTGGACTTTTTCTCTCATATTCCCCATCATAGCCGAACCAAGCCAAAAAGTGAAGTCTTTTCTTCTTTTTCATTTATCCCTACGATTCAGCATGAAAAAATAAAAATCCATCGTATCACCAGATAGACGGCCGTCCGACTCGTGATTTATAAAAAAAACCGCCGGCACCCATTGGGGTACACAGCGGTCTCAGGGCTTCGTTTCCGATTGGGGCGACTAGTACTCGCCGTAGTCGAAGAACGCCTCGGTGGAAAGCTGATAAAGGCCGTAGCGCGATTTCGGTGCTGGGCAGCCAGGCCCTGGTTTCACACACCCGCCAGAGAGAGCCTCAACGATCAGCCAGTCATCATTGAGAAAGGCTGTCGTTACACCGCCTACTGCACCATAACGGAGAAAGGATGCTGGGAAGACAACCTTCTTACCGGCAACCAGCAAAGTAGTGTTGCCCCATCGGTACTCACCACCTCCAGAATCATCGATCACGAGAATACCTATCCCGCGCGGCGAGACACTGTACGAGAGGAAATAGAAAGACCCCGAAACGTCAAGGATCGTTTGTCCTTTGGTTTCAATACGGAGCACGTCATACAGCTCAACGTTTTCCATCACCGTGTTGCCAACAAGGCGTGTTCCGAAAAAACGCTTTCTGAAAACGTGATAGCGCTCGGATCCAACTGAGAAATCATCATCAATATCCACGCCGTAGCCATACGGGAGGGTACCTGTGCGGTCGTTGTGCACAGTACTCTTTTCATAAAAAACCGCTTTCACTTCTTGAGCCGTTGCCAAGGGTGGCCGATTGTTGTCATCATTCCCACCGTCACCACAGGCGACGAGGAAACCAGCCAGCAGCACAGCCAGGACAGCGCGGACGAGAGAAAAGGTCTTGCTCATGGTCTTCTCCTGCCCCCACCCATAGTGGAGGCACAAATTGTTGAGGGACTGGCCCGCCCATACGCTCAAATTAGGCGTGATAAGCGGGTAGGGGGGGTTTCGTCTCCCATACGGGAGTGATTTCACCCCCATAGATTGACTCTACTGTATGGCATAAAATGAGTGGTTTGTAAAGGGCGCATAATGTTTCGTAAAGAAAAAAAGCCGGGTGCCCTTGTTTGGGCACACGGCAGAATTGGCGATGGGCGGACTAGGGACGGTACGTCAAGTACTGACCGTAGTCAACTAGTTCCTTGGTGTTAGGGTTGTACGCCACGTAGTATGTGGCCGCCTGGTGTATTGCGCTATACGGTGGATCCGTAAAGTCGTAAAACTCGAATAGAATCCACTGACCATCGAATTCCTTTACACCAGAGATGAATCTCCTATAGTGCTGAACCAGGTATGGTTGCATGACATCCTCACCATCAACAAAATATTTGTCGACCATGGTGAAGCGTCCCGACCCCACAAACGCCCAAATGAGGTGGTGTTTGGCAACGATGCCTTCGTAAATATAGTTTTCGCGATACTCCTCGGCCTCAAAGATGCGCTTGCCTTGGTAATCGATCATCACCACGTTACAACACATGGGGTAAAGGGCAAGTTTTCTCGTGATCACTACGTCTGGATTGGTTGACTGTGTCCCTCTCTGGTAGTCGATTTGGGAGAGAGGAGGAAATGGAGCCTTTGCAAACGCCTGTGCCACCTCCGTGACATTTGCGAATGGCCGATCAGGAACATCCTCTCCCCCGTCACCACAGGCGACGAGCAAAGTGAGGCACAGCGTGACCAGAATGGAACGAAGGGCGAAAGTTGTCTTGCTCATGATTGTCCTTCCAGGACGTGAATTGTTAGTGAACAGGGGTATTTTCGTCTCCCATATGGGAGTGATTTCACCCCTATAGATTGACTAATATGTATACAATAAAAAGGAGATCTTGTCCAACCCGGCTTATTGGCTCTTGGAAAGAAAGAATGTAAAATGACTCGTCGTTGACTGGTTACGACCCCGGATAGCATCGGCTGAATTTCCATGCTCGAGTACGTTTATTTTGGTGCTTTCAAGAACTTGCCCAATTCGGAGTAGCGTAATCAGTGCGCTAGGAGAATCCAAATGATCGCTTTCGTACTGGGCAATTTGAGTCAAATCAAATTTTTTAATAGCCGCCAATGTCTCCTGATCCTTTCCTTCCGCCTCCTCTTTCGAAAGATAGTGAGAAAAATCCACAGAACTGACCACAACCACTTTTTTCTCTTGTACCAACGGAGTCATGCTTGCCACGAAACTTTCAATCTGGTCGGTCGAAACTTCTTGACGAAAAACAATCGGCACTATCTTAGCTCCAGGAAGAAAATGGGCGATGTACGGCAGAATGTTATAGATACCATGTTCTTGGCCAAAAGTGTCTGGTTGAATAACCGCTCCGCCTTTTTGAACAATCGCCAATACGTTTTCGTCTGTTTCCACATCTCCAAACGCTGTCTGCCAAACAAAATTCGCTGTTTGGATATCTGCAACGCCAGATTCAAAATGGTTTGGCGCCAAAAGAAGAATAACCTCCGGTGGTACTGAACGCTTCTGAAGAAGCGTAAAGAATTCTGCCAAAAAATCCCCTGCTATCAGATGATGCGGTACCACCCCTCCAATAATCTGATCAACGGCAATATCCACATTCTTCCGCTGATCAAACGTCATTGAAGTTTCTTCGGGCTTCAATGGTACAACAAAAACCGACTTTTCTGAAACAGGATAGTCAATCATCAATGTTTCTCGGACCTGTTCCTTAAAAAAAACAAGTTGTATTCCTACAAATACTCCCACTGCTACTACGCCAAAAAAGAAGAAGCGACTCATACTTACGAACGCCAAGGCCATGACCGCTTCTGCCAAGAAAGAAAGGCTGCCGACAAGAAAGAGAAGAAGGATAGGAGAATAGTGAGCCACAATATATTTTTCCGCACGGCATCGTTTCGTTCATCGGCCGAAAACAAGGATGTTGGTTCTTTGATTTTGAATGGAGCCCGGCTCGTTTGAGGAATCACTACAGAGGTAGCCTCCGAATACGAGGAAATTTCTGGAGCATACATAAGCTCAGCGTACGCCGGCGGCGCAAAGAATGTCCCCGCATTCACTACTCGTGCCAAATAGCTACTCGTATACTCTCTGGCTTCGTGATAGGTATAGGCGCTCATCACTACTCCGTTCTCCCGGTACTCATCGATATAGCCGCCAAACCAGACATTTTGGTTCATCGCTGCTTGTTGTTCATTTTTGAAGTTTTGGTGAATAGGTACCATACCGGCGGGGAGAGTATCTTCAATCACCAGCCGATTATGTGTACGACCCACTCCACTCACAGACAGGTTGACCCGTACCGTATCACCGAGAGCTGGGACTGCACCGGGCTCCGTCACATTCTCGTACCGTCGTGTGAGTACCATGCCACCATGACTCTCTCCAGCAAAAGTATCGGTCACTCGTGCGATATGTGTCACTAACGAACTGTACACATCTCCCTGTCCATTATGAGAAATCTGAAGCTGTGATCCGTCCGTACGCAGCTGATCACCCGAAAAGGTGAGCGTTTGGTTTGCCAGCAATGAAGTCATTCGTCCCTCAGAGATCGTTTTCCCATCGAGGAGAACCGTATAGTTGTACTCCGGATTCTCGGTAATACCACTCTTCGAAAAATCAACCAGCGCTCGCATGACTTGAGCAGTCGCAAAGGTATTGGACCAATAGCCAGCGCGCCGACTGACCGAGAGTGAGCGAACGGCCGGTACCAGGGTATTTCGATCCACACGCGCCGAAAGGAGCGCCTGGAGAGAAAGAGCTGTAGCAGCATCTTGTGAAGAGTAGTAATCAATCTTACCAGCATCCCAATACTGCCAACCAGCCTCACTCGTCTTCCGCTGTCTCAAGAGAGCATCGACACCATTCCGTGCAGTATCAAACTGTCCTATCCGCGTATTAGAAAGAATGGTCAGCGCCAAGAGCTCTGGTGGAAGTTCATTGAAATTTGGTATCAAATCGCCTTCTTCCAACTCATTTTTCCCAACTGGCATATTTAACAACGTTTTCGCATACGCCAGCGAAACCAATTCTGTAAAAGCATTTTCCGGTTCTTTTCGACTGTATAACACTGCCTGCTCCTCTTTCCGTTCCTTGATAGCTACTTGAGATGCCCGATCTACATAGGTACGAGCCTTGGCCAACATAGCCGTGATTTCGTCTCCTTTGATATTGAATGCTCGAGCCTCAATGAGGTACTCGATTACATAGCTCGTGATATATGGATTTGCTGTACCCTCATGCCAAAACCCCCAGCCTCCATCGTCATTCTGCAGTTCACGCAGGCGTTCTATACCTACTTCCAACATCGCGGTAGTGGGCTTTCCTTTCAGAGCCTCCGAAAAAATACCCTGTTCTTTCAAAGCAATCACTAGTGGTACAAAACGACTCGTCGTCTGCTCAACGCAACCATAAGGATAATCAATCAAATGACGCATAGCCGTTGGGATGGTGCCCAAAAGTGATGGTGCCATATCCAGGGTAACGCTCGTCCTCGCACGATCCGTATCTTCTGGAAATTGAAGCGCAAATGTTGCATCACCATCTTTAGCTTCCGACACCTTCTGCATAAAGCCAGTAACGCGAATGGGAATCGTTCGCACAATGGCATCGGAAAACTCCCTCCCCCTTCCAACAGCTTGTGCACTCACTTGAAAAGAGGTCTCCTCGGCTGGCTCTCCTGGAATAAACGTGTAAAAAACCTCTGTAGAAGCAAACGGTTCGACAGTCACTGTCCGCTCCCTACCATCTGAAATAGTCCCATGTGCAAAATCCGCTGTAACCACAAAATCCAATCTCTCCTCTGTATTATTACGAACACTGGTCTTTACTAAAACCTGATCTCCTACCCGAAGCAACGTCGGCAATGACTCGCTTACCAGCACAGCCTTGGACACTGAGATTTCCTGACGAGCCTGACCAAACTGGGTGGCCCCGGCAGTGGCAATTCCAGAAATTACCCAGGTTGTAGTATTATCCGGCAGCTTGAATGTCACTCGCGCTTTACCATCAGTTCCTAATCGTACTCGGGGGTTCCAATAGGCGGTATCTTTGAAAGCTGACCGAGCACCCCCATCTTTGCTGTTATGTACCCAAACACCACCAGCAAAATAGGTATGGTACCGATCGATAGTCAAATTGTAAACAGTTGTCTTATCTCTCACGAACTTTATCGTCTCAACAGATACTACAGTGCCTTGATCATTCATGAGCACGTCTCCAACCTGAATATTACCAGCCGCCCCCCAACCACCATTCACAAACATCTTGTGTTCTGGTGTCACTTTTAAATCACCATTAAGCACCAGGTATCCATCCACTTCGACAGCATGCGTACCAGTAACTCTCGCTGATACAAAAGTGTCATCAGACTCGCTCACACGAGTCATTACCCGATCTCCTTCTTGTACATCCTGAATTGATTGACTCTGACCATTTCCCATAAGCACGGGAGTGTCCCCAACAAAGCATCCTCCTCGTTCCGCTAGATTGAGTGTAAACAACACTCCCTCAAGTGAATGTGCTGAGAGGGTGCTATGGAAACGCTTACTCCAAAACGTCTTGAAAACATCAGCTGGTGCCTGATCTAAAAGCTCAAAGAGGGCCTTATCAATAGCCCAGACCGCCACCTCACCAGCTACTGGCTTCCCTTTGGTATCGGTACCTATCACTTCAAGGGAGACAGTTTCTCCTGGTTCATAGCGTTCCTTATCTGGACGCAACTCTACAGCAATGCGTTTCGCTTCCGCGCTAACTGCGATTTCAGCCATATTGGTGTTGAGAGCCGTCTCAGAAAATAACGTCCCTGAAAGGAATATATTGGGCATATCACCTTCTTCGAGCGGAATTCCAACCTTAGCCGTATTTCCCTCTAAACGAACCACGACAGAACGATGTACGGACGCTCGCTCCAAAGACAGCCAAACATCCCGATTCGCGAACGGGGAAGAAAGTGTCACCTCGACTGTTTCTGATGGAGCGTAACTCTCCTTTCCCGGCGTGATTGTAAGATAGTTCTCTTCACCGGCACCAGCCTGATAGTACCAACCATCTCGATCACTCGCCCACAGCCAAACCTGACGAGTAATAGTATTCCCGCGTTCATCTTGGCCACTTATATCAAACGTATAACCTCCCTCTTCTGGAGGACTGAAACGAAGCGCGGCCTTCCCTGTCATGTCTGTTTGAAAAGCAATGTCTTCCAAATCATTTTCTACTCTCCGATAGTACGGGTACTTCTCAGACGATGAATCATTGACCCAACGCGTATGATGAATCTTGGTCGTGAACTGACGATGAGCAAGAGAGACTCCTTCCCTGTTGGCCACAAGCTGGAAAGTAAGCTCGCTTTCATTTCCTACTTTACTACCGTATACCGAATTACTCCGGTAAAGAGAAAAGTCTCCGGGAAGCACCAACACATTTCGACTCTCGTACACCGGATTTTCTTCTGCATCCTGAGCGGTTACCTCCAAATGATAGACTTGTGGCAAAAATTTCTCGTGGGATTCAGTTGGCACCGTAACCCGGTATTTGCCATCCGCATCAAGCGTCACTTCACCATTTGCTACCGTCGGACCATACCAACCGCCGTACCGATAGGAATCATCTGTACTTTCCCCTGAGAAAAAGCCATAGTCGTAGTATGTCCCAGCTGTTACTGTATATGAAAGAGTTTTCCCTCCGAGAGGCTCCCCAGAAAAGTAATTCCCTGAAAGTTCAAATTCTACCATATCCCCAACAATCAAACGGTCACGAGTCACATGCACATCCAAGCCAAACTCTGGTTTGCGATACTGCTCCACTGTAAAAGAAGCGTCTTGCGTACTGAAATAATAACCATCTCCCTTGGCAAGCTCTCCGTAGCTTACGGAATAATAGTATTCCCCCATCTTGGCGTCCTTTGGAATAAGCACCGCACCATCAACAGCACCACTCCCTGAAATCGAGATAGTTTTTTCAAAAATCACCGTCTCATCCTCTCCCCAACCAGTCCATATCTTTACTTTGGCCAGTCCGCTTGGAAGAGAATAATGAGCATCGTCGTCTCGTCTGAGAAGACTCTTAAAATAAACAGTATCGCCCGGCTGATACAACATCCGGTCCGTAAACGAATACGATTTGGCAAAAGAGACCCGTGGCACAAATCGTCCGCCCCACCAACCATACGAGACTGGCTGATCTATGTGTGATGCGTAGTTAAGCGGAACAAATGCTACCTCACCGAGGGCATGCACAAACAAAGCATCTCCCTCCTCCTGACGAGAAACGCTCGCCAACCCCTGACCATCAATGGAAACGCGTGCCAATTCGTGCTTTTTTGTCAATAACTCATATTCAACAACTTCTCCACCATTCACATGCTGTCCAGTTCTACTATCAACCGTCCAAGCGGTCAGTGTATTTCCTTGTTGCTTTACCTGTGTAGCAATATTACTCACTACCAAAAACATTTCCCCGAAGTACTTTCCCTGTTCTCCCTCGAGATAGTAAATGCCTGGTTTCTGAATAGGAAGCGTGACTCTGGTTGATGTACCCTGTAGTGAAACATCTACAGCAAAGTTGGCCACTAAAGGAAGCGATTCTTTTTCGAGAGGAAAACGTTGTAGTTTAGTTTCATATTGGTTTTTGTCTTTTTTATTTTGATAGACTAAAGCCTTGAGAAATCGTTCTTCTGAAACAGAATACAATTTCAACATAACCGTACCCGACTCCGGACTTGCCAACCACACTACTTGTTCTTCGGCCAGCGTCCGTGCCATCACTCCTCCAAATTCATACCCTTTCTCGTCAGCAAAAAAAGCCAAAAAATCCTTCGTAGACATATCCTGAGCCACTACGGAACTCGACTGCAAGGTAAGCATGCAACAAAAAATTCCCACTGAGAGAAGGAATCGCGACACCATTTTTTTTAGGGAAATCATAGTAACAGCAAAAGAGGCACTCAACATATATAAGTATACCAAAAAATATTCCTCAACAAAAGCACTCTTTCTAGACTACAGCAATTTTTTCTTTGAAGATTTCTGGATTCTTGAAAAGCACTTTTCCTCGGCGTCGCTTCCTTTGTTCATCTTCGGACAAGGCGATAATAGCCTGACACTCAACGCTACAACACCCAGCGAATTTTTCTCGACAGTCCACGCACTGGATGAAGAGCAGGTTACACTCAACGTTGGCGCAATTGGTATAGTCATCACAGGTACGCTCACACTGATAGCACTTCGCCAACACATCATCGGTAATCCGTTCACCCAAGCGTTCGTCAAACACGAAATTTTTTCCCTTAAACTTTGACGGGAGACCCTCACGCTCAATTTGGTGTTTATAATCAATGATGCCTCCGTGGAGCTGGTACACCTTCTGAAATCCATGATGTTTCAGATACGAGCTCGCTTTTTCACAGCGAATTCCGCCAGTACAGTAGAGGAGCACTTTCTGATTTTCCTTGCCCTTGAGTGCTTCTCTAGCCAGTGGTAGTTCCTCACGGAACGTATAAGCGTTCGGTGTCAGTGCATTCTCGAAATATCCGATGGCTGATTCATAGTTATTGCGCATATCCACCACTACTGTCTCTGGCTCATCCAAAAGCGCGTTAAACTCCCGTGCTGAGAGATGTGTCCCGACATTGGTCACATCATAGTCAGCTCCCTTCAGCCCATCAGCCACAATCTGCTTCTTCACCTTGATGGTCAATTTCCAAAAAGCATCATTCTGTTGTTCGACGCCCACTTTAAACGGCACATCAGCAAATTCCTTGCGCCCATACAGAAGTTCACGAAATTTCTCAAAGTTTGGTTCCGGCACACTCATCTGGGCGTTGATACCCTCGGTCGCCACATAGATGCGTCCCAAACAACCTAGGCTCTGCCACTCGGCGTAGAGTTTATTGCGGAGTGTCTGTGGATCGCCGATGATAACGTAGCGATAAAAAGAAATCACCCGTCGGGCAAACGGTTCCTGGGACACTTTTTTTAGTGCCTCTTCCTTCGAAAGGTGATTGCGCAATTGATGAAGTGTATTTTTCATAGATTCATTGTAGCGTACCTGAAAAGAATCAAAAAGAAAAGAAAAAACCGCGCACCCAATGGGTACACGGGGCACACGGCAGTGTGGCGGATGACTCCTGGTTCAGAGGCCAGCGATGTAGCAGAAGGACGGAGTCACCACCAGGATTCCGATCAAGAGCAACCCCCAGTTGAGAGCGGTCGTACGCGGATCGGACGAAAAAGCCGTTTTCATGTCATTCCCTCATGTCCACATGGACATCATACCGTATCATGTATCCAACCCACTGTCAATCTAAAAAACTTGCTTATTTGAGCCAAATATGGGAAAGTACAGGTACGAAAACCTATGACTACCATTGCTACTAACAAACGAGCGGGCTTTGATTACGCCCTCGAAGGACGTTTCGAGGCAGGTTTGGTATTGACGGGCGCCGAGGTCAAATCAGTCAAAACCGGCCATGCAAGCCTCAAAGGTGCCTATGTCACGGTCCACGGCAACGAACTCTACCTGACCAATGCTCTCATCCCTCGCTACAAACAGGCTCACCGCGATACCAAGCATGAAGAGAGCAGACCACGAAAGCTTCTGTTACGCAAACGAGAAATCGGCTCTCTCATCGGGAAATACCGCACAGAAGGCTTGACTTTAGTCCCTATTCGGTTGTATACTAAGAAGCAACTTGTGAAGCTGGAATTTGCTATTGGCAAAGGAAAGAAGGAATACGACCGACGCGCTGATATCGGCAAACGCGAAGCCAAGCGTCGCATCGATCGAGCGATGAGAACCTAATGTTCAATTCACAATTTTCAATTTTCAAACAATGCTAGAATTTCTGAATTGAGGAATTAGATCATTGAAGAATTGATTGGAAATTAGAAATTGGAAATTAGAAATTTTCCAATGCGGGGTTGTTTAGACTCGACAGGTTGTACTTTCAAAATACGCAAGCCGACCTTGAGGACATGGTCGTAAATCTCGTTCTCACGATGATAAATGCAAACTTCATCACAAAGACCAAGAATACACTCGCGCAAGCGTTTGCTCCTTCTTTCAGTCTTGCGCTCGCCTAATACTGGCGACGCCATCAGTATCCTGATTCTCGGTAGGGAACCACTGGTGTCATAACATCGAGACGTGACGGGAGAATTTCTTTTTCTTTTACTTCCTAATCGTATTGCAAAAGAAAGACTCGTGTGAGGGTTTTGTCTCCCTTCGACCTCCCACCCGTACCTAAGGCTGACTACGCTTGTAGACTATTTTGGAAAAACTTCTCTGGACATGGGTGCAATTCCCATCAACTCCACCCCGTTAGAAGTCTGCCAACGGTACCTGATATTTGAAAATACCTCAGATACCTAAGGTAGAAAATTGCCAGAAAACTATTTTGACAGATTTCTAACGGGGTCCACTATTTTAAAACAGCTTTTAGTTTCTAGCTTTTAGCTTTTAGGAATCTGGGTCACTTTCACTCTTTTTCCCTTGCTAACAGCTATAAGCTAACAGCTCTAAGCTAACAATGAGACGAAGACGACACAATCGACCGAAGCCAAAGGTTCAGGTAAAAGAACACTCGCGCGTCAACGAGAAAATTCTCGTTCCTCAGGTGATGGTGATTGACCTCAATGGGGAAAATCGCGGGATTATGGACACAGCTGCTGCCATTCTTTTAGCCCAAGAACAGGAAGCTGACCTCGTGGAGGTTTCCCCTCTGGCTAAACCCCCGGTCTGCAAGATTACTGACTACGGCAAACTCCAGTACAAAGCAGCCAAGCAGGAACAACAGCAGAAAGCGAAGCAGAAGAAAGTTGAGACCAAGGGTATTCGTATCGGATTTCGCACTGACACTCATGACCTCCTCTTCAAAAAAACTCAGGCTGAAAAATTCTTAGGGAAAGGAAATAAGGTACGACTCGAAATAGTGCTCCGCGGACGAGAGAAAGCTATGCAAGAAAAAGCCAAAGAAAATCTAAACGCCTTCATCAAAAGTATCGCTATCCCTCACCGCTTTGAAGAAGAAGTAAAGCGCGGACCTATGGGATTCAATGCCCTGATCGTTCCCGAATAAAGAGCTTCATACATTATAATTGCATTAACCTCGTATCGATATGCCAAAGCTTAAGACAAGAAAATCAGTCGTCAAAAAAGTTAAAGTAACCGGCACAGGAAAATTGAAAACCCGGGCTACGGGTCAAAACCACTACAATTCCCGTAATACTGGTAACCAAACTCGAGCCAAACGACAGGACAATGATGTGTATCCAGCCGTAGCAAAAAATATCAAAGCCTCCCTCCCGTACTCATTCTAAATTCAAGACAACGACCAAAGACCGCCAGAAAGTTTTTACGTAATTCACCTTTCACTGCAAACATATGACGAGAGTAAAGCGTGGTGTCATGACCAAGAAACGCCATAAGAATATCCTCGAAGCTGCTAA
>JAGOOJ010000046.1 GCA_017992575.1 Candidatus Moraniibacteriota bacterium | reverse complement strand
TATCTCCTGACTGATTCCATTGGTAAACAGGGTATTGAAAAGAGTTATGAAGCCGAATTGCGGGGAAAACATGGGTTTGAGCGGGTTGAGGTAGATGCTTTTGGTCAGGTTAAAAAAAATCTCGGAAAAGTACTACCTATTCCAGGCCGAGATCTGATTCTCAATATTGATGCGGATTTGCAAAAAAAACTTTTCGACAGTCTTCAGACGATTCTGGAAAAAAATAATCTCAAACGAGCCGCTGCTGTAGCGCTTGACCCACGGGATGGGTCGGTTCGGGCGCTTGTCAGCCTTCCAAGTTTCGATAATAATCTTTTTGCTTCAGGTATTTCGACTGATGAATATACGGCGCTTATTTCTGATCCTTCAGAACCATTGTTTAATCGTGTGGTAGCGGGTGCGTATCCGCCGGGCTCTACTATCAAGCCTGTATTGGCTGTTGCTGCCCTTGCCGAAGGCGTGGTGGATGAACAGACACAAATAGAGAGTCGTGGTGGTATCAGTAGAGGGAGTTTCTTTTTTGGTGACTGGAAGGTTCATGGATTTACCGATATCCGCCGGGCTATCGCGGTATCAAGCGACGTTTTTTTCTATTCTATTGGTGGTGGATATGGAAACATCCGTGGGTTAGGAATGGATCGGATGAAAAAATATGAAGAGCTCTTTGGGTATGGAGCCAAAACAGGTATTGATATCTCTGGAGAAGTGGAAGGGCTCATCCCTGATGCTACCTGGAAAAAAGAAAAGATAGGTGAGCGCTGGTACATTGGCGATGATTATCATGCTGCCATAGGCCAGGGTTTTGTGACAGCAACACCTTTGCAAGTGCTTAATTCAGTGGCGACCATCGCCAATGGTGGCACATTGTACGCGCCACGCATTGTTTCCCAGGTTCGTTCTTCAAACGGTAACGTAACAGCTATACCACCACGGATTATTCGACAAAATGTAGCAGATCCTAATATTTTACGTATTGTACGAGAGGGGATGCGTGAGACAGTGACCGAGGGAACGGCCCAACAGTTGCGGGACTTACCGGTAGCTGTAGCCGGGAAAACTGGAACAGCTCAATTTGGAACAGGGAATAAAACACATGGCTGGTTCGTATCTTTTGCTCCTTATGAAAATCCAGAGCTCGCCCTTATTGTTTTGGTGGAAGGTCAAGGCGAAGAGGGGTACAACGCGGTGCCGGTTTCCAAGGAGGTATATGAGTGGTATTTCACGCGTTGAAGAAAGCGCGGACAGTTCTAGAGAAAAAGGGAAGTGACTCTGTTACGGACTTTGGAAGTTATTGCGTTGAACATTGTTGTTTCCGAAAAACTTAATCAATTTTTTGCTTTAAATAAAGCATTTCTTTGAGTCTGTAACGGGGTTGACATTTTTTTCGATTTTGATACTATTGAGGAACTCATAAATTAAATCAATTCTTTCTTCAAGGAAAGAATTTTCTTTTGAATATACTGTCATGGCAAAAATTTTTACCGCAGAAGGTCTGAAAAAACTGACAACAGAACTGGAAGAACGAAAGACCAAAATTCGTCATGAGATTGCTGATGCTATCAAAGAGGCGAAGGAACAGGGCGACTTGTCAGAAAATGCCGAATACAGCGAGGCCAAGAATCATCAGAATGAAAATGAATCCCGTATCGCAGAATTAGAGTCTATGCTCAAAGACTCAGTGGTGGCCACAAAGCACAAAGGGAAGGATAGTATTGGGATGGGATCGAAGTTAACGGTCAAGATTGGAGCGAAAGAATTTCACTTTGAAATCGTTGGTTCCAATGAAGTTGATCCTGCCTCGGGAAAGATTTCCAACGAATCGCCACTAGGACAAGCATTTTTAGGAAAGGGAAAGGGTGATAAAGTAGAGGTGACTACACCGGCTGCAACCGTGAAGTACGAAATCCTGTCAGTGAACTAGGAATTTCATTCTAGAATTTCTGAATCCCGCTTTTTCTGAGGTGGGATTCTTGCTTTTTGCCTTGTATGAGGCTATAATATATCCATGCGTGAAGATATCCTGACAACTAAATTAGAGAAGCTGACCATATTGCAAGGGGCTTTTGGTACGGCGTATCCAGAAACGGCGAATCGGACCCATACGAATCGAGAGGTTTTGGATGCTTTTGAAACTTTGAATGGTACAGACACGCGGGTATCAATCGTTGGACGGGTCAAGTCACTGCGGGTAATGGGCAAGATCGCTTTCTGTCATATCGAAGATGGCACGGATAAGATGCAGGGATTTTTTTCGGTTGATGCGGTGGGCGTAGACTCGTTCGCCTTGTTTAAAAATACTGTAGACCTCGGTGATTTTGTGAGTGTTACCGGAACCGTTTTTTTGACCAAGCAGAATGAAAAAAGTATTCGTGTCGAAACGTGGCAGATGCTCACCAAGTCGCTCCGTCCTATCCCGACTGAGTTTTATGGACTCAAAGACGAGGAAGAGCTCCTGCGCCGTCGTTATCTTGATCTCCTCATGAACCCGGAGACGCGGGAACTGTTTGTGAAAAAAAATGCTTTTTGGCAAACGGTACGACGAATACTTTCTGAACGAAACTTTCTGGAAGTGCAGACCCCGGTACTCGAACATATTCCGGGTGGGGCTGAGGCTGAGCCGTTTGTGACCCATCATAATGCGCTCGATGCTGATTTTTACCTGCGTATTTCTCTCGAATTGTCACTGAAGCGTTTGCTTGTGGGAGGGTATGAACGAGTATTTGAGATTGGTCGCGTGTTTCGCAATGAAGGCATCGATCGAGAACATCTGCAGGAATTCGACCATATGGAGTTCTACGCTGCCTACATGAACATGGAGCAAGGGATGGAATTGGTGGAAAAGCTCTACAAAGATATTGTTCGGGCAGTAGTGGGTGACAGTATGACAACCGTTCATGATGGCGAAACCATCAACTGGAATATTGATTTTCCTCGCGTGGACTATTTCACAGAGTTCAAAAAAGAAACGGGGATTGATCTGTCAGGCGAGGTGACTGTTGAGGAACTTCAAAAAAAGGCCGATGAACTGCATATCAAATACGAAAAGAATTACGGCAAGGGTCGGATGATCGATACCGTGTACAAGAAAACAGTTAGGCAGAAATTGATTCAGCCGTGTTTCTTGGTGGGACACCCGCTTGAGGTATCGCCTTTGGCCAAAACTGATCCGAACAATCCCAAACGGACACTGCGGTTCCAGCCGATTGCTGGCAAAAGTGAGCTGGGGAATGGATTCGCAGAATTGAATGACGCGATCGATCAGCGAAAGCGCTTTGAAGAGCAGATGAAACTCCGTGAAGCCGGCGATGTTGAAGGCATGATGCTCGACGAAGACTTCATCCAGGCGCTCGAGTATGGTATGCCACCGGCCTGCGGATTTGGTATGAGTGAACGCCTGTTTGCTGTGCTCATGGGTCGTTCGGTGCGTGAGACGGTTATTTTCCCGCCGATGAAAGGAAAGGAATAGACAGGGACGACTAGCTCAGTTGGTTAGAGCACAGCATTCACATTGCTGGGGTCACTGGTTCGAATCCAGTGTCGTCCACACAAATATTTTCTATTTTCTTATGTTAGATATTGCATTCATTCGGGCCAATGTCGACGCTGTTAAGGAAGCGGTAGTAACCAAGAATGTTTCTCTCGATGTCGATGCCTTACTTGCCAAAGATGGTGAACGTATCGCTTTGCTTCGGGAACTTGAAGAATTGAAGTCGCTTAAAAACGATATCAACGATTTGATCAAAGAGGCGAAAGCCGATGAAGAGCGATCCGAGATTATTGCCAAGGGGAAAGAAATCAAAGGAAAGATTGATGAATTAGAACCACGTTTTACGAAAATCAAGGCGGAGTTTGATGCGCTCATGTTACAGGTGCCAAATGTTCCTTCGAAGGATACTCCAGTAGGGAAGGACGAGAGTGAAAATGTTGTGGTGCGACAAATAGGCGAAAAAACACTGTTTTCTTTTCAGCCCAAAGAACACTGGGAGCTCGGAGAAGCATTGGGCGTTATTGATACAGAGCGTGCTACCAAGGTGAGTGGTACCCGTTTTGCGTATCTCAAAGGAGATTTGGCATTGCTGGAATTTGCTTTGGTGCAGTTTGTTTTTTCTGTATTGAGCAACGAAGAGAAATTAAGGCACATTATTGAAGAAAATAAATTGAGTGTCTCAAGTCGGCCATTTATTCCTGTGGTTCCGCCGGTTTTTATTAAACCTGAGCCGTTCGAAAGAATGGCGCGTATCAATCCGAAAGATGAGCGCTACTATTTACCAGAAGATGATTCTTTTCTGGTTGGAAGTGCTGAACACACTCTCGGATC
>JAGOOJ010000014.1 GCA_017992575.1 Candidatus Moraniibacteriota bacterium | reverse complement strand
GTAGCACCAGCTTCGGTCAGTTTCTTGACGATAGCTTCGGCATCAGCCTTGGCGATCTTCTCTTTGATAACCTTTGGAGCAGCATCTACCATATCCTTGGCTTCCTTCAAACCAAGACCAGTCACTTCACGAACGACTTTGATAACATTGATCTTCTGAGCACCAGCAGCAGTCAATTCTACATCGAACTCAGTCTTTTCTTCAACGGCTTCAGCAGCAGCGGCTGGAGCAGCACCCATCATCATTGGAGCAGCAGCAGATACACCAAACTTATCCTCGAGGACGTGTACGAGTTCAGAAAGATCGAGCACGCTCATCTTTTCAATCTCAGTCACGAGCTTGGCAAACTTCTCTGGCACTACTACGGCTTCTTTTACTTCTTCTGACATAATCGTGTAAATTATGATTACTTAATTGATAATAATGTAAGTTAGGCTTTCTTTCCTTCAATAGCCTTAAGCACCTGCACCAACCCACTCAAATTGCCACTGAGTACTCGAACAAAACTGGAAATAGGAGCCTGGAGTGTTCCGACAAGCTGAGCTCGGAGTTCGTCTTGGCTTGGCAGTTTGGCCAAGGCTTTGACTTCATTAGCTGAAAGCGCCTTGCTTCCGAGTGCTCCACCTTCTATCGTAATCGTCACGTCCTTGTTTGCTTTCTGAAAATCAGCAATCGTTTTGGCAGCAGCCACTTCATCATGAGAAAAAGCGACACCAACCTGACCTTCGAGCTCTCGGGCATTCACCTCAACACCGGCATTTTTGAGGGCGATATTGAGAAGCGTCTTCTTCATCACCTGCCAGCTCGATCCGCTTTTACGCAGTTCTTTACGGATAGTGGTGATATTCTTCACGGATACTCCTTTAAAATTCGCAAAGACGAGTGCTTTGGAATCTTTAATCTTCTCTGTTACTTCGCTAATGAGAAGTTCCTTCTGTTGTTTCGTGTGTTGCATATCGGTGAGAACTTAAAAACAAAAATCTGCGTGTTACCGCAGACTTGAGAATTCTTATAAACAGACTCTTGATGCTATCTTTTCAAACGTCATCGAGAGAGTGTTCCTCGTGAGGATCTTACTTCACCACACTAGAGTCTTTACAGATTCAGGTAGCTCATGCCTCATGTCTACGGATATTCAATTGTGTTTACAGTGTACGCTTCTGGGAGCTTTTTGTCAACCCACGTCGCTCGCGAGCGACGGTGGTCAACCACCGGCGGGCGACCACCATGGTCAATCCGCGTTATGCCTTGGGAGTTTCTTCTTCTTTCGCAGTCGCGCCAGCGAACACATTGTCAGTCACAATCTCTTCCGCCTTTGGTTCTTCAACACTCGCTACTGGTTCAGGTGTCTCTTCAGCCGGAGCTGTTGTTGCAGGAATGTCTTCAGTCTTCACTTCAGGAGTTGGCACCACTTCAACTTCGGGTGCTTCCTTCACTACCGGACGAGGCATCTTTTTAGCAATCTTCTTGGCCTCAACAATGCCCTCGCGTACCAACATATTGTGCACAGCATCTGATACCTGCGCTCCCTGCCCAACCCAGTACAAAATCCGATCCTTATTCAAAATGGTCGTCTTTTTATGTGGATCGTAGCTTCCAACGATCTCAACATGGCGCTTCCCCGGAGCTTTGGTATGTTCCTGCACTACCACGCGAAAATGAGCGCGGTTTCTTTTTCCTGTACGATTGAGACGGATAGCTAACATAGCAGATAAATAAATTTAGATATACCAGTCCGCCCGAAGCCCTTTCTAAGGGCAAAGGAGGATACGAAACCCATTCTATCCTGTTTTTACAAGAACGTCAACCCCGTTAGAGAAAAGTCACTCCAGAGGCGTAGCGTTCCCTAACGGGGTCAAATTCCCTCTACTTCACCGCGAGCTTGCCACCCTCGCCTATCTGATCGAGGCGAATAGAGAGGAGTTGAGAAACACCGTCGGCCCCCATAGTCACCCCATAGAGGAGTGAAGCCTGCTCCATAGTCTGACGATTGTGAGTGATGGCAATGAACTGTGTATGATCGGAGAGTTCTTGGAGCATTTTGCTAAAACGACGGGAATTAGCCTCATCAAGTGCCGCTTCCACTTCATCAAGCACAGCAAATGGGGGTGGATTATGAGAAATGATAGCAAAGAGGAGCGCCAGCGAAGTAAGCGAACGTTCTCCTCCTGAAAGCATCGCCAAATTAGAAATTTTCTTCCCAGGAGGGCAAGCGAAAATATCAATACCTAATTCCTCTTCTTCCTCGGATGGCTCGCCGTTTTCTTCATCTTCAGTCCCTTCTTCTCCGTCCGCCAGCTGACGATTCCGGCGTCGAATTTTAATCATATTGAGCTCCGCTTTGCCTCCACCAAAGATTATTTTGAAATACGCTTCAAACTTCTTGCGAATTTCCTTGAACGCTTCTTGAAAAACACCGTCGATCTTCTGATCCATTTCCTTAATCACTACTCGCAGTGATTCCGAGGCCTGTTTCAAATCAGCTGACTCGTGTGTCAAAAACTGGAACCGCTCTTCGGTCTCCTCAAATTCTTCAACAATCATCGGGTCGATGGTACCGATGTGCTCTACTTCAACCTTGAGCCGAGCGATCTCACGTTCCAATCGTTCTCGGTCCACTTCCCCTACTTCTCTCGCATTAAATTTCAAATCATCTACCTTCATAGCCAGTTCTTCACGAACAAGCACTACTAAATCCTCTTCACGCACTTCTACTCGAGCCAACCGGACTTTGACCTCATTCAGACTATCTTTCAGTATTGTCAGCTGACGTTCTTTTTCGCGCCACAGCTTTTCCTTGGCAAAAAAGGTTTCTCGACTAGTACGGCTAGCTTCGCGAATCGCTCCTATCTGAGCCTCTGTTTCTGTCAATTGCTTTTGCAGTTTTTCCAGCTTACCGTTGAGCTGTTGTTTTTCAGCGCCGTACTGAGCCAAGCGTTCATCACTGGCTTTTTTCTCATCATCTGGCAAGGCAATAATCTTCTTTTCTTTGACACTCCCCTCTCCAGCTTTGGTATCGAGGTCATACAATTTCTGCTTAATCACCTGAGCAAATTCACGAATATCCTGCAGGTCCTCGAGTTTTTCTACGTTTTGAATACGCTCAATCAATTCTGCTTGATGATGACGAATTTCTTCCAGCGCCTTGCGGACATAATTCAAATCAACCGGTATCACTCGAATAACCTCTTCTACCTTTTGTTTTTCCTTTTCAATTTCAATTTTTCCTTCAAGAACGCTCCGGTCACGCAAAAACACATTTCCCTCTTCGCGAAGTTTCTCCAGTGCCACTTGGAGGGATTCTTCTTCGGTCTGATCCTCCATCATGCGTGACGCTTCAGTCACTTCCTTGGCCAACGTATTGGTTTCTATTTCAATATCAAATACCGACTTTTGGAGAACATCACGCTCCGAAGCAAGCTTGCCACGCTCACCCTGAAAATTGTCCCACAGATAGCTATAAAGCAGTATTTGCTTATCATGAAGTTTCAGAGCGACATCTTTTCCCTGTGATGCTTTTTCTGCCTGACGGCGTAAGTTTTTCAAATGTGGTTCAATCTCTGCTGTCAGAGCATCAACACGTACCAAATTTTCCCGAGTGCTCTCAAGCTTCCGTAGAGCCCGTTCTTTTTCAATCTGATACTGTTTTACCCCAGCAGCATCTTCAAAAATAGCCCGGCGTTCAAGCGCAGTCGCATTCAGCACCGCATCAGACATACCCTGAGTAATCACACAGTAGCTGTCTTTCCCAATACCGGCCTTAGCCAAAAGATCGACGATATCCATGAGTCGCACCCGTGAACCATTGATCAGATATTCACTTTCACCACTACGAAATACCTTGCGAGTGATAGAGACTTCGGCAAATTCAATCGGGATACGTTTATCGGAATTATCAAAATACAACGTCACGGACGCTGTTCCTAAACGACCCTTCTTGTCTGTCCCTGCGAAAATTACGTCTTCTGACTTTTTGCCACGTAAATTCTTGGATGATTGTTCACCAATCGCCCAACGAATAGCATCTGCCACATTGGATTTCCCAGAGCCGTTCGGCCCCACAATAGCAGTAATACCACACGATTCACCATCGGCAATGTTACATTCTGGCAGGAAATCCAAAATCGTCTTGTTGGCAAACGACTTGAAACCATTAATTTCGAGTTTCTTTAAATACATGTTGGGGAAATTTCAAAATCCAAATGACAAATTCCAAACAAAATTCAAAATACAAATCACCAAAAACGGCTCTTTTGACATTTATCATTTGAGCTTTGGCTCTATTTAGATTATATCGTATTTCTGTTCAAAAAGAAAAAAACCGTCGGTACTACTCCAAGCGTATCCTGTCTGGGTCCCTTTCGGGGCTGCTCCCAGGGGCTTCTTCTTGAAACCGACGGCAGCCAGTACCGCTTCTCTCCCGTATTTTTCACCGGGGCGAGCCTACAAGACGGCCAGTCCTGCAAGCGTCAAAGACATTCTAAATTACGCAGAAAAATCATGCAATAGTTACTCCCAGCCTTTGGCGATGAGGGCCTGTTTGGCAGCTTCGCGCTGAGATTCTTGCTTGGAAGCGCCTTCTCCCTCCGCTATCTTTTCCTCACCAAGATAGACACCCGCGATAAAATGGCGATCATGATCCGGCCCCCACTCACGAATCACCCGGTAGCCTGGAGTAATACCCATCTTCTCCTGCGATAACTCCTGAAAACGACTTTTGGCATCCGTATGGAGATTCTGTTCAAACACTTCTGGCAAATGACTCATCACCTGTTTCAATATAAAATCTTTGGCTCCATCATACCCTTGATCCAGGTACAGCGCCCCGATAATGGCTTCCATGGCATTGGCGACGAGATAGCCTCTTGCCCGCCCAGTGTCTTTGGATTCGCCCCGACTCATAAGAAGAAAGTCCTGCAGTCCTAGTTCACTCCCAATCTTGGCCAGCATGTCACCATTCACGAGTGCTGCCCGAAAACTGGTCAGCTCACCCTCGGGATTTTCATAGTTATGAAACAGGTTTTCAGTCACGACCAACTCAAGCACCGCATCACCCAGAAATTCCAGACGTTCATTGTGAGGGTAAGCATACCCCTTATGTTCATTCAAATAGGAACGATGCGTCAATGCCTCCTGAAACAACGCTTTCTGACGAATGACAATCCCCAGTTCTTCTTTCAGTTTTTCGAGATCGATTTCTTTGCTCATACCTGGTAGCGAAATTTCGACAATGTATCAAAAAATACATTCTAGAAATTTAATTACTCTCAAATTATCTTAACCTTCTCCGTGGTTCTTATAAAAAAAGCGCTCATGATACCAAGCGCTTTCTTTACTTGTTTTTCTTTTTTGCAGAAACCTTACGCGTCTTTTTTACTTTTACTGCTTCGGTTAGTACCTCATCCGAAGCAACCGCTTCCTTTTTTTCATCTCCCTCTCCTTCTTTATGAGCTTTGTGATTTTCAGAAGTATCATCCTTCATCGGCTCCCCCATTTCACGATAGATAGTGCCAAGTACACCGTTCACAAACCGCGGACTAGCATCGCTCCCAAACGTCTTGGCCAATTCAATCGCTTCGTTAATAGCTACTTTCGGTGGCACCTCGTCATAATTCCCAAACATCAGTTCGTAGATACCTAAACGAAGCACGTTGCGATCAACGACAGTCACCTGCTCCAATGGCCATTCGGGAGCACACTTTTCAATAAGCTTATCAATCGTCCCTCGTTCCCGAAGCGTCCCTTCCATCAAGTGTTCAGCAAAAATGGTATCCTCCAGCCCTGGAGCAAATTCTGCGATATTGTGACCAAGAATCTCGCGAGCATGGTCATCATGCTTGCCCAAAAAGTCCCACTCGAAGAGTGACTGCATTGCTACTGATCTTTGAAGATGCCGATTTGCCATTTTGTTTTTGAAACTTCTGAAGTAACAGGAGTATCACGAGAAAGAGAACTTAACCCGACCAAGGTCAGGCAGAAGGCCAGCATTAGGAAGCTTTTTTGGCGGTTTCCAATTTCGGGGTCATTTTTACTGCTTCTTTTCCTTTGTAAAAGCCACAGGCAGGACAGGCACGGTGTGACAAAACACGCTCCTTACACTTTGGGCATTCCTGAGTATTCACCAATTGCACGTCGTACTGCTTGCGAGCACGGTCACGACGATGTCGGGTATGTCTTTGCTTTGGTAGAGCCATAACAGTTCTGAAAATTTACGATGTATCCAATCTACCACGCCTTTCTCTCTTTGGCAAGTCACTGCATAGAGAATAATCCCTCAGTAAAAAATATCTGTGAGAATCCCTCACCAATCAACCTTTTTTATAAGAGGAGATTTCCTCTCGTGATATCTACAAGAACCTCTCACCAAGCAATCTTTCAAAGTACCGTAGATCCGCCCCGGCGTGGCGTCTCTACTGTTTTGAAACCTGCTCTCTTTTTCTTTTA
Organism: Candidatus Moraniibacteriota bacterium; assembly: GCA_017992575.1. Taxonomy (GTDB): domain Bacteria; phylum Patescibacteriota; class Minisyncoccia; order Moranbacterales; family UBA1568; genus UBA1568. The sequence goes on along the minus strand of JAGOOJ010000014.1, from coordinate 10,277 downwards.
GAAAAAACCATGCCCGCTTAGGTTTCCAGACTACTTTGAAAAATTCTTGGCTCGGATTCTTTACCTATAATTCAACATTCGCCATTCTACATTCTCTATTCACTTCTTCGGTTTTAAAACACTAGAAAATCGCTTGTTCACATTTTCCGGAAGCGAAAGCTGGACCGGTTTAAAAGACATACGATGGATAGGGGTCGGGCCATACTTCCGGAGCGCCTCCATATGTACTTTGGTGCCATAGCCCTTGTGCTGAGCCAGGCCGTACTGTGGATATTGTTTATCATACTCGATAATCATCCGATCCCGCGTTACCTTGGCGATAATAGAAGCAGCCGCAATAGATTTGACTATCCCATCACCTCCCACGGCTGTTTCCTGTTTGAGTGAAAGATTGGGGATTTCCTGATTCCCATCGACAAGAACGTACATCGTACGTTCTTTCATAATTCCTGATTCTTGATTCATAATTCTCCGCAATTCAGAAATTGCGGATCGCATTGCCAGAAACGTCGCCTCAAGAATATTAATCCGATCAATAGTCTCAGCATGGACGATACCAACACCGACATAAAAATGCTCATGAATAAAATCGAACATTTCTTCGCGTTGCTTTTCTGAAAGTTTTTTAGAATCACGAATAAGAGAAAATTCTTTTTCCAACTCCAAAGGAATAGCGAAACTCGGATTTTTATAACACACCGCACTGGCCACTACTGGCCCGCACAACGGCCCACGACCTGCCTCATCCACGCCCACAACCAAAAACTCCCCTCGCGAGGCAATTTCCCGTTCTTTTTCAAAGGTTGTTTCTTGCATAACTTCAGTATATACTAATCATAGATAACTTCCCTGCAAAGTCCAAGGAGCAATCCGGGCGATGAGGGAACCCACAACAATGTCAAATTTCAAATTTCAAATTTCAAAGCCCGCTTCTTGTGTGGTTTTTTATTTTGGTTTTTAATTTTTATTTGATATTTGGTATTTGGATTTTGATATTTAAGAACTATGTTTACTCATCTCCACGTCCACTCTCACTATTCCCTCCTGACTGCCCTCCCCAAAGTCGACGATCTCTTGAAACGTGCCCAGGAGCTCGGGATGACATCACTGGCCCTCACCGACACTTCGGCCATGTACGGCGCAGTCGAATTCTACATCCACGCCAAAGAATACGGTATCAAACCAATCATCGGGGTTGAAGTCTTCGTCTGCAAAGACCTCACGAGTAAAAACAATACCAGTGAAGACAAGCGTCGTCACCAGCTCGTCCTCCTCGCTAAAAACAATGTCGGGTATAAAAACCTGATGAAAATTATCTCGATTGCTCAGCTCGAAGGATTCTACTACAAAGCCCGCACTGACAAAAAACTCCTCCAAAAATACAGCGAAGGCCTCATCGCTCTCTCAGGATCACTTCAGGGTGAAGTGCCATCCGAAGTTATCTACGGCAACTACGAACGAGCCAAGGCATCAGCACTTGAGTACCAAAGTATTTTTGGTCAGGGTAATTTTTATCTCGAACTTGGACCGCACACCGATATCGAAAACCAAGTCGCTGCCAACCAGGGACTGGTCCAAATCAGTCAGGAAACTGGTATCCCCGTGGTAGCAGCCGTTGATGTTCACTACGTCAAAAAAGAAGATGCTGTCACTCAAGATATTCTCCTCTGTATTCGCGATAACAAAAAAGTAACCGATACGGAGCGATTCAGCATGATGGCCCTCGACCTTTCACTTCGTTCTAGTGAAGAAATGACTGAGATTTTTCATGATATTCCGGAAGCACTCGAAAATACCCAAAGAATTGCCGACGCCTGCAATGTTGAAATAGAGCTCGGCCAAAATCATCTTCCTTCTTTTCCTCTTCCTCCGGGAAAAACAGCTGATGATGCCCTTAGGGCCCTGTGTGATGTTGGGCTCACCAAACGCTTCCCTGGACAAAAAATTACTCCGGATCAAAAAACGCGTCTCGAATACGAACTCTCTATTATTGAAAAAACTGGGTTCGCTTCCTACTTCTTAATCGTTCAAGACTTCGTTAACTGGGCCAAAGACAACGGCGTCGTTGTGGGCCCTGGTCGCGGATCGGCTGCCGGATCCTTCGTGGCCTATTTGACCAACATCACCGATCTTGACCCTATCAAGTACGACCTCCTCTTCGAACGGTTCTTGAACCCTGAACGTATTTCCATGCCAGACGTCGATATGGACTTCGCTGACGATCGTCGTGAAGCGGTATTGAACTACGTTCGAGAAAAATACGGTAACGATCACGTCGCTCAGATTATCACTTTCGGAACCATGGCTGCTCGTGGCTCGATTCGTGATGTCGGACGAGCCCTTGGTATTCCGCTCCCCTTGTGTGATCAAACGGCCAAAATGATTCCCATGTTCACCTCCATCAAAAAAGCTCTCGAGGAAGTGCAAGAATTCAAGCAACAGTACGAAAGCAATGCTGATGCCAAACGTCTTATAGACACCGCTCAGCATATTGAAGGACTGGCTCGTCATACCTCGATGCATGCCTGTGGTGTGGTCATCACCAAAGACCCAGTCACCGAATACACTCCCCTCCAGCGTGTGTCTGGATCACGCGAAGGCGTCGTCACCCAATACGCCTCCTCAACCAAGAATAATGCTGTTGAAAAAATCGGCCTCCTCAAAATGGACTTCTTGGGTTTGAAAAACCTGACCATTATCCAAAACACCCTTCGTATTATCCGAGCCCTCGGAAAAATGCCGGCACTCACAGAAATACTCGGACTCGATGCCGAGACTGCCTCAGTGGCCGATATCATGAGCCGTCTCCCACTCGATGATGAAAAGACATACAAACTGCTTCAGGACGCCCACACAACCGGTGTTTTCCAGTTGGAAAGCTCCGGCATGAAACGCTATCTGAAACAACTCAAACCCTCGGTCTTTGAAGATATCATCGCTATGGTTGCCCTCTATCGACCAGGACCAATGGACTATATTCCCGACTTTATCGGTGGCAAACACGGGACCAAAACTGTCGAATACCTCCATCCGAAACTGGAACCAATTCTTCGCAACACCTACGGCGTGGCTGTCTACCAGGAACAGTTGATGCAGATTGCTCGCGACCTGGCCGGATTCTCCCTCGGAGAAGCTGATGTTTTGCGTAAAGCGGTCGGAAAGAAAATTGTTGAATTGGTTGCTGAACAACGAGAAAAATTCATCGAAGGTTGTGTCAAAACCGGTGTTGGAAGAAAAATCGGCGAGCAGGTCTTTGCCTTCATCGAGCCATTCGCTGGTTACGGTTTCAACCGTTCTCATGCTGCCTGCTATGCCTTGATCGGATACCAAACCGCCTACCTCAAAGCTCATTACCCCGCAGAGTTCATGGCCGCCCTTCTCACCTCTGATCAACATGATATCGACCGCATCGCTATCGAAGTACGTGAAGCTCGAGAAATCGGCATTGAAGTGTTACCTCCTTCCGTTAATGAAAGTTTCGAAAATTTCGCTGTCGCTGTCGGTGATGATGGCACGGAACGAGTACGCTTCGGTATGAACGCCATCAAAAATGTCGGGTCCGTCTGTACTGAGGAAATCGTCAAAGCTCGCAAAGCCGGAGGAAAATTTACCACCCTCGAAAATTTCATCGAACGCGTCCAGTCCAAAGACTTGAACAAACGATCACTCGAATCCCTGTCCAAAGTAGGAGCGCTTGAAGACTTTGGTGAACGAGAACAACTTTTCGGAAACATCGATGTTATTCTTCGTCACGGAAAAAATCTCCGAACGATTGCTGATACGCACGCATCCAGCCTGTTCGGAAGTATGGATATGCCTATCAGCAAAATTGAGCTTGCCACAATTCCTCCTGCTACCAAAAAAATGCGTCTCGATTGGGAGAAAGAACTCCTCGGCCTCTACGTCAGTGATCACCCCACCAGTGAATACCAGGCCTACTTCAACAAAACCGCTACGCCCCTCGGGGCACTCGATAAACAGGGCGATGGTGCCCGGGTTCGTATTGGTGGCGTGATTACTACGGTACGAAAAATTTTAACTAAAACCGGTAGCACCATGTATTTCGTCGGTCTCGAAGATATGACCGGCCGTATTGAAGCCCTGGTCTTTGGCAAGGCTGCCGAACGGACTGGAGAATCCTGGATCGAAGGCACAGTGGTCATTGTCGATGCTCGTATCTCTCTCCGTGACGGCGACCTCAAATGCGTCGCCGAAGGCGTCGAAAAAGTGTCCCCCGATACGCTCCATCAATTTGCTCGTGCTGAAGCAACACGTACCAAGCTGGCCCGGCCCGTCCCATCAGAAGAACAAATAGTTTCTCCAAGCGATAAAAACAAGATCACCATCGTGCTTGGAGCAACCAATCCCACTCAAACCATTCGGGTACTGTCAGAATATTTGAAAACTCTTCCGAGCGGAGACCAAAAAATCTCAGTGAAAATCGGCACCACTATCATCGAAACAACCTTTGCTATCAATCCTTCTCCAGAGCAACTCACTGATATCAAAAATATCGAAGGTGTGGAAACAGTTTTGTAAAAGGAACGTTTGGAACATTGTATTTCCTCGAGCAAGAATTTTCCAAAGCAACCTTGAAGTCTGAAGGGGCATGGTTTTTTCTTCCGCCAGCTGGTGGAAGAAAAAGAGTGAGGACTTCAAAGTAATATATTCGTCACGCCGGGACGAATATATGGTACTTTGGAAAATTGCTTGCTTGAAGGAAACACCCCCTATTCAAAAGTAAAAAACTTTGCCATACTAGTCCGATGTTAAACACCCTGAGCAAAACCATCGTCATCATGGGACCGACAGCCTCTGGTAAGTCGGATTTGGCTATTGTTCTCGCTCAAAAATACGATGGGGAAATCGTCTCGGCCGACAGTCGCCAAGTCTACCGAGGAATGGATATAGGGACTGGTAAGGTCGCACGCGACTTTACCAGAAATGACAAAATCCAAATGGCCAGTGACAAATTTCGAAACTATTATTTTTCTGAGAGCATCAGACATCACCTCATTGATGTGGCGTCACCAAAAAGAAATTACAACGTCACTCACTTTGTCCGTGATGCCAAGCGCGCCATTGCCGATATCAAGAAGCGTGGTAAAACTCCCATTATCTGTGGTGGTACCGGTTTCTGGATCCAAGCGCTCATCGAAGACAATCCCTTTCCGGCCGTCAAACCTAATCCCGCCCTTCGTCAAAAACTCAGTAAGCTTTCCGTAGAATCCCTTTTTGCAGAACTGGAAAAACAAGATCCTGTCCGTGCTAAAAATATTGATTCTCATAACAAGATACGCCTCATAAGAGCTCTTGAGATTATTGAAACATTAGGAACAGTGCCTCCACTTCCGAAGAATCAAGAATCAAGAATCAAGAATCAAGATTTTCTCATTATCGTCCTCAGCCCATCACAAGAAGTCCTCCACAAAAACATCGCTCTACGCCTGGAAAAAAGAATAGCACAAGGCATGATAGCCGAAGTTGAGACACTGCGAGCAGAGGGTATCAGTTGGAAACGACTCGAGAGTTTTGGCCTCGAGTATAAATACATTGCTCTTTTCCTTCAGAAAAAAATCACTCTCGAAGCAATGAAAGAGCGCCTCGAATTTGAAATTCGTCACTACGCCAAACGCCAGCTCACCTGGCTTCGCCGTTTCGAAAAAACTATCCCTCTCCACTGGATCACTACACCAGAGGAAGCCAAGAAAGTAATTACGTAACAAATTACGTAATTTTACAAAGAAAAAAGGTGTCGCGATTGTTCTCGCCGACACCTACTTGGTATGTCACTCTTCAGCCTGACCCGACTACTTGGTGAGACGCTTGATCACCGTATTGCGCATGCTTTCCGCGCGCTGAGCTGCTTCGAGCATTGCTTGGCGCTCTGTCGGCCAGCGTTCTTCGTTACGCTTGGCTACGCCATCAAGCCAGGCTTGATTCCGCTCGGCATAGCCAGGCTCGGTCTTGACCCGTGCCAAGGCACCTTCGATGGCACGAATGCCATCAGGCGTTAGCACGCCGGTACCACCAGCCAAAGCATCGCCTCCCAGCACGATGCCAAGCGCTCTGGTAACCCAGTCACCATTCTCAATAATCATGATGCCCCCTTCAGTCAGTGGTCCGATTGCGATGGGCCGTCATCAACTCGGCATACCGGGCCAGTCGCTCTGGATCGACAATCGCCGACCCACATCCCTTGCAGACGCAGAGAAAGAACTCTTCAAGATGCGGGCGATGGCGCTGGCCGATGAGCTGGCTCTGCGGTGCCGTGTCGCGGAAAAACGAGGTGTATTGGATCTGACCTTCGCAGGCAGTATGGATTTCGACGTCGAGCGTTACCCGCTCTGTCCTGCGTTGTTCCGCCAAACGCTCTGCTTCTTGGCTGGCTTGCCAAGCATCGAATACCGAACTATCTCCTGTGAGTTCGCGTTCATCACGACTTGCCTGCAATGCCGCTACCGCATCGTCACTCATAAGCACTTTCATGGTCGTTCGCTCCTGGTTGAGGGGGAAATCCCTTGCAACAAAAATAACAGGGAATTTGCTCAAAAGCAAATTCCCTGAATAAAATATGAAATGTTTCTCACGCCACAACAAACCCTGAGAAAATCTGACTTTCCCGATACGTCTTCGGAATTGTTAGGCTAGTTTTTTTCTCAACAGCTCCATAACCATCTGAGGGTTGGCCTTACCTTTTGATTCTTTCATGACTTGCCCCATCAGATATTGCAGAGCATTTTGTTTGCCAGCCTTAAAATCAGCCACTGATTGTTCGTTACGCTCGAGTACAGCGTCCACTGCTTTCTCTAGGGCTTCACTATCATTGACCTGACCAAGATTGAGCCGATCGATAATGTGCGATGGATCCGTATCACCATCACTACCACGGTACATTTCCCCGAGTACTGTCTGAGCAGCACTCGAGTTGATCTTGCCATCAGCCACGATACCGATAAATTCAGCAAAGTTCTCAGCCGTAATTGGCACTGCTTCAATTGACTGGTTATTCTCTACCAAATGTTTCCGAAGCTCAGTCAGGAGATAATTACAGGCAAGCTTCACCGTCCGCTCCAGTGGTGCTGACACTTCTTTCCCCTGCACTTTCTCAGTCAACTCGCTAACTACTGCCTCAAAGTATTCAGAAAAACGCCGTTCTTCAACGAGAATCACTGCGTCTTTTTCTGGCAAACCATATTCTAGAACGAAACGCTTCAATTTGGCATCCGGTAATTCTGGTAATGTCAGGCGCAGTTTCTCTACGTACTCCGAAGTAAATTCAAACGGTGGAATATCTGGCTCTGGGAAATACCGATAATCATGAGCTGACTCTTTCTTGCGCTGTGAGACGGTGATGTTTTTATTCTCGTCCCACCCCCGGGTTTCCTGTACCAATTTTTCACCCCGCTCCAACACTTCCGTCTGTCGTTCTATTTCATACTCAATTGATCGTTCCACTGAACGAAACGAGTTGATGTTCTTGATTTCCACCTTGGTTCCAGATAAACGATCGGCTCCCTCTGGATACAATGAAATATTGACCTCACAACGCATCTGACCCTTTTCCATATCAGCATTAGAAGCATCGAGGTAACGCAGTATCTGGCGCAATTTCTGACAGAACATCCCAACATCACGACTATTGGTAAAGTCAGCCTCAGTCACCAGCTCCATGAGTGGCACACCAGCGCGGTTATAGTCAACCAGCGTATAGTCTGCCCCTGCCGGATGCATCGACTTCCCTGTATCTTCTTCAAGGTGAATACGAGTAATCCGAAATGACTTATCACCTATCACCATCGTCCCTGCTTCACAGAACGGCTGATCAAACTGGGAAATCTGATACCCCTTTGGCAAGTCAGGATAAAAATAGTTTTTGCGATCAAATTTAGACGTCAGACGAATCGTACACCCGAGCGCCAGTCCAACACGCTGAACGGCTTCAATAGCCGTAGCGTTAGGTACCGGAAGTGACCCAGGCTGAGCCGTACAGACCGGACAGATATTCACATTGGGCACTGCTTCCATCCCGAGGCCATTTTTACACGCACAAAACATCTTGGAACTCGTCTTGAGCTCTGCGTGCACTTCCATGCCAATAGTAACGTTGTATTTCATACAATTTTCTTCTAATGAGTGCCGGTGCTCCCAAAGCCACCCGCACCACGTATGGTATCATCTAATTCGCTCACTTCGCAAACTTCTGGTAGCTCCACTTTTTGAATCAATAATTGGCTTATTTTAGCCCCTTTTTCGATAACATACGGCTCCTCGGAAAGGTTAACCATTATCACTCCAACCTCTCCCCGATACGACGCATCAATGACACCACCCATAGTTTTGACTCCCCACTTATGCGGAATACTCGATTTATCCCAGATAAGTCCAACGTATCCCGTCGGTATAGCGAGCGCAATACCTGTTTTGACTGTCCGTCTCATCCCAGGTTCCAGGGTCAAAGCCTCATTAGCAAACAAATCCAAACCAGCATCATCAGCATGAGCCCGAGCTGGCAAAAGAGCATCCGGTTGTAGTTTCTTCGCTTCTAATTTCATACTTTTCAAACGTGTTTATCAATAATCTTCTGAATATCTTGTGCTACCTTTTCCATAGACTGCTCACCATTCACAACATATACATTCTTATACTGCTTGTCTTTCACAAGACCGAGATATGTTTTGTATACTTTTTGTAAAATTTTCTCTTTTTCAAAAAATTCTTTGAGCGGGCGACCCGTATTGATCCGGCGGATACACTCCTTAGGTGATACATTGAGAAAAATCGTCACATCGGGATTCGGAAACTTTTCACTGATAGCCTTGAGCCACTTCACATCATTATTGAGTGATCCGAAAGCAATCGTTGAAAAAAAATATCGTCCAGAGATGACATGATGCCCTTTTTCCCGTATAGGTTCAACCTCAACTTCAAGATGATGTGCCCGATCCGCAGAATAGAGAAGCTGAATACCCGTATTACCAAGCGTCCAGTGTTTACGAAGAAGTGAGCGAATAAGTCCGCCAATCAAATTCTGAGTAGGCTCAGAAGTAACATACACTTTCTCCTTCTTCGATTGCAAATACTGTTCAAGAAGCTTAATCTGAGTCCCCTGTCCTGCACCATCCAAACCCTCAAATACAATAAATTTTCCTTTTTTCATAAAGCGACAGTTACTTCTTTATCTTGGCAATCACAGCATCGATCTGCTGTTGCAATTCCTCCAACGTCCCATCATTATTGATCACAAAATCAGCATGTTCTTTCAGATCTCGGATTTGTGACTCGGATTCTTGTAGAGCATCCTTTTCAAACTGAACCATCGTTTTCCCGGCATCATCTGAATTATTATGTCGCTGTGTCAAGCGCTCATAGCGCTTCTCCGGCGAAGCTTCAACATAAATAAAATAAAACTGCTCATTTGCCTGCATCTGAATAATGTCAGGAAAACGACGCACGCCGTCAACCACTACCAACTCATTCTGGCTTTTTTCCGCTTCCCGTACCAATCCCTTCGAGAGGATATCCTCACCGAAGGCTTTGCGTAAGTGCATAGAAAGCTTCCCCATATTTTCCTGGCTCTGGTCCAGATTCATCCGATCGAGAATATCGCGCAAGACCTGAGAAAACCGCAGTGCTTGTGCCTGATATTTCTCCGCAATATATTTCCCTACCGTATCCTTACCTGAAGCTACCTCCCCTGCCACGCCAATCATGACTTTGGTCATATTTTTTTATTATACATATTCCACTTACTTGTGTGCTGACGTTATAGCCTCTATAACTGTATCAAGTTTCTGAGTAAACTCCTCTTTCGATCCTTCATTAATAATCATATAATCAGCCAACGCAATAGGCGTCCCCTGAGTCAAACGAGTGAGTTGTGCCCAGTCTCGCTCTTCAGATTCTTCTTTGGTTGTGAGTGGACGATTCGGTCGCACCATAAGTCGTGCGTAACGGACACTCGGACGAGCATGAATAGCTACCACCAAAAAATCCTCTCCGAACCGTTCTTTAAAAACACGATATTCCGCAGCGCTATAAAAACTCTCCACGAGTACCTGCGGTACATCACCCAAAACTTCTATCTTTTTGATAACCTCACGAGCATAATAATCTTCGCCGTGAATATTTCGCAAATTTTCTCGTACTAAACGCTCATTGGCTTGGTTCCGTTCCAGTCCACGGCGATTCATTTCATCAAACGTCACGTCGCCAAAATATACCTTGGGCCAATGATACTTTCCCATCAGGTATTCGATAGCTTCTGATTTACCACT
>JAGOOJ010000013.1 GCA_017992575.1 Candidatus Moraniibacteriota bacterium | reverse complement strand
CCCGTAAACCACTCCCTGAAGCATCACTCCCTCCGGTCATCGCTTTGCTTGATTGAGCAGAGAATTTTTCAAACTTCGGACTTCCCTGAAACCCTGGAACGGTAAAGGTACTCCCAGTAATATTGTAAGCCACTCCCGGTTGATCAGCTATTACCGAAGCTTCTATGGCCCCTGCTTGTCCACCAGTCATTCCGGGAACGGTCACCCCGGTAACGAGTCGGAACACCTTCCCGTCAGATGATTGTAAGCGCGTTGTGGCGACCAATGATTGAGGATCGGTACTAAATTTGTTGTAAATCACGACTGTTCCGCGGGCTTTCTGTGCTGTACCAAGTGACGCCCCAGTGGTCTCTACGGTAAACACCACCTCTTGTTCCTTTTCAAGAACACGGACCGGAAGAGTATCCTCTCCAGAAAGCACACCTTCGATACGTCCCTCAAATTGCAAATCGACATTGCGCGTCATTTTGTAGGGTACCACATGGATCTCGGCTCGTGGTAAGAAGAGGTACACCAAAACCCCAAGGAGAGAAAGGAGAGAGACGCTTCCAAGAAAAAGAAAGATACCACCAACTTTTCTTGAGGCGACTGCTACTTTCGGCTCTACTGGTCGCTCTTTGGTGGGCATGGATGGGACAACCGGCTTTTCCCCTCCAAAGAAATTCTTGAGACGATCATCACGCGTGTTTGAAGGAAGCGAGCCTATAGGCAGAGGGTTTGATTTCGAAAGAGGACGTACCTGATTCCCTGACGGGGTCGGATATGGGCGCGGAGCAACCCGAAGAGGTGGTGCTTGCTCTACGCGTTTAGAATTGAGACTTGTTTGAGGCGTTGGAGAAGCATTACGCACACGTAGCACCCGTTCTTCTTTTTTGTGCACTGGCGATGGAGTGATTGATGGCGCTGAATAAAAATCGTTACTTCCCAATTCTTCAAGTTTAGGAATTGAAGCAAGCGTTTCTGGAAGATCAATTTTTTTTGCGGATCTTTCAATGGGGGCAACCAATTCGAGATGGGACGTTTTTCGTGAAAAATCATCGGTGTATCGCTCAGTGGCAAGCCCGACCTTTTCAGCTAACATCATTCCAACCTCATCCTGCGTTACGATGATAACTTTTTTCCCTAACTTTTGCGCTTCTCGTTGAAATAATTTGAGATTGATAATACTTTGTAATACCAAAGAGCGCTTCGGAAAAACGAAGTAATTTGTCTCATTTTGTGAATGACGCAAACGCCCGATAACCGAGATAATTTCTTCGTCGCTCTCGATATAAAATTTCTGAGGCATAGGCATTTAGTTTTTTTCAATAGTTTCCATACTCCGACGGAGTATACTGGAGAGCATTTTTTCCTCTTCCAAAGCCTCAATCAAAGCCAAGTGAGCCAATCCTATCGGAGTCATATCCTGTGGATTATTGAGTTCACCAGTGGTATCTACTATTCGTGCCACGTCACGCGGTTGTAAGAATGACACTTGAGGAAGCTTCGGAAACGGAAAAGTCGACCATTCCTGAGAAAGCAGTGCCTGTTTGATACCAGGCAGAGCGGAACCGCCACCACACAGAAATATACGTGGCGGAAGCAAATCGGTTTCGGCAAACTCCATGAGTGACAATTCGACTCCACCGAGCCAGATACGACAATCATCAGCAAAGAGGGTAGCTACTCTTTCGGCATCTTCACTTTTGAGGCGATTGTTGGCGTAGTCAATTTTCATTTTTTCTGCCACATCAAAACTGAGCTGGAACTCTTGAGCCAAGCGCTTGGTAAAAGCTCGTCCCCCCAGGGCAAACATCTTTGTTCCTTCCAAACCACCGTTACGCACAACCGCGATATCTGTCGTCCCTCCACCAATATCTATAAAAATAGCACTGAAATCAATCATATCGTCTACTTCGACAGATCGTGCCACGGCGTACGGTTCAGCAGCAATTGAGAGGAGGTCGAGATCAAGCTCATCAGCGATAGTTCGTAAAGCACCGAGGTGAATCATTGGCGCATAAGCGTTGAATACGCTCATAGAAACGTCTCTCCCCTGAAAATTGACCGGGTTAACAACTGGATAGCCATCAATCCGGACATCAACGATAGCGGCATTAATGAGTTTGACATCAATGTCATCCTTACCCATTTCCCAAGACAACTGCCGTTTGATGCGTTCATAGGCCTTTTCCTGGACCTTTTGAATGATCATCTTGAGTTCGGGAACGCCAATGTGCATTTCCGGATTGACCCGCTCATAGTGAACGGTCGTCGTCGTTCCTTTGACGAGTTCACCAGCGATACCAATGATGCTTTTTTCGACATTTTTTATGCCCGCCTTTTCTTTCGCTAACACAATAGCCTGACGAGATGATTCTATAACTCCGCTAATATTAGAAACAGCACCACTCTGCATATTTCCGAGTTTTTGTACGACTTTTCCAACACCAATAACAACCCCACGGCGTTCGTTTTTTTCAATACGCAAAATGAGCGCTTTGACCACTTCCGTACCAATATCCAAAGCAAGCACCAAATCAACTTCTTGCTTGAAAGAAAATTTCGAAAATAAACCCATATCTGGTCAACTTTTTATTTCGTGAGCGATTGCGTTTTGATACGCTATACACTATGTACCCCTCTGAATCTATTATAGCACTCTCTTCTTCAATCCGAGACTATCTGAGGCGTTGCGGAGTAATATTTTTTATTAAGTCGTCAATCTCATTTTGTACAAGTAATCCTTCAACAGCGCCATAGAAACCGATAACGCTCCCACTATTAGCCATACCATATGAAAGGGCAACTGGAAGATCTTTCCCCATGAGATGCGCGGAAAAAAATCCGGATCCGAAGGCATCTCCCGCTCCCGTGCTATCCACTACTTTGTCCCGGGTATAAATTGGACAATGCCAGTATTCTGTACCATCCGTTCCCCAGGCTCCGCGTTTCCCATCTGTCATCGCGATTTTTTTGGCACCAGCTTGAACGAGTTTTTCCAACAAAAAGAGTTCATCGTTTAATTCCGAATCAGCTGGCCGTGATGGCAATTGGAGGAGGAGTTCGATAGCTTCGTCCTTATTCAAAAGCAAAACGTCCACCATAGGGAGCGTTTCCAGAATCGTTTTGGCATCCTCTTTGATGTTATGTTGTCCTGGATTCAATGCAAGAGAAAGGCACTGTGCCTCTTTAACGTGTAACAAAAGAGCGAGATTGTGTTTCCAGTCGCCATTTAAAGCGCTAACAAAAAGCCACTTGGCTCCTACAAACTTCTCTTCATGAACAACGAGACGTTCATTAGCATCCCGATTATGAAAGATTGTTCGCTCTCCATTCTGGGTCAAAACAATAATGGCTGACAAATCTGTTTTGGCATCAGGGAGATGCCGAATAAGATCTGTCGCGATGCCTTCTTTTCGTAAAGATGCCTCAATAAATTGGCCCATCTCATCATCGCCAACACAACTGTAGAGGGCTGTATTTTGTCCGAGACGAGCTAAACCATGAGCTACGTTGGCAGCAACGCCACCGACGGCCTCGAAGCGATCTTTTACTCGATACTTCCCGCCTAATTCAAAAGCCACTTTTTGTTTAGCGGTAATATCCTCAGGGGTTTCAATAACGATGCCTTCATCGGTAGGAAAAAAAATGTCTTTCGATACTGATCCAACACAAATTATTTCTGCATTTTTTTTTGAAAACCACATAGAGAGAACGATTAGCGAGTAGCGGTGTAAATCTCGAGTAGTCGATTATATTTGGCGAGGCGCTCTCCTCGTGATAACGATCCAGATTTGATAAACTCAGCCCCTGTTCCAACGGCGAGATCGGCGATGAAGTCATCAACTGTTTCTCCTGAACGATGAGAGATAACCCGATTCATCCCATGATCTCGTGCCAGACGCATACAGTCGAGCGCTTCAGAAACAGTCCCGATCTGATTCACTTTGATCAGTACCGCATTACAGGAGTTTTCTTCAATTGCTTTCTTTAGGCGTTCGACATTGGTTACGAGTAAATCATCCCCAATGAGCATCAGAGGCTTTCCCCAAGTGGTTTTTTCCTTCTCCAGCTTTTCTTTCATTGTTGCCCAACCGTCCCAGTCTTCTTCATCCAAACCATCTTCAATAGAAACCACGGAATATTTCTCTATCCATTCTCGATACACATTTATCAAACTCTCGCGCGAGAGTTTGACCCCCTCTGGTTTCAGAACATACTGATCCTCTTCTTTGTTATAAAAAGAATTTGCTGCTACATCGAGTCCGATGAAAATATCGATACCTGGACGATATCCTGCTTCGGTAATCGCTTGATGAATAAGGGTGAGGGCCTGGATATGATTTTCTACTCGCGGAGCAAATCCGCCTTCATCTCCAACTGCGGTGGTAAAGCCACTTTGCTCCAGTATTTTTTGCAAAGCGTGGAACACTTCGCTACCTGCACGAAGTTGTTCAGGAAAGGAAACGATCCCAGAAGGAACTACCTTAAATTCCTGTACAGACAATCCGGAATCAGCATGTTTTCCGCCATTCACAATATTAAACATCGGTACGGGGAATACATCTCTGTTCCCCTCTTTTCCATACAAGTGAGCTATATGTTCATACAGTGGTATGCCGGATGATTTGGCGGCAGCTCGACAAACAGCCAATGAGACTCCCAAAATAGCATTGGCACCGAGACGTCCTTTATTCGGAGTTCCATCGAGAGCATTCATTTTTTCATCAAGCGCCTGCTGGTCAGATGCTTCCATCCCGCGCACGGCAACAGCGATTTCAGTGTTCACATGTTCTACAGCATGGAGCACGCCCATACCGCGATAGCGATTCTCATCGTTATCTCGGAGTTCTATCGCCTCAAAGGCCCCAGTTGATTTTCCTGATGGGACACCTGCTTGAGCTGTTGTTCCATCATCGAGTATTACCGAGACTTCAACAGTTGGTTCTCCACGAGAATCGAGTATCTCACGCGCTCTGACTTCGGAAATTTTTGCCATACGGTTTTTTTATAATTTTGATACCTCTTTTTAGTATATCACGCCGAAAGAGCCACAATACCTGGAAGATTAGCCCCTCCCAAGTATTCGAGCATGGCTCCTCCACCAGAAGAAACAAAGCTTACCCTATTAATAACATTAGCCTTTTCCAGTACTGCCAATGACTCCCCGCCCCCAATAACAACATAGGCTTTGCTTTCCAAAATAGCATGTAGGATGGCTTCGGTACCAATATCGTAGGGTTTCTCCTCAAATTTTCCTAGGGGACCGTTCCAAACGATGGTTTTAGCCATAGCAATAATTTGAGTAAAGTACGCGATAGTTTGTGGTCCAATATCTAATCGGGCACTTGAATCGAAATCTTTTGGGAGGAGTACTTTTTCTCCAAAAACAAGTTTCTGATCGAGTGCTTCATTGGCAACTTTGCCACCAACGAGAATAGCATCATAACTTTTTTCCAGTGCCGTAATAAGCGGAAGCTTCGTTTCAATTTTCGCCCCACCGATGATAGCGATGGCCGGATGCTCTGGGGAAAAACGGATGCGATCCAATTCTGTTATTTCCTCAATGAGTCGTAACCCGGCGTATGAAGGGATAAGGTGTGTAATGGCCTCTACTGAAGCATGTGCCCGATGACAAACGCTAAAGGCTTCGTTTACGTAGAGAGTAAATGGTGAGGCTAATTGTTTGGCAAAAACAGGGTCGTTCTCTTCTTCTGCTCCATAAAATCTCACGTTTTCTAACAGGAGTATCTGGTGCGGAAGCAACTGCTCAAGTGCCTGAGTCACACTCTCACCAATACAATCAGCCACGAAGACAACCTCTTTTCCTAGAGATCGACTGACTGCTTCGGTGAGTTGATTGACTGAATAACGCGGATCTCTTTTCCCATCTGGACGACCGAAATGAGTCAACAGGGCAATTTTTGATCCTGATTGAGAAGCAATGAAGTCCACTGTTTTTTTGGCGATATCAAGCCGGAAGTGCTCCTCAATCTGGGCAATATTGCTCTGTTCGATATTAAAATCAACACGAATCAACACTTTTTGATTGGCACAATCCGCTTCTTTAAGAGTTCGCAACACCATACATATATCTTAAATAGTAATTACTCTCCCATCCCTAAAATAGCAATCATAGCCCCAATAAGAGCCGTGAGCGCAGTAAATATCCAGGCACGCATGACAATTTTTGGTTCTGGCCAGCCCTTGGCTTCGAAATGATGATGCAGTGGCGCAGCCAGAAAAATTTTCTTTCCGAAATACTTCTTACTACCTAATTGTAAAGCAGCGCTCCCAGATTCAAGTACATAAATGGCTACGATAACAAAGAGGGCAATAGTGGTATTGGTCAACATGGCAATCACGCCGAGTGTAGCTCCCAAGGAAATAGCACCCGTGTCACCCATAAAAAAACGAGCAGGGTAAATATTGAACCACAAAAACGCCAGAAGCGCCCCTGCCAGAGCAGCACAAAAAGCAGCCAGATCCATTTTATTATGGACAAATGAAATAAGAGAAAAGGCGCTAAAGGCAATCAAGAGAACACCGCCGTTTAAGCCATCTAACCCATCAGTTTCATTGGAAGAAATTGCTGAAAAAAGAATAACAAAAATAAAGACGGGGATATACCACCATCCAATAGAAAAATCACCTAAGGCAGGCACATGAATGGCATCCCAGCCGAGTTTTTCATAAAACCACCAAGCCCCAAATCCAGCAATGGCGAACAGCCACCAAAAACGCAGAGCGAAACGCATTCCCCCACCCTTATTCGTTCCGCAACCGCGAACACTCATATAGTCATCAAACAATCCTAAAACACCCGCCATTACCAAAATAAAAAGCGGTAACCAGACTTGAGAGCGTCGAAAAAAATCCAATCGCGCAATAAAGTTTATACCCGTCCAATCAGCAATAAAAGGAAAGACATAGTGTGAAAGCATGACGAGGAGGAGTACCGAAAACCAAACAATGACCCCTCCCATTGTTGGTGTACCAGCTTTTATTGCGTGCAGTTTATTGACGAAAGTTAATGGTTCGCCATTTACTGACTTTTCCTTAATCTTGATACCAAATTTATACTTGTACAATAAATGTGTCCACAGAGGAGTAATCATGAACGCCAGAAGAAAAGCCAGTAATCCAGTAGAAAGTACCTTGAGGACATTCATGATCTGTGGCACGCTTTGTATCTGAGCTATTTGGATGGCATCCATACAACAATAAATAAAATATCAGACGGTATCCTGATTTTACCAGCACTGGCCCGAAAACGAAAGGAAGCCCCGTTCCGGTCACTTCATCTGGTAGTAACTGCTATTTCCAATCAAAAGCCTGAAAGCTCCAATCAAACATCGACTGAATACTCTGCCACCGAGAAGAATCATCAAGAACAACTGCTACCACTTTATGGCTTTGGGTATGGTCCGTAGCTACAGCAAGGAGCGAATAGCCAGCCAATGGCGTAAATCCAGTTTTTGTACCAATAAGATTCGGGAATTGCCCAAGGAGCTGATCAGTACTGAAAATCTCGTGAGTATAGACACCATCAGCAGAGGTGATGAATTGTTTCTCATAACGCATAATCTCCCAGATTTCCGGAAAAGAGAGGGCGTGGGTAACGATTTTGGCTACATCAGAAGCCGAAGAGTAACATTCTTTTTCACGACCATCCGGCTCCAACCCTGAAGGGGTACAGAAATGAGAATCATTCAAACCAAGTTCTTTGGCCCGCATATTCATTATACGAGCAAAGCCATCTTGAGTTTTGCCGATATGCTTCCCGAGAGCAACAGCAGCATCATTAGCGCTATTCATGAGGGCTGCCTTGAGGAGGTTCCGCACGCTCATTTTTTCACCTGGCTTCAGTCGCACTCCGTTACAAAATCCAGAACGAGGACACCCTACCCGTGTTCCCTCAGAATAAACAGCTTCTTCATCGATAGTGACTACTTCATCAAGATTCTGTATACGTTCCATCACGAGAGTAGCCGTAAAAAGCTTAGTGAGTGACGCAATTTGTCGGCGCTCATTGGCATTACGCTCATAAAGAATCTTGCCGGACTCGACATCCATAATAATAGAAGCATGCGCCGAAACGATACTTAAACGCGGAGAGTATTCTTTCAATTCTGGTTGATAACTCGTGGTGAGCTCTCTGCTTTCTGAAACCAAAGGCAGGAGAGGCATCGAAGACGGTTTCTCTTCTTCGTGTGGTACCTGATTGCTCTCGACGTGCCAGAGACCAAGGAGTCCTTTTCCATGAGCGATCAGCATCGCGCCCTTTTCACTCATGCCAAAAAAGAGAACTAAGGCGATACTGCTCAATAGAATAAACATTCTCATAGGCTAGGATTGGGTGGGTGCTGAATGTGTCGAATCAAGAGGCGTTTCTTGTACTGGTTCTTCCTTCTCTTCAAGAATCATTCGCAGACGTTCATCCTGAGAAAGCACCTCAAATTGAGGGAGATCTGACGCCTGACCGATACCTAACACTTGTAGAAAACGAAGCGTCGGACGATAGAGGTATCCCCGACTGTCACCAGGGTTACCCTCACGCATAATGAGATCGCGAAGAAGGAGATTACGGAGCGTAAAGCTACAGTTTACTCCACGAATAGCATCAATCTCCGAACGAGATACTGGAGCCCGATAGGCAATGATGGCGAGGACCTCAAGTGCTGCTTTACTCATGCTCTCCTGAAGCGAACTTTTAGTTAAAGCTTCGATAATTGAAGCATTCCTCGGTACAGTAGCGAGTGTCACCGTTGTTGTATCGCGTATCAACATGAGTCCAGTATGGAGATCCGCATCGTATTTTTTAGCAAGCTCCTCAACTACCGCCACAACTTCTGCTACGGGAATCTCGAGTATCTTGGCCAAACGGGTAAACGTTATTGGTTCACCACTGACAAAAAGGAGAGATTCAAGTGCTGATACGAAAGAGATTTGTGACATAGTATATTTTTTATCCTAAGCGCTTAATACGAATTTCACTAAAAAAATCTACCTGTTCCACATGAACAAAACGTTGTTTAATCAGCTCAAGCAGAGCCAAAAAAGAAACGATAACTTCTACTCTATCACCCACCGAGCCTACCATTTCCGAAAAAGAAGATTCTGCTCGCTGGGCCAATGACTGCTGAAGGAGGACAATCTTTTCTTCCAGTGTTATTATAGTAGCTATTTCTTTTTCTGGCAGTATTTCAAAAACAGGAATATCACCCAAAACATCAACAAAATGGTCCCTCAGGGTTTCTTTGGTGATATCTTTCGGCGGATAGAAAACGGTCTGTATCCCAAGAAAACTCTCTCTTCCATACGATCCGTTCGCCTTGAGAAAAAGTCTTCCAAGAGTTTCTGATGCTTGTCGAAAAAGTTTGTACGCCTTCAATCGATACTCCAAGTCCTCCATAACTTCCTCCTCTTCATCACTAAAATGAAGGACGGGAAGCAAGGCACGAGACTTGATGAGTAACAGCCTAGCAGCAACCGAGAGAAAAGCAGAAAGATGAGCCAGTGAAATTGACTGTTCATCCTCTAAATGCGCCAAAAACTGGTCCGCAACCTGAGCAAGACTGACTTGGGTTATATCGAGCTTCTCTTTCTCAATAAGTGAAAGGAGGAGATCAAGTGGCCCTTCAAACTTTTCTAAATGAAAATGATAAACCATAACAAAATGGAAATGGTTACTTGCGGCCACTTCCCCTTAAGAATACCATTTATTGGGCTTTTTTCCAAGAAAAATTCACGGGCATCAGTTCTTTGCGCGCCGACGAAAACCAATGGTATCTTGAAGAAAAAAAGCATGAATTAAAGAGAAAAAAAGCATGAATGAGACAAGGATAAAAATACTTTTCAAAGGGAGAAAGAGGAGCATCGGTACAGAAAGACAAGCACCAACAATATTAGCCAAAGGACGTGCCGTTCTAAAGAAGGCGATAACATCCATATCATTACCGTCGATCTGCTTGTAAAAATATGAATCGCGGAGAATTTCAATACCAGCGATACCGATACGGGTCATAAAGAGCACTATCCCCCATGAAAGAGCGCTTCCAGCCCCCAGAAATGGAAGGACGAATGTTGTACCAGCAGTTAACGCTATGCTTCCGAGCAACATTTCTTTTTCCCCAAAATAACGATCCGCTAAAATCCCTAATGGGTATTGCAACAAAACAAACGGGAGGAGCATTACCGTAAAAATAATGCCAATCTCGTCCCAGGAAAAATTGAGAGAGCGGAGGTGGAGTGGCGTATATATGATCATCAAGGCATAAAAGAACTCCATAGCAAAAGATACGTGATAGATGCGCAATAAATTTTTCTCTTGGAACATTTTCTTGATGGTAAATCGGAGACGAAGTTTTTGCTGAAACACCTTGTTATCCTGGCGAAATCCTAGAAGCGCTATAACAAAAACAAACGTGTAACCAACAACTAATGTCACGAAAATTCCCTCATAGTGAAAGATATTGAGCGTTTTTAATGAAAGAAACGGAGCCAAAAGAAGCCCGGCATTCATAATCGTGAGGTAGAGTCCGCGGATACTTCCAGAAACCTTATCTTGAGAAAAGCTTTCCAATAAAATATCTAGTGCTACCCAGGTAATATTGGTTGCTATAACCAAAACAAGGGCTGCTCCTATGGACGCTGAAAGAGAAGAAGCGCTTGCAAGTATAGCGGCAGCACAGATGCTCATTCCCAAAGAAAGATACAGTGTACGAGCTCTTCCGATGAGACGCACAAGCGGTTGAAAATAAAAAAGAGAAAGAAGGACACCGACATAAGCGACGAGGTAGAAAATTCCTACGTTGTCACTGTGTGAGATTTCAGAAAAATAATTAGAAAGGACGTAGATGAAAAAAGCGTCAAGAAAACCTAGAAGAAAGGAGATGAAACTTACTAGACGAATTTTTTGTTTGTTATAGCGTTCGTTATGCATGAGAAATGTTTGTATTTTTTACCCGAACACCCCCGAGTATGACAGATATTTATTCAGACGGCCAGTACTACTTAAGGCAACTGGGTATATAATTTCTTTTTTCTGCCTCTTCTTTTGATGCAAAACACACACGATTCTCCGGTTTAATTCTTTTGGCTACCAGACATGTCGCCAAGTGGTACTTATTCGAATTTTTACTACCAACAAATGGACAACCTCCTTTGACGGCACCCTTTTGCTCCGCCACCGAACCAACTGATGATACACCGGAAAATGGTGGGATGGGCTCTTGTTTCTCAGGAGAAACATCCTGGGAGGTCTCTGGTACTGAAAGGACAAGGGGCGCGCCCGGTCGTGTTTTTCCCTGAAGAAATCCAGCTTCAAAGCACAGTATTCCAACCAACACCACCCCCAAAAGAATGAGTAACTTTTCTCTCTTCTCCCAAATCCACTGCCCTATCCTGTTGTTCATAGGATTGACAAATCTGGTAGCTGTGATATACTCATATCCAGTATATCGCAATTCCTGTAATATGTAAGTACTCCTTCTATGGCAACCAGAAAAGCGGGTGGATCAACCACTCTTGGCCGTGATTCTATCTCCAAACGTCTTGGTGTGAAAATCTTCGGCAATCAAGCAGTCTCTATCGGCAACATCATTATTCGCCAACGAGGTACTCAGTTTCATCCTGGAAAAAACGTCAAACAAGGTGAGGATGACACTCTCTTTGCTCTCGTCAATGGATTTGTTGAATTTCAGGCTAAAAAAGTCAAAGACTTCACTGGGAAAATCGTTTCTCGAACATTCGTAAACGTCACTCCAGAAAAGAAAACTGAGGCCTAAGAAGAACACTCTTCTTAATCCCCACAAAAAACACCCTGTAAGATCGGGTGTTTTTTTGTTCTTCTATTATTGATGAGATTGGCTCTACCATCCGCCCCCGCCCCCGCCTCCTCCACCGCCACCCGAAGACCCGGAACCGCCCGAGCCCGAGGGAGTACCCGTATTGGACGCAATAGCAGAAGAGAGTGAGTCGATATGAGAGGAAAAACTGTCCACATCGAAATCTCCCATTCCTGAGGCCATAAACCAGGATGGGTGATAGTTTTTCATGTATTCCTCACCGTAAATATCGCGTATCTTTTGGATCCATACTGTCGTCATTCCAAAAACCATCGCCACCGGTAACAAAGCCTCAAACAGGCCTTCTTTTTCATGAAACCGCTGTCGTTCTTTCTCCGCTGTCTCCATATAGAGTTTGAGACCCTTAATCTTCCAGTTTACCTCCACTCCTTTTTCGGTGCGTTTTGGCATGATAAGCCCAAAGATAATGGCTATGCCAGTAGCAAAGAGAGCAAATCCCCCACCAACATACCAGCCACCCCCAAAGAGCCAGAAAGCTAGAAAACCCATCACGCTACCCAAAACAATGAACCCTACCCGATAGGAAAGCCCTTTCTTTTCAATCAATCCTTTTTCTGACAACGAGGCAATGACTTGTTTTTTTATGGCGGGAACTGATTTATAAAAACTGTTTTTAAGCGACGAAAGTTTCACCTCATTGCCGGTTTGAAATAGTGCATCAAGGAGCAATTGCTGATGCGGATTGAGCAGGATCCCTGAGTCAATCTGCTTTTCCAGTACGTACTCGGTCGTTTTGAAAAAAAGAATCTTTTCGGTTGTTTCTTTGATTCGCAAGGCGCCTTTGACGGCCAGTTCAATGATAGCAGCTGTTAAAAATTCATTTTTCAGTGTGCCATTGGTAGAGAGTACTCCCAACTCAAGCGTACTGAGCCCATCTGGTATTTCATATTCAGGAATAATCACCTTGTCCCACTTTGGATCATCCCCATACTTTCTCCATATTTTGAAGCCCCACCAGAAAACAAGCATCGGGAGAATAATCCAAAAGTATTCTCCGTACTGCTCCCAAAAGCCTAATTGGTACGCCTCAAAAATCCCTGAAGGTACACTAACTGAGACAGTCACGCCTTCTCCGGGGAGAAATACCTGAGTACCAACAAAAGAAAGAGTACGGTCGTTTTTCCAACTTTGTGTGACAAGAGAGCTCTCTTTTGATCCGAGCATCCCTGCATAAAAGGATAGCTCAGCCACTTCCTTAACCGACTGAGGAAAAACTATATCCGCACGAAAAGCATCAATAGGTAGCTCCCAAAAGTTCCCTCCGATATTCCAGTAAAATTCATCGGACGCCCCCTGTGGACGAATGACATTTTTGACCACGTATACAATTTTATAACGATTAACCCCTTGTACAGTCTTACTCGGATCGCCAATCTTCCACGTCACTGTGCCACTACTACGATTGTCTGTCTCTGTATAGGCATACTTCTTGCCATCAAAATCAGTAATGGAGAAGAGTTCAACTGGGGTTTTGATTGTCTCTGTACCCGTCCTCGCTTCTGTTGGTATGGTTCGAAAAATACCGTGTTTGTCCAAAGCGTTACCACAATCCGCCGTGATCCACTCCGTGACCGTCATGGTCGAATCTTTTGAGAGGACAAACTCCGATCGTAAATCTTGGATGTACCAATCCGTTACATTTTCCCGCGCTGTGGCAGGCTTGGAAAAAGAAACTACCAGAATCCCTAGAAAAACGAGCGCTACTGCGTTTCGAAGAAGCATAGAGAAAAATCTTAGGAGTATTATTTCTTTTTCTTGCAGGCTTCGAGGAAAGCGACAAAGAGCGGGTGCGGATGAAGAAGTGATGACTGAAACTCCGGATGAAACTGGGTCGCCAGAAAAAACGGATGGATCGATTGCGGTAGTTCAGCAATTTCCATCAATATACCATCAGGCGAGGTAGCAGAAAATATCATACCAGCACGTTTCAATCCCTCCACATATTCCGGATTTACCTCATAGCGATGACGATGACGTTCCAAAACACTCGCAAAACCATAGGCTTTAGCAGCCATTGTTTTTGGCAGAATATGGGCTTCGTAGTGTCCGAGACGCATAGTCGCCCCATAGTTTTTCTTCTGCAGATTTTCTTTTTGTTCCGGCATAATGTCGACGACCGGATACGGTGACTTCTGATCCACTTCTGTGGTATGGGCTCCTATTAGGCCGACGACATTTCGGGCATATTCGATGACGGCCAACTGCATACCGTAGCAGAGACCAAAATAGGGAATCTGGTGCTCCCGACAGTAGCGAATCACGGCTATCTTCCCTTCAATACCACGGCTCCCGAAGCCACCTGGAATAATAATGCCGTCATACTTTTTTAGTGTCCGCAATTTTTTGGCATCTTCTTCAAAATCCGTACTGGCAATCCAGGTGAGCTCCACCCGCCGACCCACCTCACAAGCAGCATGTTTAATAGCCTCTATAACACTTATATAGGCATCAGAGAGGACGAAATCGCCAGTTTTGAAATACTTTCCCACGACACCAATTTTCACTGTCTCCTCCATATTCTTTATCCGACGCACTTTCTTCTCCCACTCACCCAAATCCTGTGTTCGTTTTGCCTTCAAGCCGAGTTTTTTCAGTAAAATATCGCTCAAATGGTCTTTTTCGAAATTTACCGGGACATCATAAATACTTTCAACGTCAGGGGCGCTAATGACATCTTCATGACGAACACTACAGAAAACAGCTAGTTTTTCCTTGCGTTTTTCATCCAGCGGACGATCGGCTCGAGCAATGATAATATCAGGCTGAATACCGGTCCCATTGAGCGTGCGAACGGCATACTGAGTTGGTTTGGTTTTCATTTCCCCTACCTTGGATGGTGTCGGGATATAGCTCACAATCACCGTAATGACATCTTTTGGGCTTTCGAATTTGAGCATACGGACGGCCTCCAAGAAGAGAATGTTCTGGTATTCACCGATTGTACCGCCGATTTCGACTATCGTAATATCTGCACGGGACTGCTTCGCAGCATTTTTAATCCGGCCAATGACTTCAAGTGGGATGTGCGGTACAACTTCGACGCATTTACCGGCATATTCCAGGTTCCGCTCTCGCTCAATGACCCGTTGATACACCGAACCAGTCGTCATGTAATTTTCCCGGGTTAACTCAATATTGAGAAACCGCTCATAGTTTCCCATATCCTGGTCGGTTTCATAGCCATCCTTCAAAACAAACACTTCACCGTGTTCCGTTGGGTTCATAGTGCCAGCATCAACATTGATATACGGATCAATCTTGATAGCGGTCACAGAGAGTCCTCTAGCCTGAAGGATTTTACCAACCGATGAAGCAGTAATACCCTTACCAACACCACTCATGACACCCCCTACAACAAAAATATACTTTGTACCAATTGTTTTTTGTTTTGCCATAGACCACTCAAAAAAATAATTTATAGAGAAAGAGCCGCTACCAGTGATGAGTGGAGAGCGGCTCTTTGTAAAGTTCTTTTCTATTTCCGTTATTCAGCCTCAATAGTGAGGTCAAAAGACGCTTTCACTCCATGTCCAAAATCAGCAACCAGTGGAAAGGTCCCCACTTCTTTCAGAGATTTTTCGAGCATAATCACCTGCTTATCTATCTTGACCCCTACCGCTTCGAGTGCCAGAACAACTTCCTCTCGGCCGACAGAGCCAAAAAGTTTTCCTTTTTCCGCTTTACTCTTTAATACTACTTTTTTACCAGAGAGGGCATTCGCTAAAACGCGGGACTCTTCAGTTGCTTTGGAGGCTTCTTCCCGACGCTTAGCTACAAACATTTCTGCCTGCTTGAGCGCTCCAGGAGTCGCCAAATCAGCCAATCCTTCCGGAAGGAGGTAATTAAACCCATACCCATTCTTTACTTCCTTAACATCAAGGGCTTTCCCGAGACCCTTCACATCTGCTAAAAGAATCACTTTCATACCTGACATATATAGCCTATTACGCGTGCCGTTAGAAATCTACGGAAAATTTACTCCGAATATATTGAAAAGAGAATATGTAAACAACAATACTCACTTCTAACGGTACTCGTGCCAGTGTACCGCACCCCCCATTTTTTGGCAAGCATAACCTATAAGCACAGGCGTTTTGACTCTTCTTCTCACATTTTTCGTGAAAAATATTTTTTTGTGATATACTATGAACAATACAAACAGCAAATGCTTTCACAAAAAAACTATCAGGGGTTATTAGTTTTTGAGAAGAACGACAAAGTACAATTCTTTTGGCGTTCAACGAATGCGTCCCTTCCAAGCATATTTTCAGTAGAAAGTAGCAATGGAAAAAACTTCAAAAAACACGCTTCGCTTGTTACTCTTTTCCGTTCCGATGGTGCTAAGACAACTTTAGGATTAGACCCACTGTTGCGAGCGAGTCATCTCGGAACTAAAACTATTCTGTTTTTTGTTGATAACAAAAAACAAGGAACTCTCGTCTCTGTCGGCCGTGGTGAATCATGGAACATCCTTTCTACCTCCGATCTCTTCCGAAGGCCAACTGTTTTTGTAAAACTCCCCGCCAAAGGTCAGCGGAAAAGTAAAATTGTTGCTTTTTTTGCTCGAAATAGAAAATCAATCATCGAAGCACATACCACCGACCTCGCAAAACCTTTTCATGAAGATGGAGAGGTGCTCGAGGGTCGCCGAAAGGCTTTTGATGCCACGACACTTGAACCACTTTCAGCTAAACTTATCCCGCAAGGAATTCTCCTTGTCTACACTGCTCGCAACACCTCGGGAAGACTCGTTGTAGGAGCAGCTATCTTTGATCGTGATACTCCAAAGAAGCTACTCTGGCAAAGTGATCAGGCTCTTTGGGAGTTACCCGCTCAAGCATCAAAAAACACTCTTGTCCTCGGTGGTGCGGATATTGGGAAGTATTTCTTTGTGTATACGCAGGCACCTGGTAAACCTGTTGAGTATTTCCCTCTTGCTCGATACTGGGAAACTTTTACCAAAGATCGTCCCAATAAAATTATTTTGCCCGTTCGGAAAAAAGGTATCCCTATCCACCTGGAACGTTTTGAATCAAACCCCGTACTAGAACCGATTACTAAGCATTCCTGGGAAGCCTTTGCTACGTTTAATCCAGCAGCACTCTTTCTTGATGGTCGCGTACACCTCCTCTACCGTGCCCAAGGATACGATGGTCTCTCTGTTTTAGGATATGCTTCGAGTACTGATGGTATTCGTATTGATGAGCGCCTCGACCGACCAGCCTTTATTTCTTCACGACCATTTGACACTATTTCCACGACGCAGGGCAATGCTACGCAGTACATATCCGGAGGAGGAACGAGTGGTTGCGAGGATCCTCGACTCGTTGAGATTGACGGTTCAGTCTATCTCATTTATATCGCTTTTGACGGCATCAACCCTCCCGGTGTCGCCCTTTCCTATATCTCCAAAAAAAACTTCCTGGCAAAGCGCTTTAAATGGTCTCAACCAACACTCATTTCTCGTCCAAAACAAATCCAAAAAAACTGGGTCCTCTTTCCTGAAAAAATAAATGGAAAATTTGTGGTTCTGCATGGACTGAGTCCAAAAATAAGGATTGAATATATTAATGACCCAAAAAAACTCGGTCACGGAAAATATATTGAAAGTCTTTCTTCACATGGCGGTGGTGGCTACATCGAAGCAAAAAGACTCGATGCTTGGGATAATATCGTCCGAGGAGTCGGTGCCCCACCACTCAAAACTAAATATGGCTGGCTGGTTTTTTACCATGGTATGGATATGCGTGATCCGGGAAAATACAAAGTCGGTGCTATGCTTCTTGATTTACAGCACCCAGAAGAAATTCTCTGTCGAGCTGTAGAACCCGTACTCGAACCAGAAACGGAGTATGAAAACAATGGTCATAAGCGAGGCGTTGTTTACGTCTGCGGTGCCGTCATCAAAGAAAAGGAACTCCTCGTATACTACGGAGCTGCCGATCGCACTTCGGCCGTTGCCAGCGCGAACTTGGAAACTTTTTTACAAGATCTCCTTAAAAACAAAGCCCCTACGTTGGAAAAAATGAACGTCAC
>JAGOOJ010000012.1:13965-18245 GCA_017992575.1 Candidatus Moraniibacteriota bacterium | reverse complement strand
CCGTTCAAACTCCAAATGGAAACGAGCTACTATATCAAGAGCGTAGCTCTCGTGATCATTAAGAGAGTGGTCAATAGCACGTACCATAAGCGAAGTCACTTGCTCCGGAGCCGGTGCAATATGTTGACCAACCCGAACAAATTCCCCTTCTTTCCGAAAACGACCGGCGATCGCGTCATTGATATTGCCGATGAGCATCTTGTGGAGGAGCAGAATAAATGGAAGAGAAAGGTCGGTCGTACCTGCCTTCGCTTTGATATACTCCATCACCCGCGCCAAATTTTTAGCCTCAAAAACTTCCCGTAACTCGACGTTACGTGAGACTTCCATTTCAAACAAAATCTTCTCCGTCTCTTTAAGCGTCAGAGTAGAATTCTCAATAGCATTGGAGTTATAAACTCCTTCAGGAACTTCTACCTCATCGAGCATGTTTAATAGGGACTCTTTCCCTCTTTTGAGAAAACTAAATTCCTTCTTCAACTGCTCAATACGCTTCCGATACGCAGCGTTAAGAGGCATAAAAAATATGGTTAATTTATGTCTGTATTATACTAAATTAACCGTTTTTTGTCAATAAATGGTTAATTTAGAGTGGAATCAAAAGAAATGAACCGACCAGTCGGTTATTCTGTTTCCCCGCTTTTACGAGTGAAGTACCAAAGGATGTTGGCAATAATGAGCAAACCCATGACAAACGCCCCAAAGGGAAACGTGATAATACCGAACCAACCAATGATGTATAAACTTTCGATAACACTCCCTCCAGTACAATTTGGCGTCGATGTTTCAGAAATTTCACCACACCCCAGAGTTTTGCCAAGAAGTGACCCAGCTACGACGGACAATAAGGGGGCTCCGGAAAAAAGAGCGACCAACGCGTACGTGACGAGCCAGTGCTTCCAAGTATAGGTAGCAAGGAGACTGAAGTATTTCATAGATATTTTTTACAACGAGAGATGTTTGGTAGGAGCGAGCACTACTGTCGGATCCGTTTTCCACTCATCAGAAACATCAGCATAGAGCTCGAGCTCGTTCCCATCCGGATCGAGAATATAGAGACTATGTGTGACATGATGGTCGCCTGTACCGACGATAGTGACGCCCTTTGCTCTCAGTTCAGTATACACCTCTTTGAGTGCCTCTGGTCCATCCCCTATCTTGAAACCAATATGGTAGAGGCCTGGTTCGGGCGCACGCCGAGTTTTCGGTGTACCGCCGATCTCAATGAGAAAAAGCTCATGATGGGTACGACCAGAAGAGAAGAGCGCCATACCTGGTTGCCGATCAATCTCACGAAAGCCGAGAGTATCCCGATAAAAATTAGCCATAGTCTCTATGTTTGTGACATAGAGCACGACGTGTCCGAGTTCTTTGATTTCCATAATAATTTCAAATATTACAGCGTGCGACTATCATACGCCCAGTGAAGAAGCACTTGACGCTGGCGTGGTCGACAACCGACATCACCCGGTCGACAGTTATGCACCACTTGAGCGATGTGACGATTGATGGCCCGCCACCTCTTGATCTGTCGCTCATCCTCCCCTTTCAACCGTCGCCCCATATAGTAGCGGCAGTACCACTGAAACCAACCTCGAGGATCATCCGGAAAGATCCAGCCCTTGGCTCGCCAAACTGAAAGTGATTGCGAAGCCCGCACGTGAAAAAAATTCAGATCAACATCATACCCCTCAGGCGAAAGCTTGGCGTGCGCGAACCAACTCTTGGGAAACTCGTCTCGACAGTCTGTCATATACTTCCCTCCAAACACACCGAGAACAAGCATCTCCTCAGGCGTCAAATCCGGTCGAAAGTCAGGATAAAAATTTCGTCCTATCGGTTCCGTACACACGTACTCATATCCCGACTGCATCGTATCGTGTACCGTGATATGCCTCATACTTCTTTCATTTATATTCACCTTCTTCTTTCCAGTATACCAGAAACCAAAACGGGCCCGTCAGAAACAAGGCCCGCTTACTCTCTCTAGTTGCACCTATCAAACGCCGGAAGGTGACGCTCCTCTGAAGCCGTCATCAGGTTTGTAAATACCTGTGTTATATCCGGATACGCTGTTACTGTCGGCAAAAGAGTATCGCGATACAGTGCCACATTGGCAATCTCCGCATCAACCCCTACCTGACACGCTACTTGTATCGTAGCTGGAGCCGTCACCGTAGAAAGATACTTGTTTTCCGGAATCGAAACGCCGTATTTATCAAGCAGGGCCTTCAAGGAAGAGATATGCTGTTCTTCGGCACGAATAATCATACTAAAAGGACGGACCGATCCCAATCGAGCTATCACCGCTTGATAGGAAGCGAATGCCTTGTACTCGTCATCGAGAGCAGTCATCAACGACTGCTTAGCAGTATCGGAAAGCACTCCGGCTGGATACTCGAGACCGCCGACCGAAAGACACTCGTCAGCGATACAGTTCTCACGATTCATCTGTCTCCCCTGGCCACTTCCGTCCCGTAGACCAGCACCCCGTCCCAAAGAGGTACTCTGACCCGCACGTGCCTCTTGGCGGTCTCCTCTCTTTTCCATACGTTCTCCCACCTTCATGGTACGCCAGTCACTCTGCCTCTCTCCTCGTATAAAACTAAGGCCTGCCACGGCAAGCACCCCAACAACAACTAATCCTCCTACCACGCTCAAGAAAACTTTCTGATTCATACTCTGTTATCCAAAAAATTAAAGATCACTACTTTTAGTACGATCTGGTCAACTCATTGGATGCAAAGTTACTTCTGCTTCCCAGCCAACACTCGCTTCAAATAGAACCCTGTGTGTGAGGCCGTTTTTTGAGCGACTTCCTCGGGCGTGCCAGTGGCCACAATCTTCCCGCCACCAATCCCTCCTTCGGGACCGATATCAATGACATAGTCAGCGCTCTTGATGAGATCCATGTTGTGTTCAATCACCATCACGGTATTCCCCTTGACGACCAACCGCTCTAAAATCTCAATCAGCTTTTTCACGTCTTCATAGTGCAGTCCGATCGTTGGCTCATCTAAGAGATAGATGGTCCGTTCAACATGCTGACGGTAGAGTTCAGAAGAAATTTTGACCCGTTGTGCTTCTCCGCCAGAAAGTGTCGTCGCTGACTGACCAAGCTTCAAATACCCCAAGCCCACTTCATTGAGCGTCCTCAGACGATCAGCGATCGCCGGAATATCAGCAAAAAAGGAAAAGGCTTCTTCGATCGTCATTTCAAGCACCTGATGGATATTCTTGTGTTTGTATTTCACTTCCAGTGTTTCTTTGGTGAAACGCTTGCCGTCACATACGTCACACTGCACGTACACCGTCGGCAAAAAATGCATTTCAACCGCGATAAATCCATTCCCTTCACAAGTTTCACAGCGCCCGCCAGGACGATTAAAAGAAAAACGGCCGGCTTTCCATCCGCGCACCCGCGCCTCTTCAGATGATGCAAACAAATCACGAATATGCCCAAACGCTCCCGTATAGGTCGCCGGGTTCGATCGTGGCGTCCGACCGATAGGACTCTGATCAATCAAAACCACCCGCGAGAGATACTCCGTTCCTGTTAGAGAAGTACAATTGAATACTTCGTTTGATTTATAGCGCCGATCAAAACGCGCCTGCAAATTTTTATGGAGAATCTCATAAAGAAAAGTCGATTTCCCGGAACCAGAGACTCCCGTGATGACATTGAGTCGACCCAGTGGAATATCAACATTCATATTCTTGATGTTGAACAAATTCCCGCCCCGAATCTTAAGCATTCCTTTCTCTTTGCTCCGTCGAGTCGTTGGGACCGGAATCTTTTCTTCACCTCGCAAATAGGCCAGGGTCAAAGAGTGTGACGTATTTTTGGGAGCCATAAGTAAATCATCCAAGTAACCCGCTACTACGATCTCTCCCCCGTGTACCCCGGCCCGCGGTCCGATATCAACAATATAATCAGATGCGAAAATAGTATCCTCGTCATGTTCAACGATAATAATCGTATTCCCCAGAGCACGAAGGGCTTTGAGTGTTTCGATCAAGCGATCATTGTCACGCTGGTGGAGACCAATAGTCGGTTCATCGAGCACATAGAGCGCTCCAACCAATTTGCTCCCCAACTGACTGGCCAATCGAATGCGCTGTGCTTCTCCACCCGAAAGCGTATTAGCCCGACGTCCCAGAGTCAGATAGTTGAGTCCTACATCGAGGAGAAATTGGAGCCGTCCGCCGACTTCACGTAAGACAACAGCAGCAATCTGTCGTTCCCGTTCAGAAAGCTTCAATTCGTCAAAAAAGGTTTT
>JAGOOJ010000012.1:0-13865 GCA_017992575.1 Candidatus Moraniibacteriota bacterium | reverse complement strand
TTCTGCATCGTGTTCAAAAACTGTCTCGCATAGGCCGAAAGTGACTCGACATAGCGACGTTGGCCCTCTGCAAAAATAGTATCAAAGGCTAGTGAAGACTTCCCCGAACCAGAGAGCCCCGTGAAAACTACCATCGCATTGCGTGGCATAGCAACGGTAACATTCTTCAGATTATGCGTCCGCGCACCCTTAACAATGATGGCAGTCGCCATATCGATTGCTGTATGCTTTTTTTTCTCCGGATGTTTGGTCATGATACGCTGATAACGGGATTAGAAGTATTCAAGCAGTGTTCGATAGTCTTCTTCACGTTCAGGATGGACGACCAGTTCTATTGTTCCCGCTGGAAGCTGGCGACTGAAAGCGTCAAAATCAAGAAACCAGTCAAGGCTGACGACATACTCCGATGTCTCCCAAGTCGTATCACTATACAGATGCTGTGCCCGCTTCCACAGCATATCCAAAATTTTCCCGGTCAAGGTAAAATTTTGTGGAAGCAATATTCCTTTCCGACCAAATCGGAGAAAGGAGATATGATGTTGTTTTGCCAGCTCAACAAACACTCGAGAGAACTTTGGAAAAAAATGGAGGTGCTCATGGGAGTTCAGTCCGTCAGGAACGCGCCCAAACAATTCTTGAAACCGTTCAATCTGTGTCTGCCATTCTCGCCTCACTCTTTTTTCTGAAAGAAAACCGAGGTAATACCGAAAACAGAAATTAAGCCCTCGAGAAACAGGGTTCTCCCGTACTTTGGTCCCGCTTTTGAGCAGTCCGATGAGTTCCAGATGCAGATCAATTTTGACGCCAGAGCGAAGCAACGCCTGTGCCTGATCAGGAGAAACATAATGGATGAGTACCGCTACTCGATCCACTTTTCCCTCGTGTGCCAAACGCAAAATTGGTTCCGCTGTCTGGCGAATACCATAATCGTCGGCTGTCACTATGAAATTTTCACGAATATTTCTCGTCATAGCTCTCTGATCAGATACAAAAACAGCAATATCCAATTCTGACAGAAAAACGTCCCAGAAGCAAGACTCACGTTTCAGTATTTCCGAACTCGTCCATTTTCTATCACTACCCCTTCCTGTTCCAAAATTACAGCTTTACGCCTCGTCCCACGGTTATATTCACCCAGTTTCCCATCAGACCGGATGACTCGATGACAAGGAATACTCGGGTCAAAATTTTTCTTCAAGAGCGTTCCAACAGCCCGGCTCGCCCCAGGAAAACCGGATTTTATGGCTACCGCACCGTAGCTCATCACCTGTCCGCGAGGAATAGCCCGCACCACTTTCTCTACTGCTACCACAAAAAGGGATGTTGACTGTTTTGTCATAGAAAATAGAAAAGAAGAAGGACTCTCCCCCAGAGGAGGGTTGCTCATCTGCTCTCTCCTTTTAGAGAGTAGCCCCATTACCAAATGCTTTTTTCAATTCACCTTTAGCGAGCTCCAGTGTCACTTTAAAACTGCTGATAGCTTTTTCAACTGATACTTTTCGTGCATCGGCCAGTACTTGTATTTGCGTTTTCAGTTTTTCGGAAGCAGTTCTATCTGCCTGCAAATTCTCTCGCGCCACTTTGAGTGCTGATTGGAAATGAGTACGTACGGTAGCAGGAGTAGCCCCACTTGCACAGTCACTCTTGGCCTTTTCAACAGCAGCGTTTACTGCTTTGGTGAATGCATCAGCCATAGCCTGTACATCATCTACGCGAGTAGCAGCTGCGGCATCAGCACCAGTTCGAAAATCTGCAATAGCTGTGTTTACCGCATCACGCCGTACATCTACCGCTGTTTCAATAGTTTTTTTAAAGGTGTCTACGGCTGCTTTTTTGGCATCCGTATCTGCCTTGTCCTCAAGTTTGGCGTACATCTCACTTCGGCGCTCATCGGCGAGAGAACGCTTATCCTCTAGCTTTCCGTCCCGATTATCACGATTTTCATCAACCGTTCCTGCTCGATTCGTTTTACGATCTTCAAAAGCATCCTTTCGCTCTTTCATCTTGGTAGCGATGGCAGTAGCATGATCAGCAAAGTTACTGCAGAACAACTCTTGACGCTTATCCTGCATCTCCTCTTTTTTAGCCTCACGATTTTCTTGACGTTCTTCCATAGCAGCAGCCCGCTCTGTCTGACGCTCTGCCTGACGATTGGTGCGATCTTCCTGTGACGTCGCAGCTGATACCATCATCGGCATCACCAGTGCGGTCATACTCAATACAGAAACTACCCTATTCACAAAACGAAGTTTAAAAGCTATTTTCATCATAAGAAGTTCCTAAATTGATTACGCTCTCGCTATCAATATCAATCTCTGCTTCGGCTCCTGCAACCTCTTCATCGAGTGCAGAAAAATCATCAGCTGACTCAGTCGTCATCGTTGTCGTCATGTCCTCAAGTTTTTCTGGCACCGGCACCATGGTGTCTTTACGTGTCACTGGCTGATAGTCGCCTTCTGATACTGGAACACTCTGTGTGTTCTTCATCTGCGAAACAACCACTACAGCAACGAGAACCAAGACCGCAATCCCCAGGACGACAAGAATCTGTTTTTTTGTCATAACGAGTCTCTGTTTACTTATTATCAAGTAAATACCTACCTCACCTATCATACCATAATCAAAAAACGCCCTCTTTCAAAACATCCGGGAGCGAACAGCCCGTTTCTTTTTTTTGCCTCCTATCGATTCTTCCAGGCCACGAATTTCATCGCGAAGAATCGCCGCCGTTTCAAAATCAAGAATCTTGACAGCAGCTTCCATTTCTTCTTCTTTCAAACGAATGAGCTTATCCGGCTCTTTGGCAAAAATTTCCTGATCCAATACCATATTGGCCAGCACTGCCTTATCGTGATCACTTTCCATGGATTCAGTAATGTCATGGATTTTCTTTTTGATCGTTTGTGGAGTGATACCATGCTCCGTGTTATAGGCTATTTGGAGCGTACGACGACGATTGGTTTCACCCATCGAACGACGCATCGACTCGGTCACAGACTCAGCATACAACACCACTCGACCAGCCGCATTGCGAGCTGCCCGGCCGATAATCTGAATGAGTGATGTTTCGGAACGAAGGAATCCCTCCTTGTCAGCATCAAGGACACCAATAAATGTCACTTCTGGTAAATCAAGTCCTTCCCGTAATAGGTTCACTCCCACGATACAATCAAACTCCCCTTTTCGAAAAGCCGTCAAAATTTTGATACGATCAATCGTTTTCACATCACTATGCAGATATTCTGCTTTCACATTTTTTTCTTTCAGATACACCGAGAGGTCTTCGGCCATCTTTTTGGTCAATGTCGTTGCGATTACTCGTCCGCCCTTTTCTATCTCTTTCAAGGTTTCCCCGATAAAATGTCCGATTTGCCCAGGGTATTCACCCTTCTCATGAATCGGCATAACCGCTACTTCTGGATCCAGAAGCCCCGTCGGACGAATAACCTGCTCAACAATCTGGGTACTCACCGTGCGTTCATACTCTGCCGGTGTCGCTGAAGTAAAGATAACTGGTCCTACCCGTTCAAGAAATTCTTCGTAACGCAATGGTCGGTTATCGAGTGCTGACGGTAAACGGAAACCATACTCTACCAAAGTTTTTTTGCGAGACTGATCACCAGCGTACATACCTCGTAATTGTGGAAGCGTCACATGCGACTCATCAATAATAGTGAGGAAGTCTGGCTTTCCATCAGCAGTATGAGGGAAATAGGCTAGGAGTGTCTCTGGTGGCTCACCCGGGAGCTTTCCTGAAAGATGACGTGAGTAATTCTCGATACCATTGCAGTATCCGATCTCCTCCATCATGGCAAGATCGTACTGGGCGCGTCGTTTCAAACGTTCCACTTCGAGTAGCTTTCCTTGCTGTTCCATTTCCTTCAGACGGTCTGCCAGCTCAATCCGAATAGAAGCCAGCGCCCGATCCTTCTGATCTTTGTCGGTAATAAAATGTTTGGCCGGAAACAAAAATATTCGTTCCAGCGTCCCCAATATCTTCTGTGATACCGGATCAATTTTAGTAATACTGCCAATTTTTCCCCCGATAATTTCGAGCAAGTAAATAAACTTCTCAGAAATAGGCATAATTTCAACACGGTTGCCCAGACTCCGAAACTGACCCGGCGCCAAATCGGCGTTGGTCCGTTCAAAAAAGATAGCCACTAATCGATGGAGTAGTTCCGTTCGGGTCAACGCCATACCCACTTCCAAATGCATATTTTCTTTTTTGTACTCCTCCGGGCTCCCTAAGCCGTAAATGCAGGATACCGAAGCCACGATAATGACGTCCTTGCGGGTAAGCAACGCCTGCGTGGAAGCATGACGCAACCGATCAATCTCCGCATTGATCTGAGCATCCTTTTCAATATAGGTATCGGAGGCCGGCATATAGGCTTCCGGCTGGTAGTAATCATAATACGAAACAAAATAGTGCACCGCATGATCCGGAAAAAACTGTTGGTATTCCTGAGCCAGCTGAGCAGCGAGCGTTTTGTTATGAGCAATAACCAACGTTGGCTGGTTATTCTGGGCAATGACATTGGCCATAGTGAACGTTTTCCCGGACCCAGTCACCCCGAGAAGTGTTTGAAAACGTTTATGGTCCCGAAGCCCCTTATGAAGGAGACCGATAGCACTC
Organism: Candidatus Moraniibacteriota bacterium; assembly: GCA_017992575.1. Lineage (GTDB taxonomy): Bacteria > Patescibacteriota > Minisyncoccia > Moranbacterales > UBA1568 > UBA1568. Next base: position 9,226 of record JAGOOJ010000012.1, on the reverse strand, counting down.
GGCTGATCGCCGGCCGGCTCCCACGAAGCTTGCAGTTGGAAAACACTCATAAATAGAAATGTGGTAACGAGAATTTAGGAACGAAACCATCCTGCCACGCGCCGGCAAAAATCATGGTAGAGCACACGACCACGACCGCGCTCAGTAAAGAGCACAAAAAGGAGGACGGCTATAGCCAATGCGAGCGCACCATCGACAAACATTTTCATGTGATCAATCGAGCGCCACAGCGTATGAAATTTCGCCAAACCAGCATACCCGATATATAAATAGACCAAGTCCTTGAAAAAATTTCCAGCATAGGTAGCGAGAAGGAACACTCGTAGATCCATCTTGATCATACCGGCCACCAGCGAAACCGGAGTAGTCGGAAAGGGAGGAAGAAGCCGGAGAAGAAATAACACCCCGCCGTCTTTCCAGTGATGACCCACGAAACGCTTACCAATATTTTGGAGGTCTTCATGCCTCACCCCAAACCAGCTCGTGGCCTTGGGCATAAAAAAATCCTCCAATTTATCACCGACAAAATAATAAAACCACGCACCCAAGGTCTTACCGAGGTTACCTATCACTGCTAAGAAAAACAGATACCACCACGGGTCTCCCTGCATCAAAGCAAGTGATCCGGCCGTGCCCATGATGAGTGCCGATGGGATAGGACTGAGCACTTCTTCCAAAAAAGAACCAAAAAACACAAACGCCTCGAGAGGCATATGAAAAGCATAATATCGAACAAAGTGTTCTATTGTAGCGAGAAAATGCATAGTAAAAAAACCTATTATCAGGCACTGCTAGTATAGCATCTTTCCAATACTAGTTGATGAAGGTTAGGGCGTTCCCCTTTTTGTTCCCTCGACCGGTACGACCGATACGATGGATATAGTCTTCGTAGTTTTCTGGGAGTTCGTAATTGATGACGTGAGTGACATCCGGAATATCCAGTCCCCGAGCCGCCACATCCGTCGCCACTAAAATCGAAATTTCATCCTGACTGAATCGACGCAGTGCTCGCTGGCGCTGTGACTGTGATTTATCTCCATGAATAGAGTCCGCTTTGAACCCACGATCTTCGAGACGATGAGCCAGTTTATCAACACCATGCTTCGTCCGTCCAAAAATAAGCACCTTCTGAAACTCCGGCTTGAGCAGGAGATTATGAAGCACTTCGAGTTTGTCCTCACGGGGCGCAACATGCACGATGTCCTGATCGACATTTTCTGAAGTTGCTCGTGATTTAATAGCAATCGTCACCGGATCATTCAAAAACTTCTTGGCCAACTCTGCGATTTCACGAGGCATCGTAGCAGAGAAAAAAAGTGACTGGCGTGGTGACTGCATGAGTGCTACCAGATATTTGATGTCATTGATGAATCCCATATCAAGCATCCGATCAACTTCATCCAAGACGATATTGCCGAATCCGGACAAATCAAGTTTCTTGCGCTCAATCAAGTCTTTCAAACGCCCTGGCGTTCCGATAACAAAGCTTGGGTTGCGAGCGAGGCTACGAAGCTGTTCAGCAATATGTGCTCCCCCGATACACAGGGCCGAATTCAGTCCTGATCCGCGAGAGAATACTCGCAGTTCATCCTCGATTTGGAGAGCAAGCTCTCGAGTTGGAACGATGATCAATACTTTTTCAGTCTTGTGCTTAAACGTTTTGTGAATGAGGGGCAACAAAAAAGCAGCGGTCTTGCCGGTTCCGGTGTTGGCAATACCAATCACATCTCGTCCTTCGAGAATATGAGGGATTACCCCGTCCTGAATCGGAGTCGGGTGGACATACCCCTTGGCAGCCACATTGGCTTTCAACTTGCTGTGTATCTCAAAATCGGCAAAGCGGTGCTTCGGATTGTATACTTCTACTTCGGTTGTGAGGATAGCTTTCTTCACAAACTGGGTGAAGTCGAGTTCTCGTTCGGCGGGACGTTTCTTGCGACCATGTGTCGGTCGACCGAAACGATTAACACTGGTGGTACGGCGTGAAGAGGCGCCCCTCGGATTGCGACTAAACATTCTTTTGAATGTTACTGGTTAGAATCTTCTTTCTCTCCTTCAATAGAGAAATAAGGATTCTCCCAAAGGATCTAAAGTAAGTACTTCATTAAATCAGAAAAAGCGAACGTTGTCAATGCTCTCAAGGTTTTTTAAGATGAAAAAGTCCGAGAAAAGGCTTGCAGTTGCCTTTTTCTCTCTTGATAGTCAGGAATCGTCCGCGCCACCAAAGCCCAAAATTTCTGGGAATGATTGAGTTCTAGGAGATGACAGACTTCATGTGCTACCACATAATCAAGGAGTGACTCCGGAAGAAAAATCAACCGATAATTGAAAGAAAGATGACCACTTGCCGAGCAACTCCCAAAACGAGTGTGCTGATTACGGACAGAGAGACCCCGATAGGATACGCCATAGAACAGACAGAATTTTCCCACACGCTCAATCAACATCCGGCGAGTCTGCTCCTTGTATACTCGGTATTCCTCTGCTCCGCCTTGTGAAAGAAGCCGGGGTGACTGATTGAGTGCTCGATGATACGCTTCCAAAATCCATTCTTTTTTTTCAGCCAAAAACGCTTTGGCCTGAACCAAAGAAACACGCTGTGGGAGAGAGAGCATCACCTGACCACCACTCTGTACTGTCAGACGAATATGACGCGATTGTTTCCTTCTGTTCACTTTACACGACACCGTTTCTGACAAAAAAATTGTCTGTGACTGCTGTTTCATTACGAGAGGTGTTTTTTCAAAACCTCCTCAGTAATATCAATCTGGTGATCAGAAAGCCCATGGGCGCTCCGATTCTGTCGCAACTCTACTACCGCCTGATCGACTTCACGCCGATCCAGACCGCGTCGCGTACCTGACTCTTCGAGCGAGAGTTTCACCACGCTTTCGAGTTGCTCAATATCACGATGTGACAATCCTCGCTCCTTCAAATTAGATCGTACCTTGTTACGAAATTCCATCGGGGAGATACTATTTGAACTTGCAGAGAAGCTAGAAAAGATTCCCATACCCACATATATTACTATTTATACCTCTCTAGTATAGCGTGTTTTCCTGTTTCTGAAAAAAGAAAAAGGGGCAAAGCCAGTCATGCTAGCCCTGCCCCACACTCAGTTCCGCCGCTTAGCGTCGCCGATAGGGCTGACGCGTCACCGGACGCAGTCTGTTCTGCTTCGGAAGGGTTCCTTCCGTCTGCTCGGGCTCAGGCGCCTGGTCATTGGCCGCCTTGGAAGCAACCGGCTTCGACACCTTGCCGACCCCGAAACGTGCCAACAGCCGCTGGTTGGCCAGGGCTTGATGCTCTTTCTTTCCACTCGTCGCGCTCCTGCACATTGAATCGCTCTCCTGCATTCACAGTTATGCTCACAGTCCCCTCCATCCCCCTGATAGATGAACCGAGCCGTTCCTCAAAAAGACGCCGAAGAACAAAAAAGTCTTCCGGAAGAAAGGCTCGCTTCATCAGTTTTTTTGTAAAGCTCCATAAAAAATACTGTACCCTCTTTCCATGACTTCGTCAACCCCGCTGGAGAACGCCACTATTTTGGCGCAACTTCAGTTGCTTACAGCGACTTTTCTCTAACGGGGTCAATTTTTCCCAACCGTCAGCATCACCTTGGCTGTACTGATCACTGGTATATGATCTCCAGTTGCATAATTCAGTATCGCATCATACAACACCGTTTCCGGATAACGATACCTCTCCCCTTTCCGGGTTCCTGGATCATTGGTTATCAGCTCTTTCGTTTGCTGGTTATATCCGATGATCACTACCATATGACGGGTAGGCCCGGGCTGTTTGAAATTGGGATTTTTCAATTTGCGTCCATCCGTCGGAACAATGACAATACGATGCTGAACAAGGGCCTGTTGTATATCAGTGATACTGATATCAGTGTGTACTTCACCTGTCACGCCATAGTATTGATCGAGCATCCAGGCTGTATCCGTTATGGAGGTATCCACCGCCTGACCAAACTGTTCTTTCTCAAACTTCACCAGTTTTTTTACCTCATTGGTTACACCTTCTCCTGTCAACATTTCACCATTGACCCACGCCTCCGCCATAATAATCGAAGCCTCTTCACAGGCATCTTGAAAGATCGGATCATTCCACTGCGCCAGTGGCGCTTGAACCGTAAATGGCACGTTTGGAATCAAAAATGATACAGGAAGCGGGAGTGCCTCTGGTATTTTTTCTTCTGGTACTTCCTGAGCAGGTTCCTTTTGTAATTGTTCAACTGTTTCTGTCTCCTTCAAAACAATACCAGTGGTGTTTTCCTGGTTGTTTTGATGCTCTTCTGACCGGAAGTTTTCCCACAGAAAAAAAGAAAGTGCACCTGTCAGTATTATGACGCTCCCCACAATAATTTTAATCTTCATCATGTGAGTCATTATCATCTTCATCTTCGTGTTCGTCTTCATCTTCATCAGATGACGAATCTTCATCATCACGATCCTCTTCCTCTCTCTCTTGTTTTTCTTCTTCTTTTTTCTGCTTCTCTTGCTCTTTTTCTCTTTCAACTTTTTTCTTTCGTTCAATAGCTCTTTCTTCTTTTTGAAGTTCAGCTTTAGACTTTTTCCAATCACGAATCTCACTCGCCTTAAAAGTATCTTCCCCTTCCTGGTTACCGATTACCTTGATAGCCTCATCTGGTTCCAGACTGGTATCTGGAGCAATCTCAGCCGAAGAGTATTCAATAGTCCACAGTTTTTCCGAGGTATCAATCAATTGAAAATCGGTATCGTTTGATGATACTACCGTACCACCGAGCAATCCCTTTTCCGGCTGTGACCACTGGCGTGCTGCCGTTGGAATGAGGTTTGTTGGCAGAGTATCAACATGAGGTAAAGCGTACAAAAGAAAATTCTCGGCCGGTTCATCCAAAGGTGATCTTTCAATAAAATAACCGAATACGACACTTGTAGAAAAAAATATAGCCACCAAAAAGGTCGTCGGGTAGCGATATCCGTAACGAGTTTGATGGAAAAAATACAGTGTCATCCAAAAGAAAAGCGCGATGAACACCATCAAGAAAAGAGGGGCTCCCGACAAAATAGTTTGGAGCCAAGAAAAATCAGCCTTGATATAGGCATCCCAATCAATTTCTGATACGGCGTGAAATGATATTCCTGTGGCCAGCGCCGAAAGTAAAACCAACACTATTGCCCCCATCCAATAGGCGCTATTACGAAGCCAGGCCACCCAAAAAGGAATCGGGCGAATATTTTTCCGAGTTATCTCTGCAAGAGTTTTTTGACTAAATTCAGACATACGGGAAATATTAGTGTGTTGGAGGCAACTGTTCGAGCAGTAGGGCTCGACCACGTTTGATGAGAGTTGCTATCGTACCCTTGGGCTTTTTCAGAATATCAACAATTTCCTCGTAACTTTTTTCCTCCAAAAACCGTAAAATCAGCACGTCTCGATATAAAAGTGGCAAACCCAAGATAGCTTGGCGTACTGTTTCTAAATTATCCCGCTGGAGGAATTGTCCCTCCGTATCGATAGCGGTTGGTATAAATTGTTCTACATCCTCCAACGAAACCTGGGACAAAAATGGTCGAGTCTGAGCACTCCGCAAAACATCGATAGCCTGATTGTGGGTAATACGATACATCCAGGTGGAAAATTTCAAATCCTCATCATAGTCATTCAAATGGCGGTAGGCTTTGATAAAGGCTTCCTGCAAAATATCACTCACTTCCTCTCTCCCCCAACCAGTCAAACGCATGAGATAGCGCAAAAGTGGCTGTTCATAACGCTCCATAAGCAGGCCAAAAACTTCAGGGTCTTCTTTGGCCCGTTTGAGTAACTCTGTGTCGCTAGGAGCATTCGGGTCTTCTGTCCCCATAATGGTCTCCTTGGAAGATGAGATCATGCCTGTTTCCTTGAATCCAGAAATACCAATTATCCACCATGAAAACTTTTTTTCTGAAAATACGTTATAATAGATGTAAGGATACGGAAGTATTTTCAACACTAATAGTAACATATGCGCCCTATCATAACGAAGTCTTTGCTTTTTCTCTTTGTACTTGCTGCTTTTGTCGGACCGTTTGCTACCATGCTCATAGTAGAGAAGTCACGTCGAGCCGAACGTCTTATTTCCAAAGAAGAGGATCTGGTCACAGCCCAAAAAGAAGTGGCTCAAGCTCGCTATCAGTACTACATCGGGGTCAATGACCAAAAAGCCAACCTCAAAGAAGCCATGGAACAATCCAAGACTCAGTATGATCAACTTCTCAAAGATCAACCAGAACTTATTAAAGCCAACCAGACCTCTGTCACTCAAACCGTCATCAAACCAGTGAAGGTACAAAAAGTAGTAACTCAGAAAGTCCCCGTGAGTAGTAAGAGCAGTAGTTCCCCAAAGGCTTCAACCAAAACTAAAGCTTCCTAAATATACCCTATGTCTTTCCTTACCAAATCATTGAGCATTAGCTTATTCGTCTTCCTCGGGATGTCCGTCGCTTGGCATACTACCCCAAAATTTTCCCATCATACTTCTTCGTGGTTTATGGTCACCCTCGCAGATGATGATGAGGATGAAGATGAAGAAGATGAACACGAGGACGAGGATGAAGATGAAGATGAAGATGAGGATAAACCCACATCGAGCAGTTCTTCCAAGACTGAATACAAAACTATAGAAGTCATCCAGGAAGTTATCGAATATAAACCTGTCACTGAGACAGTACTGGTAACCAAAGAAGATTACGCCAGGGATACCGATGGCGACAGCCTCGTCGACGCTATCGATCCCGATCCGCTCGTCGTCCAAAGTGAATACTATAGCGATATCGATGGTGATGGCATTCCCAACGCTCTCGATCAACATCATGACGAAGACGATTTCGCCTATTTTGATTTTGAAACAGATGACAACAATAACGGCATCATCGACTCCTACGAACAGGAATAGTCCTTGGCACAATCTCAGAAAAGAGATTCGCCGAGAGATTATGAATACTGATATTCTGTGTGAGATTGAGTTCCAGGAAGGACAGGATACTATAGCCAAGGAGTGTCTTGAACAGGCATTCACCATGATGCGGTCGTTCGAGGATCGCTATAGCCGTTTCAAAAAAGGAAATGTCCTTTGGCAATTCAACGAAAGTACCACGTTTTCCCTGACACCCGAATTTTTCGATATCCTCACCCTCGCCAAACGTGCCTTCGAACAAACAGGAGGCCTGTTTGACCCCAGTATTCTCCCAACGCTTCATAAGGCCGGATATCATGGCGCTCACCACGAGGAAACAACCGGTACTCAGCCATCATTTTCGGAACTCATCCTCGACCCAGTAACGCTCACCGCAACCAAACCCCGTGACCTCCTCATTGATCTCGGTGGCATCGGCAAAGGCTACATCGTTGATCAGGTATCCCACTTCCTCGCCCAACACTTTGAAAATTTTCTGGTTGATGCCGGTGGCGACATCTTTGTCAAAGGTGTCAACAAAAAAGAAGAGTACCCGTACTGGGCGATTGACGTGGAACATCCGCACTCCGAACAAGCATCCCCCGCCCTCCTCCTCCTCACCGATACCGCTGTCGCTACTTCAGGCAGTAACCGCCGACACTGGATCCAAGATGGAGTGAAACAGCACCACATCATCGACCCGACTACCCAAAAAAGCGCCAAGACCGAATTTCTCTCCGTTACCGTCATCGCCGACACCACTGTTTCAGCCGATGTCTTTGCCAAAACACTCTTCATCGCCGGGAAAGAACGCGGTCAGACCATAGCAGAACAACATCACCTCCCAGCCATTTTTATCGAACACACAGGAGCCGTACATATTAATCAGTATGCAAAACCCTATGTTTGGAAAGAAGACAAATAAATTATTCTGGCTCATGACATTCATCGCGGGCACGCTCGCTACAGGATCAGCCCAGGCAGCTGTCAAAGATAGTGACGCTGATGGCCTGACTGACCAAGCCGAAACTGACACCTATCACACCGATCCTCATAACGCTGATACGGATGGTGATAATTTTTCTGATACCGATGAAGTCCTGGCTCATTCCAATCCACTCGAAGCACAGAGCATTCCCGAGCGACCACTTCTTCAGACAGAAGACGAAGCTCCTCTTCCCTGGAATATTGTTTGGATAAGCAGTCTCGGTGGCCTAGCACTCATCGTACTCTATACAGTAGTAGCCATCGTCCGAAAGAAAAAAACTCCGGAAACAGCTCTTACAGAAAATATCCCAACAACCCCGGAAAAAATTCAATAGTCCAGAAGGAATCATAGAAAAACACCCTTGCGGGTGTTTTTCTATGAGCAGAATCAGAAGCTAGAGTTTTAAATAAAAAGTTGAAGGGCCCCGGAGAGACATGCTCTGCTCGGGGCCCACTGACACCACCTTTTGTCGAGGTGGTATTTTCTTTGTGTGTGCGTGCGTGCAACGTTTTTCCTGCATCACGCAACAAGTAACCCTCTCTACCGGGCGGAGTCTGTGTTACCAGTACTTGCGGGTAGTCGCCGTCACCTAGGCGATCGAGACCGAAACTGGTCTCTCAGATTAGGAATACTTGCTCTTACAGCGAAGCACTGCTCCGCTTACTGCGAGGGATCTCGGCAGTGGAACATCTTCTCACTCCTCGTTCTGTGGCCCTTCAAAGCCACGCTTGTTGCGAATGACACAGAGGGTCACCATCTTCTGGAGCGCCTCACGCCCCAGTGCTAGCATTCCGTAGACCGGAGCCACGTGCTCGGCGATGGCGACTGCGAGCGCGACCGGGTCAGGATTCAAGGGCGATCCTTCACCGGCCCGCCTGGCCTGGCCGTCCGACGAGCGATCCGAGGCGACTATGTCCTGCTGCGCGAGGGCCACAGACAAGAAGAAGAGCGCGACGGATGCCATGACGGGCAGGCGATAGCTGAAGAGATATTCGATAGACTTTCCTTTCGAATGAGAGGTTGCGATGAAAACTCAGAACCGACCTACAAGGAACTTGGTTCCCATTCTAACAAGATACTTCAAAATGTCAACCCTTCTCGCCAAAACCAAAACCCGACCACTTGGGCCGGGTTTTGAATTGTGCAGGGACGACCGGACAGTCGAACAGCTTCGCTCTGAGAACGCATCCGTTCTCAGCGTCCGCCCTAGGCGGACTGCTCTCCGCTCACGGTGAAACTCCCGTTTCCCCGACCCCTTTCCCTGTTCGAGTCACTCGCCCACAAAAAAACACCCTTCGACAAACTCGGGG
>JAGOOJ010000045.1 GCA_017992575.1 Candidatus Moraniibacteriota bacterium | reverse complement strand
GTGAACCAAAGCCCGAGAAAGAGACCTCAGGTTTTTGGAGAGGGGTGGCCAAGAGATTTTTTTGATACAGAAGAGAAAAAACGGGTTTTTTAACCCGTTTTTTCTTTTGAAATGAGGCTTCATTTTGTGCTATACTGCCAGTATTATCGCGATATTCAAAAAATATGGGACGAAAGAAAAAAGGGGGACCGAAGGAGGGAGAGGAAGAAGGATTTCGTTGGGACGAAATACTCCATAGCGACGCCAAACGGAGCATTGTTGCGGTTTTTTTGTTTGTGCTGGCCATTCTTTTTTTGCTTGGTTTTTTTAATGCCGCGGGCGTTTTGGGGGTCTGGCTCGATATGGCACTCGGAATGCTTCTTGGTTTCGGGAAGTGGTTTCTTCCGCTGGTGCTCTTGGCTGCTGCGTTTATGTTTCTCAAACATCGCACCACGACATTGGCAGATGCTGTTAAATTTATTGGTCTGGTAATGGGATTTTGCTCACTCCTCGGACTCATTCATTTGTATAGTGGGGAAACCACCAAAGAATTACTCGCCGTGGCACAAGATGGCGAGGGTGGCGGGTATATTGGATTTGGTTTTGCCTATGTCCTCCTTAATTTCACGGGCAAGATTGCGGGAACACTCATTGCTTTGGCACTCTTTTTTGTTGGTATGATTGCTGCGTTCAATATGTCGCTTGTGCATACCTTCGAAAAAATGCAGTCACGCTTTGGCAAGTCAGAGAGTGAGGGTGAACCAGACGAAGAAGGAGAAGTAAGTGGAGAAGCACCGGAGCTTCTTTCTTCACCACTGGCCGAGGAAGATGCTGAACCGAGTGTGGTGGCAGAATCGCTCCCAGCACAGGTAGTGCTTGCTGAACACAATATTAGTAAAATCGAATTTCCTGGTGAAGAAGTATCGCAGGGAGAGGTTTTGGAAAATGAAGAAGAAACCGTTTTGGTGCCTGCCTACATCCGTCCCAAAAGGAGTTTGCGTCGTAGGAGTTATGCTTGGGAACTTCCGCCGGCAGATTTGTTGGAATCAACGACAGGTCAGGCAGTGGGGGGTGATACGGAGCGTAATAAACACATTATTCAGAGTACGCTTAAGCATTTTGGTATTGAGGTGGAGCCGGGCGAAGTGCGCGTGGGCCCTACGGTGACTCAGTATACGTTCCGTCCGGCGTTTGGTGTCAAACTTTCGCGTATTACCACCCTCAATAGTGATTTGGCTCTGGCTCTGGCTGCCAAGAGTGTCCGTATTGAAGCGCCGATTCCAGGGCAGTCGCTCATTGGTATCGAAGTGCCGAATCAGTCGGTGGCGACAGTACGTTTGAAGGCGGTCTTGGAGAGTGATGAATGGAAGAAGCGCCGTTCTGATTTGATGGTGGTACTTGGGGAAGATGTGGCTGGAAAACACGTCGTGGCGGATTTGGCCAAGATGCCACACATTCTCATTGCCGGTCGTACCGGTTCTGGGAAAAGTGTGTGTATGAACACATTCCTTCTGTCATTGCTTTATCAGAATTCTCCCGAAGATTTACAGCTTATTCTGGTTGATCCAAAGCGCGTATCATTCTCTCGATACAAGGGGATTCCTCATTTGAAAACTGATGTGGTGGTGGAGAGTAAAAAAGTGGTGAATGTTCTCCGCTGGGCAACCGGACAGATGGATCATCGCTACAAGATTCTCGAAGAGGCTCGGGTACAGGATGTTCAGGCTTATCACGAATTGACCGAAAAGGGGGAGAAACGACGTATTATTGATGCTGAAACAGGGCGAGTGACAGAAGAATTTTTTCCTCCGATGCCCTATATTGTCATCATGATTGATGAAATGGCCGATCTCATGGCGACCCATGGGAAAGAAGTGGAAGTGCTCATTGTCCGTTTGGCATCGCTCTCTCGAGCGGTGGGTATTCATCTGATCCTCGCTACCCAACGACCAGAAGCGACGGTTATTACTGGACTGATCAAAGCGAACATTCCGGCGCGTATCTCATTTCAGTTGAAGAGCCATATCGATTCACGGACGATTCTCGATGCCAGTGGTGCTGAGAAATTGTTGGGGAACGGCGATATGCTCTATGCCGCTGCTGATGGCAAGGAAATGCGTCGTATTCAGGGAGTATTTGTTTCTGATGATGAAGTGAAGCGGGTTACTACCTTTTTGCAGAAACAAAAACAGGACTTGGGCGAAGACGAGATTGGGGATGATTTCGAAGAGGGCAATGAAGCCGGAAGTATCACGGATGCAATGAATGCCATAGATGAAGGGGGAAAGTCCGACGATCTGTATGAAGAAGTGAAGCGTATCGTTATTCAGACTGGACGGGCTTCGACGACCAACCTCCAGACGACCTTTGGGATTGGCTACCCACGAGCGGCTCGGATCATGCATTTGCTCGAAGAAAATGGAGTAATCGGGATGGTAGATGGAAAGAAGAAAGTGCTCCTTTCCGCATCACCCGAATCGTCCGTAGTGAAAGAAGAAGGGGAGAAGCAGTATGGTGATGATCCGCTGTCTGATCAGGCGGAGCGCGATAAGTGGCAAGCCTAGTCAGCTTTTAGGTGTTAGCTGATAGCTGTTAGGAAGGCTACGGATATTTTTTCAAGTGAGGAACTAAGAACTGAAAGCTATAAGCTGATATCGGTATGGTGGAATCCGGATTTACCAGAAAGAAAGTCGAGTCTCTGACGCTCGGAGAAAAGCTGAAGAAATTACGGGGCGATTTCCGTATGAGTCTCCAGGATGTTTCCAAAGCCACCCGTATCCAGGTGAAGTATCTCGAGCTTTTGGAGAGTGGGGCGTATGAAAAGTTGCCGGCGGATGTCTATGTCAGGGGATTTCTTCGAAGCTATGCCCGTTACCTCAATATTGAGGAACAAGCCTTGGTCAAACTCTACGAGCGCGAACGAAATATTCAGGCGAATCTCGGACACGAAACCAAGAAAAAAGAAGCGGCTTTTTCCTTGGCGCCTGTTTCGCTTGTAGTCACTTCTCGGACGATCATTATTGGAGTGATCGGACTGCTTCTTTTTGGGGCGTTTTTCTATCTTTACCGGGAGTTTCAGAGTTTTGCCCATGAGCCATTACTGGTAGTCTTTGCTCCGGATAATGGTTCAGTGATAGAGAGTAGTGCAGTAATACTGTCTGGCAAGACAGATCGTGGATCACAGGTCACGCTCAATGGCCAGGGAATATTTGTTGATGCTGATGGGTTGTTTCAGGAGGAACTGGTTTTGGAACCTGGAGTTAATGCTGTCAGCCTCCGAACGATTAATCGTTTTCAAAAGGAAAAATCTGTTGTTTTGTCTGTCGAGGCTCACTATACTCCAGACGAGGCTCTTCCTAGGGATCAGAGTTCTCAAGCACTCGTTGCCAAGGAAACATTTCAAATAGAGGTTATGGCTCGTTCTCTCCCTCTCTCCCTCCAAGTCGTGGCAGATGGGATGGTAGTGTTTCAGGGAATTCTTCCTTCCGGTGAAACTAAAACATTTGAAGGAAAAGACGGGATTAGAATTACCTCGAATCATGGTGAAGCAACCTGGGTAAAAAGAGGCAGTAGTGAAGCGGAGTCCCTCTCTTTAGAAAAAGGAGCGGTGGCTGATATTCTTTTTCTTCCCACTGGGAGATCTGGGGGAGAGTAGACGAAGTTTCTGGTGTATGGTAGTATGCAAGTAGAGTAAACAACAAACACACCACTCGTATGGCGAAGGTCAAACAGGAGGCAGGAGAAAAAGGAAGCAAGAGCAAAATTGATACCGTGCTCGATGCTATCGAAGAAAAGTATGGTGAGGGGATGATGATGAAGTTAGGTGATGTGAAAAAGGTAGATGTAGAAGCCATCCCCACCGGTTCGATATCGCTCGATATCGCACTCGGTATCGGAGGGGTGCCTCGGGGTCGGGTTGTAGAAGTGTATGGACCAGAGTCATCGGGAAAGACCACTCTGACGCTTCATATCGTCGCCAATGCCCAGAAAGCTGGGGGAGTAGCTGCTTTCGTTGATGCTGAACACGCGCTCGATCCGGAGTATGCCAAACGTATTGGAGTGAAGATTAACGACCTGCTCATTTCGCAACCGGACACTGGGGAACAGGCCCTCGATATTGTGGAGACACTGGTGCGTTCCAATATGGTGGATGTTATCGTTATCGACTCGGTAGCAGCCCTGGTACCGAAGGCGGAAATTGAGGGTGAAATGGGGGACCAACACGTGGGACGTCAGGCGCGCCTCATGTCGCAGGCTTTGCGTAAACTGACCGCTATCATTGCCAATTCCAATACAACCGTTATCTTCATCAACCAGATTCGTATGAAAATTGGGGTGATGTTTGGCAATCCTGAAACGACGACTGGTGGCCAAGCGCTCAAGTTCTATTCGTCTGTTCGTTTGGAGGTCCGGCGTAGTGCCCAGATCAAGAAGGGTGAAGAAGTGGTCGGGAACCTGGTCAAAGTGAAAGTGGTCAAGAACAAAGTGGCAGCCCCATTTCGAACGGCTGAATTCGACATCATGTACAATGAGGGAATTTCTTTGGCTGGTGATCTCCTCGACTCCGGAGTGAAGTACGGAGTACTCAAAAAATCCGGCAATTCATTCCTTTACGGTGAAGTCAAACTCGGAGCGGGACGTGAGAGTGCCAAAACTTTTTTGAAAGAAAATGGCAAACTCATGAATGAGTTGGAAAAAGCTATCATGAAAAAATCCAAAGAAGTTGGTGTGGCTGTTGAAGCAGAAGTAGAAGCAGCCGAGTAGGAGAAAAAAGACCAATTCTTCGACT
>JAGOOJ010000011.1 GCA_017992575.1 Candidatus Moraniibacteriota bacterium | reverse complement strand
CCATACACCGCCTGCACCGTCTCACCATTTTTAGTGGTCAGTGGTGGCAGAGCATGATACGCCCGATGTATCAACGCATTCCCATCGAGCAAGACCAAAATTTTCGGATGTTTTTCCATAACGACATCTCTCTACTGAGTTATAATTTTTATTTTTCTCTCTGTTTCTGAAATCGAAGTAAGCACGATATCTACTTTTTTCTCCGGAAGAATGTTGGTGATGCGCTCGGGCCACTCCAAAATTACCAATCCCTGTTTGTCTGCACACCATTCAGCAAAACCAATTTCGGTGAAATCCTTGGCTTCCACTCGGTAAGCATCCGCATGATAGACGCGCGTGATACCAGTGATACTGGGAGAGAGCAAGTCATACTGTTTCATGATGACAAATGTCGGACTGACGTAGGGACGCTTCGCTCCGAGCCCTTCGAGAAGTCCCTGCACCAAGGTTGTTTTGCCCGCGCCCAAATCACCAGAGAGGCACAGAAGTGTCCCAGGCAAAATCTCTCCGGTTAACTTTTTACCAAAGTCTCGGGTTTCTTCAGCGGAATGAGTTGTGATCATATTGTTCATTGCCTGTATCCTAGCGTAAACAGGCCATTTTGACGAGCGAGACGAGCCTGTCCGAATGCAAAGCGATCGGGTTTGACACCTGTGTCTTTCTCTGGTACCTTTGATTACTTATCAATTTCTGACAATCCTATTTTTCTGTATGTCTTTCACCCCAGCTCAGCAATTTGAAGAACTCCTCAAAAAGACGACGGCACCGCTTATCATTATCCCGAGCTACCCCAGCCGTGATACGGTCGCTACTGCTTTTGCTTTGGCTTTTTTCTTAAAACAAATCGGTAAAGTTGCCTCTCTCGCTGGAGAGAATGTCACCACCGACAAAGAAGTTCTTTCCTTCATTGGCGAACCAGAAAACCTCCTCCCCTCGATCACTGGGGCACGAGACTTCGTCCTGACATTTAGCACCACTCGCAACAAGATATTGAACGTTCGAACGGAAACCTCTCCCGAAGAACTCCGCATCTATCTGACACCAGAAAACGGCGCTATCGATCCGCGTGACTTTTCATTCATTCCGGCAAAATTCAAATTCGACCTGGCTATCGTCGTCGGTTCTCCCGACAAAGAACACCTGGGCAAGGTCTATGAAGAAAATCCAGATATCTTTTATGAAGTGCCTATCATTAATATTGATAACCACTCCGACAATGAGCTCTTTGGTCAGGTCAATCTGGTCGACATCACTGCTTCTTCGAATGCCGAAATCCTCGCAGAAATCATGGAAAAGAGCACCCTCGAAAAAATGAATGAGCAGGTCAGTGAAACGCTCCTCACTGGTATTATTAGTGCCACCGAAAGTTTTCAAAAAAAGAACACTACCCCGAAAGCCCTTCAGATTGCATCCCGACTCATGGACAAAGGAGCTGATCAGCAAAAAATCATCCGCTCTCTTTACAAGACGCAGCCTCTTCATCTCTTGAAACTCTGGGGACGAGTCATGGCCCAGGTCAAATGGAATGAGAATCTCAAGCTCATCTGGGCGCTCGTCAGCATCGAGGATCTGGTTCAGTCACGCGCGGTCGCTACCGACCTACCACGCGTCCTCGAAAAAATACGTGGCAATTATTCTTCGGGTAACTATTTTATGATTCTCTATCCAGAAAGTCATACCCAAATTCGTGGATTGATCAAAGCTTCCAGTGGGGAAAGCCTTGCTCTTCTCGCAGAACGCTTTGAAGAAGGTATTATTCATGGTGATACCCTTGAATTTGCTCTCGCTTTAAGCAGTCTCGACGAAGCAGAGCGTCTCACCATAGAAAAACTTCAGGGACTCCTCCATACACAATAAGCTCAGCCACAACAAACAAAACCCGCTCATCTACCAGGCGGGTTTTTTGCTTGTAAGGAGAGAATTGCGCTACAATATAAAAAAAGAGAACCATCCTAAACATCAACATTCCCTTATGGTTAAAATAGTCCGACCAGAACCAGCTCTCACACTGAGTAACGGAGGTGAAACCCAGGCCATCCTCGACAAAATGCGTGCTAAATCCATAGAGGAAGAAACCGCTCTCAAAGCAGCAGAGTACGGGATGCGCTATCTCGACCTTGCCATTTTTCCACTGGATGCTGATGTTCTCTTTCTTCTTCCCAAAGATGATGCTGTCCGCTTCGGGGCTGTTTTGTTTCAAAAAGACAAACCGAAACTCCGCATCGGTATAACTGATCCAGAAAACAACGAAGCCAAAGAATTCCTCACAACTTTTGCTCAAGAAAGAAATCTGGAAGCTGATTTTTTCTTGGTCTCCCAGCCATCCATAGAAAAAGCCTGGATGGAGTATGATAAAAAACCGCTCATCGAAAACCTCGACTTCCTTCACGTGTCACTTTCAGGAGCCGATCTCGAAAAATTTGAGAAAGATTTCGGTGAACTCATCCAACTCAATAAAGATGCCTCCGGCATTCCAACATCACGAGTACTAGAAATTATTTTGGCTGGGGCTTATAAACTCCGTACCAGTGATATCCACTTTGAACCATTCCGAGACAATGTCCGCTTGCGCTACCGAATCGATGGTATCCTCCAGGAAGTCGGCACGCTCCCCGGAGCTGTGTACCAACTCGCGATCTCACGGGTCAAAATGATGGCTAAAATGAAAATAAACATCCGCAATCAGGCTCAGGATGGACATTTTTCCATCGAACTCGGTGATCACCATATCGACATCCGCGTTAACATTATTCCTGGAAACTACGGTGAAAGTGTCAACATGCGCCTCTTAACCGGGGAAGAGGCTTTCGTTCCAGTTGAAGAGCTAGGGCTACGAGGGAACGCGTACGATTCTGTGATGCGCCAAACTGAAAAGCCAAACGGGATGATCCTCAATACTGGCCCGACTGGTTCAGGAAAAACAACGACCCTCTATAGTCTTCTTAATAATGTGAACGATGAATCGCTCAAGATTGTTACTATTGAAGATCCCGTTGAATACATGCTTCCTGGTATTATCCAGACAGAGGTGTCCAAAAACAAGGACTACACTTTTGCTCAGGGGTTGCGAGCTATCATGCGTCAGGATCCTGACATCGTTCTTATTGGTGAAATTCGAGACGAAGAAACGGCAGAAATTGCCATCGATGCTTCGCTCACAGGTCACCTCGTTTTCTCAACGCTTCATACCAATAGTGCTGCCGCTTCTATCGCTCGCCTCATAGAGCTCGGAGCCAAACCAGAAGCTGTTGCAACAGGGGTATCCATTTTTATCGCCCAGCGTCTCGTCCGTATCCTCTGTCCACACTGTAAGGTTGCTTATGCCCCCGCCAAAAAAACAGTTACCGCCATCAAGAAAATACTTTCGTTCGTATCACCAAAAGCAGGTGTTATTATACCTGAAGATATTCCTACTCTCTACAAACCAAAAGGGTGTAGCGAGTGTAGTTTGGCAGGATACCGCGGTCGCAAAGGAATCTTCGAGGTTATCCCAGTCAATGAACGCATGGCTACCCTTATTATCGACAGAGTTCAGGAATCTGAAATTCGAAAAACAGCTATCGAAGACGGGATGCTTACCATGTCTCAAGATGGCATACTGAAAGTAATTGATGGACTAACAACCATGGACGAAGTTTGGGCTAGTGCTGGAAAAGAAGAATCCCTCCAAAGTCTCTATGATGACATTCTCTCTGATGCTGGTATCCAAGAGACGCTTGCTAAAAGTACCCAGACAGGGAAAAAATAGCAGGCACCGACTTTACTCTGCCAATAAAAAAACTCCCTTGAATAATCAATAGGAGTTTTTTATCGCTTGAAACCGCTTCAGCTGTAGACAAATCCTCAAGCATAGGAGCGAGAGGGAAGGAAAGGTGTCGAGGTATAGCGCAGCCGAAACCACCCTACCCGGATCTTGGCAACAATTCCGTGATTGAGGATAAAAGATAGAAACCCCCAATTGTCTACATGTGAAGCAGTGCCTGAACCATGTCAGACTCTTCCTTGTTTTTTAAGCGACCCCTGATAATAGCATGTCTTTGTTTCTTTGTCAACTCGTGCTACACTGAATGTGCAGTAAACAGTTTTTTTCCCTTATTTGAGCATTTTCTCACTATGATTCACTCCACCTCCACCACCTCCACTGAAGCAGAGCCCCTTGAGGAACAAAGTCTCGATAACACCCTCCGTCCTCAGACTTTCGGCGACTACATCGGCCAAGACAAAATCAAGCGTCACCTCGATATATTTATCCAAGCTGCCAAAAAGCGCACAGAAAACATCGACCACGTGCTCCTCTACGGTCCTGCTGGATTGGGCAAGACGACGCTTGCTCACATCATCGCCCGCGAAATGGGTGTCGGTATCAAAGTCACTTCTGGTCCTGCTATCGAAAAGGTCGGCGACCTCGGATCAATCCTCACGAATCTCGAAAATGGCGACGTACTCTTCATTGATGAAATCCATCGCTTGAATAAAATGATTGAAGAAGTCCTCTATCCTGCTATGGAGGATTACAAGCTCGACATCATCATCGGCAAGGGCCCGGCCGCTCGCACTATTCAGCTCGACCTCCCCCGCTTTACACTCATCGGCGCTACCACCCGTCTCGGTTCACTTTCCAATCCACTCCGTAACCGCTTCGGTTCGACGCATCGCTTGGAATTCTATACCCCAGAAGATATCGAAAAGATTGTGAAACGCTCTTCTGGTATCCTTGGCATGGGTCTCGATGAAACCGGTGCCGGTGAAATAGCACGCAGTAGCCGTCAGACCCCACGTGTGGCCAACCGCATCTTGAAGCGCGTACGCGACTACGCCGAAGTCAAAAACGAAATTACAATTTCCGGAAAACTAGCTCGTGAAGCACTCGACCTCTACGAGATCGATCATCTCGGGCTCGAACCGACCGACCGCCATATCCTCCATACCCTCATCACCAAATTCAAAGGTGGACCAGCTGGTATCCAGGCTCTCTCTGCCGTCACTGGTGAAGAAATTCAAACCATCGAAGACGTCTATGAACCCTACCTCATTCAACTCGGATTTCTCGCCCGCACACCCCGTGGCCGTGTCGTCACCGAAGCTGGCTTCACGCATCTTGGGATGAAAATGCCTCGCGATCACCAAGACAAACTGTTGTAGAAAAACAAAAATCGTATGCCAAAGAATGTTTGGGAACTTCCTTCCAATGTCGTTTTGCCCGAAAAAAAACCAACCGAGATTCGACCCTTTCTCGCTGATCGAGACCGTCAGCGCTATGAACAAACCACTGGTCGCGAAATGGCGCCCAAAAACTTTAACGTATGGATGATTCAGACTCAAATGTCACATCATACGGGCGCTCCATTGCCTGATGCTGAAACATTACGTTCTTCCCTCAATCCTACAGACCGGAACCATGACGAGCGCTTTAATGCGGTAACTGTCTTGTCTCAGCACGAACTCCACCACATTCTCACCACTGCGTTTCCCCGCTATGGGGAAGTTCATGCCAATATGCTTCCCGATTTGATCGTCGTTTCCGGTGACGCCGGCTATATCGACTTGGAGCCGGAGAGTGAACTTGGGCGCTCGTATATCCAAAGCGAAGTCCAAACCGTGCGCGACATCCGTAAGACGGCCGAGTCTACGCTTTATCATCATTTCCCCTCTGGTGAACGAATCGACGGTGATTGGGAAGAGGAATTCCTACATCTACATATTCTCGGTGATGCATACGCTCATGTATCTCTTGAAAAAAAGGAAGTAACTAACCAACTTGTCGTTAGGTATATTGCAAGTTGTCTCTTTGATCACAGCAACCACGACTGGGCCCTTTCGGGGAAAGCGTTCGATGAATACGTACGGACCGGTGACGATACCAAATTACGGCAAGTCGTGACACCTGGGCGTATTCGAAATGCTATCGCTTATTATAGTACGTTTTCACCTAAGCGGGAGCTCGAACGATTTCGCCAAAACAACCTTGGAGAAAAGAGACCAAACGGCTTTGCCGACGAGGCCGACTACCTTGCCTATCACCGATCACTTGCGGAAGCGGTACAAAAATTTTCCCATACGACTGAATCAAATGAAACAACCAGAATTGAAACTATTTTTACCGCCCTCAAAAAAATTATTGATGAGCGAAAGGATGAATACCTGCGCGATGTCGAAAGTGAAGCTGCTGAAGAGCGCCTCCTCCAACCACTCATCGTCGCTGTCGGAAAAAGTAGACGCTATCAAGACGCCATGCGCAAAGCTGGGGCTGACGCCGCTCTCGCAGAACTTTCTCCTCTGGAACTGACAGATCTCGTCACTTTGGCCAAACATATCCGCACCAGTCCCGCATCAATTGCCACCGAACGACTTCGCCGCAACAAATCAGAATTTTATGCTTCGGTGGTTGATCAGATTGAGAATCGTTCCGAACAAACTTCGGACACTGAAAAAGAACTCGCTCTGCTTAAGTCACTTTTTGAAAAAACGGGCGCCAAGAAACTTCTCGATGTTGGCAGTGGCTATGGCCGACTCGCCAAACCTCTGGCTCAGGCTGGATTTGATGTGACAGGCATAGACGCTAGTCCTACTCTTCTCAAACGCGCCAAAAAAACCAAAGGAAGAACCAAAAACCTTCGCTACGCCAAAGGTGACATTATTGACTATCATGATGCAGTAGAAAAAGAGAGTTATGACGCTGTCTATTATGGCTGGCATTCTTTCCTCGAAGCCTACGGCCTCGGCAATGCCCTCACGTCACTCCGTTCCGCTCACGAAGCACTGAAGCCCGGTGGTACTATCGCTTTCGATCAGCCCGCTCGCACCAATCCCGGTCTCGAAGATGGTTGGTACGGCGATGCCGAACATGGCTATATAGCTTACCTTATGGATGAGAAAGAGCTTCGGTTTCTCCTTCGTCTCACTGGCTTCGAAGACATCCATATCCTCCACTGGACTACCAAACCAAGTGAACTCTATCCAGAGGGCATGCAAAAAATTACCGTAGCAGCCCGCAAGCCATCTCTTCCGACTCCTAACACAGAAGTATAAAAATTTCACAAAAAAGAAAAGGGCTCATACGTTGTTTCGTACGAGCCCAAAGTTTTATCGTGTCATCACTTTTCCAGTTCGGCCAATCGCTTCAGTTCTCGACTCACTGCCGCCGGCCCACGAATGAAAGCGCTCATGTCACTGCCAGCGTAGAAATCGCGATATTGAGTCGTCGTCATCCACTGTGACAGGTCAGATGCACGCGCAATCATCGCCCGGAACAGCTCCTGCCTCGTTGGCACCACCGGCGGTGCCCAGCCGCGCAGTGCCCGAAACTTGCGGACAATCCACAGCTTGGCTTGCTCTTCTGCGATGGCCTTATCCCTCTCTTCAGTTCTCAAAGCCTGAATGCCTTCAAGAGCCGAAACATGCAGAGCCACCAACTCGTCGATGCCAAGCGACTTCCATTCCGCTCCACCAAAAAGCGGGACGTTGGCATAGAGTGCACTGTATCGACTGAGTACTTCCATTTCATTTCTCCATCCCCAGAACCCCGAGGAGCGGGTTGCGAATGATTCGCGTAATTAGATAACAAAGAACATCGGGTCCACCGGCTGGCGGATTCCCTTTCAAAAGATTCTTGCGAAACAATCTTTTGAAAGAGGGGCGACGTAAAGTGTTACTTGCGTCGCCCGAACTACCTACTTGGTGGGGATTATTGATCTTTCCAGTACAAGATGAGATCTTGCATCGGCTCTTTTATCGTTCCGCTAAACCATACAAGAGCGACCACTGTTTCCCACCACTCACCCCAAATCGCCACGACCACAAATCCGCAGACGAACGAAGTGATAAACAGTATCCGTCCCGCCTGCCACTTCCACAGATCATCTGGACCAACGATGGTTTCTAACGTCCAGATTCTTTCTGTGAAGTAATACACAAGACTCGCAACTACTACCACTACGAGGAGTGTCATGTCGTTCTCCTTATCGAGGTTCGTTGTTGACGAGTCGGAGTGTTTCCTGTGCTCCGGTCACTTCTTTGCTTGGTACCACCTCAAACACTTCCGTCACTTCCACTTTTTCTTCTACTGTAAAGCAGGCGGCAACTTGAAGGAGGAAAATCGAGAGACCGAACGAGAGAAGAGTAATTGTAAACGTCACCCCCTTCACGTAGTAATACGGTCCCATCAGCTTATCTGATCCTGGTGCAATAACCCCCGTCTCGACTGCCACAAAGGCAATAATGGAGGGAAGCAGCACCATCACCAAGATGAAAGCTACCGGGTTGCGAAGAATCAACTTTTCCAATTTCATGACTCTCTCCATCCCCAGAAAAACCCCGAGGAGCGGGTAGCGAATAATTCGCGGAACAATCTTGTAAAGAACATTCGGGATATTTCCCTTTCACAAACTTCTTGGGAAAGAAATTTCTGAAAGGGAGGCGAGGGGAAGATTCTTCCTCCTCGCCAGTACCTACCACTTCATGTCGTCAGCACGCGGGTCAACACCGCCGACCAATCCTTGACCCGAACGCCGTCGACATCTTTCATCGGGGCATGGGTCCACAAGATACGGTTGTCATTGACTCGGAACGAACCAGAGACCGTGTCCATCAGACTAGCCGCCGGATGGTGGTGATGGTTCATATCCGTTGCCACCATCGTGAACCGCACGCCGGAACGTGCGAGGTGCACCGAGAGTGCATACCCGATGGCGAACGACTGACCGAGGAACTCGAGCCCTGCACCGCCGAGCGCTCCGCAGTATTCGGTCGGCATGAGGAGGTCGAGCAACGCCGCATCAAAGGAAGCAAGCGTCTCGGGTCGCATCGCGAGCACCGACTCGTAGTTGTCGAATGCCACGACGTCGTGCCCGAGAGCCGTGAGGTCGGCACTGCCAGCTTCCCGGTGCTTCTTGGTGTCGTCAACAAGCAAGATCTTCATTTCACTTCTCCTTGGTTCTTGATGAGATAGACCGCGATATTGCCCTCGTTGTCGAGGAGCGGACAGACATCCACTCGACCGGCGTACGCCCTTTGCAGAGCGCAAGCGCCGATTTCCTCGTCCTTGCGATAGGTCATGATGGCGACCCGGACGATTTCATTCCCCTTCAAGACGCTGAGCGCGTCCTTTGAGGAGTCCGTAACCACCAACTCCGCCTCGTCGATAGACTCAACGACTTGGTGATGAGCGACTTCGCAAATGCATGCGATAGCCCGCTTCACTGGCGAAGCTTCGCCCGACCCCATAGTAATGGCAATGAAAACCTTCATGCGTTTCTCCTTGAAAAAGAACATCGGGAAACATTTCCCTTTCATAAGATTCTTGATGAACAATCTTTTGAAAGAGGGGCGACGCGAGTTGTTACTGGCGTCGCCCGTACTGCCTATCTGGCGCCCATCATTCCTGGCTGGGACCCTTGAGCATTTGCTCGAGGATCTGGCCCCAGTTCTTGCCCTTCTTGGCAAAGACCTGGCCCTTGGTACAGCTATGGCAGCTGTACTCCTTGCCTCGCGACATCACCTTGCCGGATCCACCACACTCGGTGCAAGTCGTTTCCGTACCAGTGATACCCACCAGAAAAACGTAGTTCGTCATGAGCACCCGGGCCCCATCAATCGTGAAGAAGTGGCCGTTGAGGTCATCGAGCATGGCACTGGCCGGGTGATGGTGATGGTTGGTATCCGTCACCACTGCCACGTACTTGGCCCCCTCCTTGGCCGCCTGGAGGGCGAGTGCCCAGCCGACGGCCATCTCCTGACCGACGTACTGGAGACCCACGCCGCCCTGGGCCATGGAGCCCGCCGGCATGAGGAGGTCCGTGAGCACCACGTCCCAGTACGGGAGCCGGGTTTCAACGAGCACCTTGTCGTAGTACTCATTGAACTTGAGGCCCTGCGCTTGGTACTGCTTGCACAGTTGGTCCTTGCGCGCCTCGTCGTACCGCACCGAGAGCAGATCGACGGCCTGCTCGTGGGTGGCGCAGTAGGTCACGTCGTGACCGTCGAGCGTCTGCCGAGCGGCGTCGAGGTGAACCGCAGTGTCGTCGATGACCAGAATCTTCATGACTATCTCCATCCCCAGAAAAACCCCGAGGAGCGGGTGTGGCATGTGCCAGATAGGTTTCAAGGAACTCATTACCTCTTTCAAGGTAACGACACAGTATACCCGATTTTTTGCAATGTGTCAATAATAGGGTCATAGTATTCAGTATTTATTATGAAACATTCCTATATTTTGCTTTATTTATTGACTTTTTTATCTCTCTTTACTATACTTTATTTGTCGACCCTTTTACCGACACTTTATTCGAATCTATGGAATCGAGAAACCTTGAAGCCTTTGGGCTCACCGAAAAAGAATCCCACGTCTACATCGCTCTCCTTGAGCTTGGTGAGGCAACTATTGGTGCTCTTGCCAAAAAGTCCACTATTAAGCGCACCACCCTCTATGATGTGGTCGAAAACCTCAAAAAGTCCGGCTTGGTGGGGAGTATCAAAAAAGGCAAAAAATCCCTCTATTTTGCTGAAGATCCCCGCACTCTCGAGGGAAAACTGGAAGAAAAGAAGGAAACCCTGCGAAAAATGCTCCCCGAACTCCTCTCTATCGCCAATTTCCTTGATAACAAGCCAAAAATCCGCTTTTACGAGGGGAAAGAGGGTATCAAAGAGGTCTACAAAGACACCCTCAAGTACAAAGACCAAGAACTCTTGGCCTGGGTGGCTGAAGAAGCAATTTCCGCCTTCGATCTTGATTTTTTGAATGGGTACTATCTCCCTCGACGGGTTGAGAAAAAAATCTGGGTCCGAGCCATCGCCCCCAAGCTCCCTTACATGGAGCAGTACCAGGGTGAAGACACCACCTCGCTCCGGCGCACCAAACTCATCGATGCTGAAGCCTTTCCGCTCCTCGTTGAAATCAACCTCTACGGTCGCAATAAAATTGGCATCATGTCTTTCTCTGAACAAACCAGTCTCATCATTGAGAGCGACCGTATCTTCCGTACGCTCAAAAGCATCTTCGAACACCAGTGGTCGTCTATCGGCTAATCTAAAAATCATTGTGGACGGTGCACTCCGATGATACAATACCAGAAGCAACAAAAATAAAAATATGCGCCTCGTCCTTGGTCTTCTCTATACAGTCCTCTTTCTCTGCTATGTCATGACAGCGTTGTTTGTTGTCTTCCATCTTTTGCGCTACTCTCTTGATCGCAAATCCGCTGTCTTCACCACTCTTTTTTTTGTTACTGTTTTTACCATTCTTCTTTTCACCAACGCGGTTCTGTTTTTTTCCCTTCCAATCGAGAAATTTTTCCCACTCGCTTTTCTCTAACTCTTCCCTATGCTCCCCTCTCTCAAACTAGGTCGCCATCACTTCCAAGGGCAACACGAGAACGAACAAGTGCTCCGCATTATTCATCGTCACTGGTTTAATATCGTTATTCAATTCATCTTTGTCGTCCTGTGTTCGTTTTTTATTCTCGGCAGCCTCTCAGCGCTTCCCCTCTTATTCCCCGATATGATCGACGCGGGAGCAGTACCATTTTTTCACTTTATTCAAAACACACTCTTTTTGTTCTTGTGGCTCTTCGGATTTCTCGTCTGGATCGACTACTACTTCGATGTCTGGATCATTACCAACGAACGCATCGTTAACATTGAACAAAAAGGTCTCTTTAACCGTCATATCAGTGAACTGCGATTTTCCCGCGTCCAAGACGTCACAGCCTCTGTCGATGGACTCGTCCCAACCATGCTCAACTTCGGGGACGTCTACGTCCAAACCGCTTCCGAAGAAGATCATTTCATCTTCCGGCAAGTCGGCGATCCCTTTGCTGTAAAAGACGAGGTTATGCGCCTCGCCCGCCAGGCTACCCGCGATGACATGCAGGGCATCGTCACCGCCTTGAATAAATAAGCTGGGTTCTTATTTTTCTCCCAAACCCCGTCGGGGGTTTTCTTTTTGCTTTTCTTTGGCTAGAATACAGAAGCTTTCAAGGACTTCTTTCCTAACAAGCTAACGAATCCGCCAGCTGGCGGAAAAATCTAATAAGTTCAACATATGTCCGGACACTCACACTGGGCCACTACCCACCGCGCCAAAGGCGTAAACGACGCCAAACGAGCTGCCGTCTTTACCAAGTACGGTCGCAACATCATCGTGGCAGCCGCCGCTGGTGGTGGCAATCCTGATTCCAACTATTCGCTCAAAATAGCCATTGATGCTGCCAAATCCGTCAACATGCCCAAAGACAATATCGATCGCGCCATCAAACGCGGGACCGGCGAACTCAAAGACGGGAACCAAATTGTCGAGCTCATGTACGAAGCCTACGGACCCGGCCAAGTCGCCCTCCTCATCGAAACAGCCACTGACAACAAAAACCGCACGGTCAGTGAAATCAAAACTATCCTGACCAAAACCAATGGCAAGTATGTGCCCACTGGCGCCGTCTCGTTCATGTTTCGCCGTGTCGGCCTCGTCACTTTCTTACTTGAAAAATATTCCGCTGAAACGCTCGAGAACGAAACGCTCGAATCAGGAGCTGATGATTTCTTTGTCACCGACGAAGTGTTCGTTGTTATTACCGCGATTGATAAACTCCAGTCCGTGGAAGAATATTTCCGAAACAAAAACATGATTTGTGAAAACGCCAGCCTCGGCTACTACCCTTCTCAAACTGCTACTCCAAGCGAGAATGACCTCCCCGCTCTCGAAAAACTTTTGGAAGCCCTCGACGACCATCCCGACGTCCAACGCGTTTGGGACAACCGAAGCTAGCTTCTTAGCTTTTAGCCTCCTTAGCTTATTAGATTTTTAAGTTCCGTGTTTCACCAGATATACGACCGTCTGACTCGTGAAACAGGCAGTAGGATAAATAATAAGAAAAAAACTACATCTTCCTAACACCAAGGTACTTTTTCTCAAGCACCTGACCATTATCAATTCTCTTTACTGTCAGAATGCGAACATACTCTGTAGCGCCGTACAAGTCCACCAACATAGCTATCTCCTGCTCGCAAGGATGTGGGAAAATAAACACACTGTGCTGAAGCTCTTTAAAACCAATTTGCTTCAGATGATCCCGCAATATGTCGCGGAAGCGGCGTTTATTCTCAGGAATATCAAACATCACTACCCGCCAAAGCTTGTCCCACTGTTTTGGCTTAACCACCTTTATTCCTCGTCCGAAAATATTCCAATACCGTGCCTGAAGTTTGCCTTCAGCTGTCAGCTCGAGTGCTACTGTCCCATCCGAACGCTTTTTCTCCACAATGAGTTTACTCTGACACAAAGAACGAACAGAGCGCCTCAGATTGTTCCGATCGATACGTTGCCATTCTTTACCCACTGCCCGTATAGTAGAAAATGACTGCGTCGGTGATGAAGAAAATGCCAGTCCCACTCCCCCTAATAGAACAGCCAATACTTTCTGTTGCACCGGTCCAATTCTTTTCAACATACTTCATACATTACTTTTTATTTTCTTCTTTCTTTTCTTTATCATATCACGAATCAGACGGCCGTCTACTTAGTGAAACAGTCAAATAAAAGAAGAAGCGTCGCAGGATTTCCCACGACGCTTTTTTTTGAAGAGTAGCGACAATCACTTTGCTGTGTGATTACCCGACTACCTTGTTCTTAAGTCCAAGACCGTACGGCTCTCAACTACTCAATGATTTTGAGATTATCCGGAACTTGGAATTCCCCCTCCCATGCATACTCGCGATACGAAAGTTCTTGGGGAGGCTCGGTGATATAGCGAATGAGAGTACAGTGGCGTAATGGAACTACGATCACGTTCCAAATTGGCACGCCAGCTACAACGTAGTCAACTTTTTTCTTCTCGCCCTTCACAAAGGAAAACCATGTCTCGAAGAGTGTGGCGTAACGTACCACCGTACCCTTGCCCGTTCTTGGCAAATATGAAGGAGTGAAATACCCTCGACTGTCACGCCCCTGCTTCTTGAGGCTCGGGTAGATTTTCGCAAAAAACGCACTAGTTTCTACCTTCTCCTCTTCGCTTTTCGCGTAATCCTGAAGAATCATTCTCTCGGTCGTAACCACATCTTGTTGCGTAAAGATGGGCCAGCTGAATTGCGTAGGCTCACGCTGCGTGACTACCCCTTCACCAAGCACGATATGGATGTGGTCCTTACAGCAAACACAAAGCATGCTTCTCTCCTCTCTCATTGAATGAACAAAATCTCTACAAGCCCTCAAATCTCTTGTTTGAAAACTTGATGGAGAGGAGAAGCGTTTGGTTCGACACTTCTCCTAAAGTTACCTCCCTTGTTAATAGCTAAAAGAGAACTGTCTGGTCGACATTGTGGATGAAATTCATTTGAATCTCCGACCTGAAGTAATCTCTCTCGACACACGCCACTCCGATTAACTGATAGAGGTGCTCTTCAGCACTTGTCCTTTTCTCCTGGTTATCTACACTCGGATGACAGTCAAACCATTGGCACTGTCTCCAGAGGTTGATGATCTCAATTCCTTTCCAAACCGAAGTCAGGAAAGAAAATGTTGTCACGTTATCAGGGTCCTTGGCAATCAGATGAACATATTCCGACATAACCATTCCTTCGCGCCTCCGTTCGTCCCATCGGGACGATCACGGGGTGAGCCTAGGTCTTAGGATGGAAAGTGCTATGCATTGCACCCTTTACTCTAAGACCTACGGTTGGAGACTTTTCAAAGAACTGTCAGGATTTGATTTTTTTCTCATCCTGACACCATAGTATAGCCTAAAATTGCTATAATGTCAATACTAATATGTCATTATTTATATACTCATTTACTTTACAAAAAGCCATAATATGATATACTGTCATTAATTCTATGACAGATTTAAAAATCACAAAAAGCAATCAATCAGATATAGGTGAAAAATCCGTTCTCACGGAATACGAACGAGCCGCTACCATGCTCCAGGACTTTGGCCTATCCGAAAGTGAAACCGCGGTCTATATCGCCCTGCTTGAAGCCGGACGAGAGCTCGGTGGCTCAGATATTGCCAAAAAAGCCGCTATCCCCCGTCAATACGTCTACGCTGCCATTCCATCGCTCCGTGAGCGCGGTCTCGTCATCGAGATTCCTCATGGCAAGCAATCCCGTTACAAAGCCGTTTCTCAGGGTGAAATCGAGAAAATCGCAAAACGAAAGCTGGTGGAAGCAGAAAAGCTTGTCCAAGAACTCTCCGCTTTTTCAAAAATAGGGTATGAGCAGGACTTTGAAATCCATGTCGGGGCGGAAGCCATTCAAAGGTATGAGCACGCTTGGGTTCAGTCAATCAAAGGACATGAGGACCAGTACATCATCGGCGGTAATACCAAGGGCTTCGCGGACATGATGGGAAAGGCACTCAATAGGTACCTGACAGATAAAGCGCGAGAACATATCACCACCTACTACCTTGGTAATACTGCTGAAAAGAATCTCTGGTACAAAACACTCATTGGAAGCCAAGACCTTCGCCTGAAGTTTTTGGATAAACTCCCCCAAGGGGCTTCGCACATGGTGATACGTAAAGATAAGGTGCTTTTTTATTCTTTTCTTAAACCTGAACTTCTCTACATTATCAAGTCCCCAGTCGTCGCCCAGAATTACGAACAATTCTTTCTGATGCTCTGGGAGATGGCCGGAGACAAAAAAATAATTTCATCGATATGAGAATTCTTGGTATTGATCCAGGCACCGCGACGGTGGGCTGGGGCGTAATAGAAATACAGGGTGGCAAAACCACCTCTGTGGCCTATGGACACATCAGCACGAGTAAAGATTTGGCCCCTGAGAAGCGTTTGGTTGAGATTACCACCGATCTCACGGCGATTATCCAAAAATACGCTCCAGAGGAGTCGGCTGTCGAAGAATTGTTCTTTTTTAAGAACCAAAAAACCATCATCTCGGTGGCCCAGGCGAGAGGTGCTATTCTCTTGACTTTAGAGAATTTATGTGTTAGTATTTCCGGTTACACGCCCCTTGAAGTCAAACAGGCGTTAACCAACTATGGCCGGGCAGATAAAGCCCAAGTACAGCAGATGGTGCAGGCAATTCTCAAGCTCTCCGAAATTCCCAAACCCGACGATACGGCTGATGCCCTGGCCATCGCCCTCTGTCATGCCAGTCGCCGAAAAATGGAAGCTGTAAGAAAGAATGGAGAATAGAGAATCAAGAATCATGGGCCACTCGAAGAATCATTATTTAAACAGACGTGCATTTCTCTCCATTCTTAATTCATAATTCATCTTCATTATGCAATATCATCCTTTCATAAACTTCATCGTCGAACAGGGCGTGCCACTCCAAACGGTAGCGCTCCTTCTCATGCTCCCTATCATCGTCACCATGGTAGCTTTTTTCCGTCAGGTAGTCGGTATCAAAGCCTTTGGTATTTACACTCCCTCTATCATCACCTTTGCCCTCCTAGCCTTTGATCCCAATGGCCTCAAATACGGTATCGCTATTTTTGTGAGCGTTATTGCTGTCGGGACACTGTCTCGTCTCCTCATGAAAAAATTTCGTCTCCTCTACTTACCCCGAGTGGCCATGACAGTCTCTATCGTTTCTCTCAGTATCCTTGGCATCCTGGTTCTCGGTGGTATGACACACCGCACCGGATTGGCTGCGGTTTCAATTTTCCCACTTCTTATCATGATTACCCTCGCCGAGAAATTTGTCGCTACCCAAATCGAAAAAGGCAGTCGCATTGCTCTCATCCTCGCTGTAGAAACACTCGTTATTTCTGTCGCTGGCTATTTCCTCATTGGCTGGAACACGCTCATCACTCTCGTCCTCATGTACCCATGGATTATTCTCTTTACGTTTGTTATTAACTTCTCTCTCGGCAAATGGACTGGGTTACGCATTACTGAACTCCTGCGCTTCCGAAAAATTATCAAACATCTGCAATAGCTTCTTTTTTCCTGATTTCTTGCTGACTGTTGATTGCTAGTTGTTAATTGTCTCGTATGTTCGACTTCTTCAAAAAAAGCTCTCTCCTCTTGGGTATGAATGCCCGGAATTTGGAGTACATTCGTCCGAACAATCGCAAGCGCAGTATGGAGATTGCTGATAGCAAACTCCTCTGTAAGCGCATCCTGAAAAAAAATAATCTGGGTGTTTCGGCGCTCATCGCTAAAATCAAAACCCACGAAGAGCTCGAAATCTTCGACTGGGCAACACTGCCTGATAGCTTTGCCCTCAAACCAAATCGGGGTTTTGGCGGTGAAGGAATAGTAGTCGTTTACGCCCGTAAAAAAAATCGTACTGATGCCTGGGTCAAAGCCGATGGCTCAGTTATCACTATTGAAGATCTTCGGTCTCATATTCGTAACATTATCGATGGCTCATTTTCTCTTGCTAACACTCCCGACATCGCTTTTTTTGAAGAGCGCCTCAAGCTCCTCAAGCTCTTCAAGCCCTACAGTTACAAAGGCATTCCCGACATTCGTGTCATTGTTTTCAATCACGTCCCGGTCATGGCGATGCTCCGTCTCCCGACCAGGGCCTCCGACGGTAAAGCCAACCTCCAACAAGGAGCAATTGGTGTCGGCATCGACCTCGCTACCGGTACTACGACTACAGCTATCATCGGCAAAGGGCAACTCATTGAGTATGCTCCCGGAACACGTCTTGTCCTCTCAGGTATCAAAATTCCCTATTGGAAAGAAATCCTTCGGATGTCAGTAGAGGCGCAAGCACTTTCAGGACTTGGGTTTCTCGGAGCCGACATCGCCATCGATCGTGACCGTGGACCAGTCATTCTAGAACTCAATGCTCGCCCAGGACTTTCTATCCAGTTGGCTAACCTTGCTGGACTAAAAGGTCGTCTCAAGCGCGTCGCTGGACTGAAAATCAAAACAACTGAACGTGGCATCCGCGTCGGAAAAAATCTCTTCGGAGGAGAAATCGAAGAAGAGATTGAGGAGTTGTCTGGCAAGCACGTTATCGGCAGTATTGAAAAAGTAAAATTTATTGGCAAGAATGGCATGGAAGTAGAAGTTGAAGCCAAGATCGATACCGGCGCCGACTCAACCTCTATCGATACTGAACTCGCCAAACAACTTGGGTTTAGCGAGGCACTCAAAACATTTGAGGAAAGAATTGCTGGTCGAGATATCTTAAACGAGATTCCAGAAAGTGAACGCGAAAAACTCTTTGCAAATATTCCTGACCTGGCTGATACCGTACCAGTGAAATCTTCCCACGGAATATCCTACCGCCCCATGATTCGCTTGGAGCTCATCCTTGATGGCGTCATTATTCCAACCAAGGTTTCTGTGATTAATCGTTCCGATCTCAAGTATGCCACTATCATCGGAAGAAAAAATCTCACAAAGTTTTTGATTGATGTGAATAAATAATATGCTCATTCTCACGGACAGACCGACTAAAAAAATGCTCTCTGATCTCAAAAGTATCAACCCACTTCTTGAAATGATGGGTGAGCACTCGTTTACCTACGAACTCGGAAATTTTCAATCCATGGAATTTTTCATTGCCAAAGAAAATACTCGGATATTCTGTGAAAAAAAACTTATTTCTGATTTTGATAGTGTTTACATCAAACGTGCCGGCAAGTACCAGCCTATTGCAACCCTTATTGCTCGCTACCTTCAAAAAAGAAATATCCCTTTTGTCGATACTCACCACGTCTTTGGCTCTATTAGCGGAAAACTCGCCCAAATGTTTGTCCTCGCAGAAAGCGGACTGCCCGTTCCAAAGACATATTTTTCACCTTCCTATAACAAAGA
>JAGOOJ010000010.1 GCA_017992575.1 Candidatus Moraniibacteriota bacterium | reverse complement strand
TTTCCTGATTTCCCTTGAAACAGAGCACTTTTCGTGATACCGTAAGAAGCATGGAAACAGAAATCCCCAAAACCTATACTGCCAAAGACTGGGAACAAAAACTCTATGCCGATTGGGAAAAGAGCGGGTTTTTCAACCCGGATAACCTGCCTGGCGAACGAAATGAGGCCTTTTCAATCATCATGCCCCCGCCCAACGCCAACGGGCGACTCCATGCCGGTCACGCCCTCTTCGTCACGATTGAAGACATCCTCACTCGTTACCACCGCATGAACGGCAAGCGGGCTCTCTGGGTGCCAGGAGCCGACCATGCCGGATTTGAAACTCAAGTCGTTTACGAACGAAAACTCGAGAAAGAGGGTCGTTCTCGTTTCGATTTATCACCCAAAGATCTCTATCAAGAAATCTATGACTTCACCATGGAGAACAAGGGTCACATGGAAAATGACCTGCGCAAACTCGGAGCCAGCTGTGACTGGAGTCGCAACGCTTTCACCCTCGATCCAAAAATTGTCACTGTTGTCCAAGAAACTTTTCACAAGATGTTCCGTGATGGACTCGTCTATCGTGGCAAAAGAATCGTTAACTGGTGTTCCAAGCACCAGACAGGACTCTCTGATGTTGAAACCGAAAGCGTCGACGCTGTATCGAAACTGTACTACTTCAAATACGGCCCATTTGATATCGCCACCGTTCGTCCGGAAACCAAATTTGGCGACAAATATGTGGTCATGCACCCAGATGATGAACGATACTTACAGTATGAGCATGGACAAAAAATAACAGTAGAATGGATCAATGGCCCAATCAATGCCACCATCATCAAAGATCCCATCATGGATATGACGTTTGGTACTGGTGTCATGACTATCACTCCTTGGCACTCCCAAGTCGACTATGAACTCGCTCTCAAATACGACCTCGATTTCGAACAAATTATTGATGAATCAGGAAAACTTCTTCCGATTGCCGAGGAATTTGCAGGCATGTCTATCGATGAAGCCCGTGAAAAAATTGTTGCAAAACTCGAACAAAAAGGACTCCTCGTAAAAATTGAGGAAGACTATCACAATATCAAAAAGGTTTGTTACAAGTGTGAAACCGTCATCGAACCGCAAGCGCGTGACCAGTGGTTTGTCAAAATGAAACCACTCGCTGAACTTGCCCTCCAAGCTGTGCGCGATAACAAGGAAATTGAATTTCATCCAAAAAACTACGAGAAGATTTTCACCTACTGGATGGAAAATACTATTGATTGGAATATTTCCCGCCAAATTGTCTGGGGCATTCCTATTCCCGCCCAGTACTGCACCACCTGTAATAGAGGCTACATCGATGCCAAAGCAAACGACACCTGTTCTTGTGGCGGGACCATCGTCTCTGAAACCGATACGTTTGATACCTGGTTTTCTTCCGGCCAGTGGCCCCTCCTTGCTCTCGGCTACCCGCACTCCACCGACGTTGCTACTTACCACCCGACCACCGTCATGGAGACGGGTCATGATCTCATTTTCAAATGGATCCCCCGCATGGTTATCTTCAGTCTCTACCTGAAACAAGAGATTCCTTTTCATCATGTCTACCTTCATGGCCTCGTCAACGACGAACACGGTCAGAAAATGAGCAAAAGCAAAGGAAATGTTATCAGTCCAATTGACCTGATTGATGAGTATGGTACTGATGCCCTGCGCATGGCCCTTATTACCGGCAACGCTCCTGGTAACAACATCCCTCTATCCTTCAAAAAAGTAGAGTCATTCCGAAACTTTGCCAACAAACTCTGGAATATTGGGCGCTACGTTACAGCCACAGCCAAAACAGAATTCATAGAATGGCATGCTTTCGAAAAAATTACTCCCGCAAACCTTTCTCCGGCTGATGAATGGATTCTTGCCCGTCTCGAAAAAACGAAATCAGATGTCACTCGCTACCTCGAAAATTACAACATCTCTCTCGCTGCTGAAACGCTCCGAGACTTCACCTGGAACGAGTACGCCGACTGGTATGTCGAAATTCATAAGATCGAAAAGAATGATACTACTTTGGTCGCTGTTTGGAACGAACTCCTCAAACTCTGGCATCCGTTTATGCCGTTTGTCACCGAGGCACTCTTTCAGACACTCTACCCGAACCAAAAAGAATTTCTCATGGTCGCCTCATGGCCACAAGCAAAGGATGAACATACCACTCAATCATCATTTCAAACTATCATCGACCTCATTCAACGCATTCGTAATGTCCGCGCTGTGTATCACGTCGACCCAAGTGAAAAGCCCTGGCTCACTATCGTAGGCGAGAAAAGCGCCTGGGAACCGTATGTGCCACTCATCGAACGATTGGCTCGTATTGAGGAAGTAGTCGTTACCGATGATGAAACACAACCAGCCGAAACTGCTCGCATCGGTAGTGGCGACACTTCAGTTTTTGTGCACTTAAGTGGATTTATTGATCTCAAAAAAGAGCGAGCTCGCCTCACTACCGAGATGGAATCCGCTCAAAAATACAAACTCGGAATCGAGAAACGACTCGGCGACCCCAACTTTGCCAATCGTGCTCCGGCGCACATCCTCGAACAGAACAAACAGAGTCTCCAGGAAACGCTCACCAAAATTGATGAACTCAACAAGTATCTGGATAACCTCGCCGTCTGAAACACCATGCTTATCACTGCTTTTATCTTTGGAACACTCTCTGCTTTTTTTGCTGTTATATTCGAAATCATCACGCTTGATCTAAGCCGTATCCATGATTATTCTTCCATAACCCTAGCATTCTCCAGTTTGGCTTTGCTCATAGCCGTCGCCCTGATCGAAGAAAGCGCCAAATATCTTTTTCTCCGCCAGTACCTCTTTCGCTCTTTTGAGACAATCACTCTCTCCTTGAAACAAGCCATCGCCCTTGGACTCGGTTTTGGGTTCGGCTTTTCCGCTCTCGAGGCTACGGTCATTCTCTCCGGAAATTTAGGGACCGATAGCGTTCGTGGACTCATCAGCATTTTTTTGGTTCATATCAT
Source organism: Candidatus Moraniibacteriota bacterium (assembly GCA_017992575.1). GTDB lineage: Bacteria > Patescibacteriota > Minisyncoccia > Moranbacterales > UBA1568 > UBA1568. The sequence goes on along the minus strand of JAGOOJ010000010.1, from coordinate 15,832 downwards.
CACCACGTTCATCCTTGTAGCTTTTTTGCGATACCCAAACAAAAGACAGACCACAGCTTTTTTTCTACCACTTTTCCTCGCGATTTTGGTCCATTTTTTCTATGATGCTTTCGTTTCCTTAGCGCTCTAAAAAGCTCTTTTTCTGTTTCTTGCGTCAGAGCAAAAAATACTCTATACTGAAGACGATTATTCTTTAAAGATTACGTATGACTAAACAAAAAAAATCCTTTTTTGAACGACTCACCGGGGCCCAGAATGTGGACCGGGACAGCTTCAATGAGGTTCCTGTATACAACGAAGAAGAAGAAACTCCTGTCGCTATGCGCGAAGAACCGATGTCTTTTGCCGTACGAGAGGAAGAATCATGGGCCCAATCTTCGTTTGCTCCCGCTGAAGCAGAGAGTGACAATGCCGAAGGACAATTGACTATCGACGTCTATCAAACCGAAAACGACATTGTCATCAAATCCACCATCGCCGGTGTCAAACCAGAGGACCTGGATGTCTCCATCAATAACGACATGGTAACTGTCAAAGGTGAACGCAAAAATGAAGAGGTGGTAGAAAATGGCAATTACTACTATCAAGAGTGCTATTGGGGATCCTTTTCTCGCTCCGTCCTTCTCCCAGTTGATGTCATTCCTGAAAAAGCTGATGCTGCCCTCAAAAATGGCATCCTGACCATCCGTCTTCCAAAAGCGGACACAACTAAAACTAAGAAAATTCAGGTGCGCGGATTTTAAACGACCCTTTCCGGAATTTCAGAACGCCGGTTCCTTTGATGGGGTCGGTGTTCTTTATTCTCATCTATCATGCCCAATTTCTTTCATCCCACATATCAAACCATACTCCTCATCATGAGTGTTGCTGGTTTCACGTGGACGTGTGACCCAACTCCTGCACAGGCCGATGATAGAAGTCCTCTCTCTATTGAAATCAGCGCTGGGGATTACCGAGAAACACTGGCAGCAACTGACTTTGCCTCATGGTTTCGCGTTGAAACAAACCTCGTCGCCAATCAGAAAAAACGCTCCGAGATAGTCAACACCACTACTTGTCCCACCTCTCCGTGGTACTGCGATTTTTCTCTGTCCCGTTTTGCCCGAGAACGTGTGGCTGTCCAATTTATTAAAACCGCCGAGGAAACCCGTATCAAAGAATTTATTGCCACGCTTGCTCCAAAAGTGAACCAGGAGCCTGAGGATGCTATTTTCGGGGTCGGAGAAAACAATGAGATTATTATTGGTACTCCAGAAAAACTCGGTCGCCGTCTCAATGAGGCAGAAAGTGTCACTATCATCCTCACCGCTCTCCTCGCACTCGATACGAATCGTCTCTCGCTCCCTATCCTACTCCCCACTGAAGTCACATCACCCAAAATAATCGGGGCTGATCGTGAACGCTATAGTTTGAAAGAACTCATCGGTGAAGGGAAATCCAACTTCAAAGGTTCGCCAAAAAATCGTATCTTCAATATCAAACGAGCACTAGAACAGTACGAAAATATCCTCATCGCTCCCGGGCAAGAATTTTCTTTTGTGGAATACCTTGGTGAAGTCGATGGTGAGCACGGCTATCTCCCGGAGCTCGTCATTAAATACAACAAAACTGAGCCGGAGTTCGGAGGTGGCATCTGTCAGGTGTCAAGCACCGTGTTTCGGGCTGCTATCTATAGCGGTCTCAAAATCACCGAGCGACGCAACCACGCCTATGCCGTCCAGTATTACAAACCTATTGGTATGGATGCTACCATCTATATCCCGAAGCCCGACCTCAAATTTACCAACAATACACCCGGCTATATCCTCATGCAACCAATTATTGACCAATACACCCTCACCTTTCGATTTTTTGGTACCCGAGATGGACGCACGGTCAAAGTCGATGGACCTCATATCCTCGAACGCGGTGGTGACGGGAGTATGAAAACCGTCTTTACTCAAGAAGTGAGTACTGTCGATGGACAAAATTTCATTCGTGATAGCTTCTACAGTAACTACAAATCCCCCAGTCTCTTCCCTCACCCAGGGGAAGAGCAGAATCCGACTACCAAACCCGCTGACTGGTCAGAGAAACAGTGGAAAGCCTACAAAGCCACTCGTCCATAACACAAAAAGAATCAGCTCATGCTGGTTCTTTTTTATTATCATCCCCTTGGTTGACAGTGCCTCTCAACCTGCTATTATTCGAAATAAATGTTGGGTTCTTTTTTTAAAAATATCAGAGTGGCTCTTTGTTCACGATTCATTTCGTGAGTAGCGAGCCACTCTGGTAGAAGTTCATCTTCACGGATGGCGTGTGTCCTCAACCGCAACTGGCTCCAAAGGCCATCTGGAGAAGCCCCATGAATCAGACGATTTTGCACCGCACTGCACCGCGCTACAGCTTGTTGGCTGCCGCTGTGCTGTCGAGCCTGGCCACTGCCGACGCTACACCGCCCAAGATCAATCTGGACGAGAAGCTCCATGCCGATGACGCGCCGTCCAAGAAGGACCTGGCCATCGCCAACTTCCTGATCACGTTGCGCATCACCGGCAACAAGGTTGCCTACGACGACTCAGTCAAGACGACCGAGAACGCGTTGCGCGCCAAGATGGGTGCGGTCAAGGCCGGCACGATCAAGAAGGGCCTGCGTGGTGGCCTCGCGGTGGCGCACCATCATGAACAGCACAGCTCCGCCGGCGTGCGAAACTTCGGTGGCTTCACGGTCATCCACTGAAGCGCGCTGGTGCTGAAATGAGCTACCACTATACCCGTCCGCCCTAGCGGACCCCCCAACCTGCCCGGCACCGCCTGGCAGGCCTTTTTTTACCACTCCCTCTCTTAAACAAAGTAAACTCCATCATCGATTGGGGCCCTTGAATTTTTTTAGAAGTACTTTTTACACAAATAAAAAAAGACCCACGGGGGTGGCCACAGGGAATCGAACCCTGATTCATGGTACCACAAACCATTGTCCTACCATTGAACGATGGCCACCCCCCTGAATCCTTTTTTTAATACCTTGTGCCCTCGGCTCGCCTCGCTTGCGCTTCGGCGAAGCGGGTTGGAATCCCTGCCTGCCGGCAGGCAGGGAACCTACATCATGTGCCCCGAGAGAGAATCGAACTCCCATCAAGACCTTAGAAGAGTCCTGCTTTATCCATTAAGCTATCGGGGCAAACCCGAGCACCCAGTGGGTGTAGCAGGATTCGAACCTGCGACCGTTGGCTTAAGAGGCCACTGCTCTACCAACTGAGCTATACACCCAAAACCACTCTTTTCAAAACAAAAAACGTCGCACATGAACGCAGAGCGATTGTAACAAAAAACACCCCGTCAGTCAACACAGCACCCGCTATCCGAAATATGAACTACTTTGACCTCAGCGCATCCAAAGATTCATTGAATGCCTTGGTAGTGAGGCTTGATTCCCCTACCAAATCCAATGCCTGTAGTTCGTGAAGCTTCTTGCCTTTCAGAATTTCCGGGAGTTCTTTAGCAAACGACTGCTGACGCATTCGGGATATTTCATGGGTCGCGAGTACCTCAACGCTAGCATCACGAATGATATCATCCTCATCCACTACCACACTAAATCCGATATCATTAGATCCAGCTGGAGTATCATAGCTTGTACGAACACTGGTTTTCCTCTCTCCAGGCTTTAGCTCTAACACAAAAGGAACTTCCTCTGAGGCTATATCCCCACTCGTAATTGGGTCCTCTGATCCAAGCACTGTCCGTTCTGATTGAGCCACTTTCTCAGAAACTACCGCTACAGTCTGCTCACACTGGTTCGGATCAGCAAGTCTCAGCAACGAAACGGCGCTCGTCACACCAATGACAACTGCCATAACCACTGCTAACGCAAGTTTTTCCGGAAAAGAAGCCATACAAATTTGTAGAATTAAGAAAATGCCCTTCCAGCGACATTATACCATAAATCGAAATAACGCAAGTTTTTTTGCCTTCTCATAACGACCCTTTGACTCGAAACCAAATGTAGGCTATAACTCTAAAGTATCGTGCTCCCCGCCTCCGCCAGTTGGCGGATGGCGGATCAGTGGATAGAGTATATGCGCTCGTAGCTCAGTGGATAGAGTACCTGGCTTCGAACCAGAGGGTCGGGGGTTCGATTCCCTCCGAGCGCACAAATTGACGAAGGCAATTTTGCCTCGGAGCAAGCCAACTGCTTGGCTTGCGTAGGGAATCGAACGTCGGAACGATATTTCACCAGCAGGTGAAATCGTGAGACGGTGCCCAGACAGACCTTTGTGTCGACAAGGGTTTAGTTGAGGGAGATTCCCTCTGAACGACTATAAAACCGCGAGACGGGGTCGCGGAAATTTATGAGCGTCGGCGAATAAATTATCTGTGACCGATTCCCTCATGCTCATATAAAGAGGACCGTGAGGCGGAGTCGAGAAATTTTTTCGTCAGAAAAAATATTCGTGACCGATGCTATTTCAAAAAACATAAAAAATCGCCTATATAGGCGATTTTTTTATTCTATTGGCAATGTCTTTTTTCCATACTCACGGATGAATTCGCTCGGTACCCGCCACCAATCTGGTCGCGTCCGTGTTTCCCCTTCTTTCCAGTATCCAGGAAGTACTTCGTCATGCCAGGGGCCAGTATAGATGGCAAAATGAAGGTGTGCTGGCCAATAGCCATTTTCTGGGGTGAAAGCCTCACCAATAAACCCTAGAGGCTCTCCACAGGCTACTTTCTCGCCTATGCGCTTGAAACTCGTTCCCAAGTGAGCATAGAGCGAATAAAAGACTTCTTTAGAGCGTGGGCGCTTGTGCCGGATGATGACAATATGCCCCCAATTCCCCTTGCCTGATTCTCCTGGGTGAAGGGCGGCATACACTACCGTCCCTCGGCCAACAGCTCGAACATCGGTCCCAGCCGGAACCTCACAGTCTTCTCCCAAATGCACCCCCCAAAACGTCCCGTCATACTCGGCACGCTTACCAAAAGGAGCCCCATTGACCTGATAGGGATCGAGAGGAAAGACAACATTTGGAGTAGTAATATAAGCCATACAGACTAAAGCTTATCTTGTTTTTCATGGTCCAATTTACGCACAATATCGCGCATAAAGAGCACGCTCGCCAAGAATGCCATAGCTCCTGCAAAACGTAACCCCTTACCTACCAATATCATGGGAGATCCTATTTCAGCATAGTAGAGTCCTACCACATCAGCAAGCATCACACTCGTTGCAGCAATCACAAAAAACTTGTACGACCAGTCGAGCTCTTTCTCAACTCGCCAAACCACACCGATAGAAAACACCAGTACCAAAAGAAAGAGGACAATCGTCAGAACGTCCATTCCAAAAAATATCATATCCATACTCATAGCGACACCTCCTTTCATTTACGAAAATATCCTGCTTGATTCAAATCATATTCGGTCACTTCTCCATCCCCCTGTAAATACAAGGCATACTCCCGAATAAACAGATACAACCAGAGAAAGAGTAGCAGAAAGCCCAGAAAAACAATCCACCCTAACTGCTGAATGATATCAGCGTACGAAATCATTCCGCCTCCGGAAAGCTGAATGAGCGGGAGCTCTCGTACCATAAACGATGCTTGTCGACTGACACTGAGGTTATCTAAGAGGATTTCGGCAGTAACCGTATATTCCCCAGAAAATACATACAACGGAACAGGAATTACTTCTGTGATAACAACTCCTTCTATCAAGAGCCTTTCGTATGTTTTAGAAAAAATCGTTGCTCCATCCTTATCAGACACACTGTATCGGATCGGCACCGTGACATGATTATATTTTTCTTTCAAAGTGCCAATGGTGATCTGCGTGTGTAGCTCCTCCCCCTGAAACACGGCTTCATCTGCCGTCAAAGTAAATTCCAGAGGCACACTCACTGAAGAAGCTGGTGAAGACACTTCACTCTTGGGACGTTTTTTATCTTGACCAGTCTCATTGGAATCCGATATTTCAAAAAGAAGTGTCGCCGTCGCATGCCGACTCAAATCCCCTGGATCAGTCGCTGTAACCGTAAATGTATGACTTCCAGCCTTTATTCCATACGGAGGTTTCCATTCCCAATACCCGGTACTACTCGCCGGGAACTCAGCTATAAAAGTCGTCCCGATAGTCACTAGTATCATCGCGTTGGCCATACTCGTTGTTCCTGTAAAGAGTGGCCGACGACTACTCGAGTGTGGAGTACCACCATACGCATCAATATTCCTTCCTGCGAAAGAAACGATGGCTACGGCCGGAGCCGGAGCCGTTATCTCACATGTACTTGGAGTAGTCACAGAAACAGGAACCGACGTCGCTAATCCGGGACCCATCGGACCATGTGCTGTTACCTGATAAAGATACGTCGTTGCGACTACAACATTGGTATCGCTATAGAGAGAACTGGCTAATCCGGTCACTAATGGAGAACTATCCCGATCAATATCATAACTGAAACTATTCACATCATCAGCCCAATCAAGACTCACTCGAAGCACTCCTGTGGTCACATTGCATTCAGCCGTAGCAGTCACTACCGGCTGTACAGGAGGACCGAGCACCGTAGCCGTAATAGTATACGTCTCATCTGCCAATGCCCGAAATTTCTGACGCCAATCATAAGACAAAAGTCCCGGATCCAAAAAAGCAAAAACAAAATAGACCCCCAGAAAAACTAGAAGCAAAACCGCATGTGCTTTCACTGCTCTCCGTAGCCACTGGCGACGGATATCGAGTATATGCTGCATACTCCTATTATACCACGTAGCCAAGTCTTTTTCTGCGATTAAGATCCGAGTTTCAAGACATCAATGACCTTGCCATTGATGACAAAATCATCCTCCTCTGTTAGAAAAATCGGCTTATGCTTTTGATCTGTTGATTCCGGCAACAGTACGATATTTTTACCGTCAACTGTACGGTACGTTTTGACCGTAGCCATACCATTAATGACTACCAATACCCGATCGCCGTTATTATAGTGTTTCCAAGTAGAATCTACCAGTATAAAATCGCCACTCTGAATCGTTTTTCCATTCACACGAGCTTTGTTCATTGAGGTCCCTGATACCTGCACCGCAAAAACGTTGCGACTATCCCGCACGATACGTTTGGACACTTTGAGATACCCCTCGATATACTGATCAGCAAACATAGTCGCTGCTCCGGCGCTTGCCATACCAAAAACCGGTACATCTAGAAAACTATCCTTGGTAACGCCTTTCAATTTGATTCCTCGATCTTCCGATGTTCGTTCGATATAGCCCTTATCCTCCAATTCATTCAAGTAGAGAAAAAAACTACGCAAACTTTTGAGCTTGAGCCCAAGTTTACTTGAAGTTGACTGAATCTCTCGAACGGTCGGCATCGTACCGTTTTCCGAAAAAAACTGTTTGATGGCTTGAAGTACGATCTGCTGTTTCGGCGTGAGGATTTTCATAGGATTGGCTATCTTTGTTTGCCTCTCTTTGGCAGGCAACAATGATGTTTACATAGGTTACATCCTAAAGTATACTCCCTCAAAAAAGACTGTCAACCCCATTCGAGAGAATCCAACGTAACAGGTATCTCCCAATGTTCCTGGCACTCACTCAAACAGGATACTCTCATCAGAAGAGCTCTCCTGGCCACCCATTACTCACAGTAACTGTTCCATTTTTTTGAAAAACGAGATATTCTGCAGAAAACTCCTCAGCTAAGACGGGATAATTATCTGCCGGACCAAAGAACAGCCCTGATGTCATACTGTCAGCTGCCCAAGCATCACGCGCCACTGCCGTACAGCCAATGATGTGCTCTATCGGAACCCTCTCTTGTGCACTAATGAGATGATGCCATTTCCCGAAGCGACGACGAAAACTATCAGAAACAGCCAGCCCCTGATAAGAAAGTTCAACGAGACTCGCTGCTAGGTCCGGTTTTCCTGGATATTCGACGGCAACCCTCCAGGGGCTCCCATCCTTCTTGCATGTCGCTACCATATCTCCTCCTCCCTCTACCACAAAATAATCATACCCAAAACTTTTCAAAATATCTGCCACTCGGTCGATACAGTATCCTTTCCCCATACCACCAAAATCAAACGCTACCGGGCCGTCTATGATCAGTCTCTCTGAATGAAGCGACCACTGAGGGAGGCTTTTCTTTGTTTCCAAAACATCGAGACCACTCTGAGCGCCATAGCCAGCCTCCTCAAGCAAACCAGCTACTGCTGGATCATAGGCCCCCAACGTCAAAACTCGCAGTCGATCTGCGACCACGAGCAAACGCAAAAATTCATGAGAAAGAGGGTAGTCTCCAGCCGTCGCTGTGCGAAATGCATTCACTTCAGAATCTGGCAAAAAACGAGAAAAGCGTTTTTCAAATCCCTGCACCAAATCCAGAATAGACTGTTTGGCCTGATCCGAAAAAACCGTATCATCAACCACCACGGACCATGTAGTCCCCAGTGCCAAAAAAGTAAACTCTTGCATCACGACGTTATTAGAGCTGAGCCTTCAGCTGGTCTATCACACTATTGAAAGCAGTCGTCGTATAGGTTGACGTCCCTATTTTGTCAACAGCAGTGAGTTCGCTTAGTTTTTTTCCAATAATAACAACTGATAATCCCTCATTGAACGGTTTCTTCTTTTCTGGAACCTCATTGGTCTCAGCATCCAAAGTAGTGACTCCCGTGATCACACCGTCTTTGTTGAGCGTCAGGATAAACCTTAATGTATCCTGTTTGTCTTCAGTCGCCATGTATTTCACAACCGCACTCACCTCTCTGTTATCAGCAACGGGGACTGTCATACTTGGCATCACATCACCTTCCCGATTCGCTCGAAAAATATTCTTTGCATACTGATAGTAGGCCACTACTGTCAGCACGATGACGACGGCAATCAACACAATATGTTTTTGTATTTTCAGCATATGTATTTTATTTTTACTTCTTGACTTTTATAGTATACCACAATTCACCGTATTGTGAATGGTATCACTGCCCTCTAAACTAATTGACTATCTCGTAGGTGAGTGTCACCTGAACCTTGGTGGATTGCGTTCCTGGCTCCACTACCGGTGCAACACTGGCTTTTTCAGACAGTGCTACGCCACCACCGTTTCCTCCCATACTGTCATACGGCATCGGGCTCATGTTTTCATACATAGTCACCAACTTTCCGAGTCGAAACCCGGCAGATTTCGCTGTCGCACTGGCTTTCTTTTTCGCATCAGCAATAGCCTTCTCTCGGGCCGCATCCCTAGCATCACTCTCATCATCAACCACAAAGCGTACTTCTGAAACGCTATTGGCGCCACTCGCTACTACTCCAGAAAGCAAATCCCCGAGCATATCATTGTCACGCACTTTAACCTCGAGTGTCTGAGTCAAGGTATATCCTGATATAACGGGTGCTGGACAGGTCCCATTGAGAGGACAAGGCGAATAGGTATAGCGAGGTGAGAGATTGTACTGCTGTGTCTTTAAATCCTTTTTATCAATCCCTTGTTCTTTCAAGAAAGCATTCACGGTATTCATTTTTTCAGCATTAGCACTCTGTACCTCAGATACATTCTTGCCCCCATCAGTCATCACGGTCACCGAAAATGTAGCCAAATCCGGTGTCGTATCAACATCCCCGGTCCCATCCACTGAAAACGTTCTATTTGGGTACGTCATCCCAACGGAAACCTTGTACTGATATGAAGCGAGTACTGCTGCCACTGCAATAAGAAGGAGAGCTCCGGCCTTTACCATTTTCACTGTTTGTTCTTCCATACATTTTATTCAATACTTACACTCATAGTATAACTCCTCCAAGAAAGAAAACAAAACCGGTCCCGTGAAAACGAGACCGGTCCCACCAATCCATTATGCAGATTGGGCTGGAGTGCAATTTTTACAGACCCCCCTGTGCGTCATCAACTCATACAGAGCGGCCAGGCCGACCAGGATATAAATGGTTCGAGATACCATCGAATCCATACCCCCGAGATAATGACTGATATCCCATCCCAAGAGACCGACCAAAAGCCAGTTCAGTCCACCGACAATCAAGAGAACAAAAGCGAGTTTGTGCAGATTCATATGTTTATTGACAACGATTAGAGCCCCCACTGTTTTAAGAAGAAAAGTATCGACCCTGCGCGAACAGCGCATACTTTTTATTACTTTCAGTATACACCCGAAAACACAATCTTTTCCAAAAAATGTCAAGAAAAAAAGTCCACTTCCTAAAAAATGGACCCGTATTCTTTCTCTCCTGCTACTCTCCTACATGGAAACTCCCAAGAAGCGTCTGATATTCTGGCAGAAAATTTCGAACCACTTCGCAACTCCCACCAATACTAAAGAGTGACACCCGATACGACACGTCACCTTTCCTGAAATCGGTCCGTAGATCACAACCAGGATCCTCCCGCAACACACGAAGGAGATACTGAGAGGCTGTCACACCATCAATGGTAGGATTTTCGGCTTTTTCTATCTTCACTACTCCCAATTGTTCCAATTTTTTCATGTCATCCTGCTCCACTGTTTTTCCTTTTTTCACCACCACACTCAACTGAACATCGTTTTCCCCAAGTTGTGCCGTATTCCCCTGAGTATCTTTACTCGCAAAATTCGTCACATAGACAGATGTTCCATCAACTTCTTTTTGCCGATAAAAAGTGGCTGGGTATTTAAACGACAATCGATACTTGGAACGAGAGAATTCGGTTGTGGGCACTACTCGGTTTTCTTCTGGAGCTTTGGTTTCCGAAGATGTCTTGATACTCATGACCGGTCGTGTTACCGGAACCATCTCTGTTTGAGAGGCAAAAAAACTCGGCTCGGTCATGAATTTGAGTGTCAAATATCCAATAGTCGCGAGCACTACCAAGACGATAACCAGCCCCATACCCATGCGAATATATTTATCCATATTTTTGTTTTCTTTTTTATATTATACCACAAAAGGCAAGGGATTATAAAAAAACTCCTCAGGCCGAAATCGGCCGAAGGAGCACAGGCGGAGAACTCAGGGCTTCCCGTCGAGGAAACGTCGGAGGTACCACCTCACGTGTTTAATTGTCAACTTACGGTGCGCCGACAACTTAATGCCCGGAACCATGAAACGATCGATGGACGGGCGATACAAAAGCTTCGCCGTTGGCGGGGATTTCGGCTGGTGGTCAATCTGAAAAACCACAAACCACTCTTTGCCTTGAGGATGGGGAACCACCATGTTCCTATGCTCGAGGGTTTGGATGAAACCGGGAAGCCAGTGGTAATGCAGTTCGCCATAGACCAGGGACAAAACCCCCTCCTCTACCTCCCCGCTGTTCCAGAGGACTCGGCAACCCGACATATTCCTCTGTACACACACGACTCTCATGACCACTCCTTGTCTGATGATTGCCATTCTCACAACCAGTGTCAACAACACCGGAACCAAAAGAACCATGTCACAGAATGCCAGAAAATGACAGAAAAGTCAATGAGCGTTCAGTCTCATTATAGGGTATACTTTAGAAGTCTACGAAGGAGGCACGCTATGCGTTCCATCACGAAACGTGTTGCTGGTTCCGTGACTTACGTGGGATTCGTCATCGTGGCATACGGTATCCTGACCGGCCTCAACTGGTACCAGGATTTCCGCAATGCACATTTCCCGCCGTCACCCAGCCAGACGTAAACCGACGTCTCACTGACCAACCGCCACTAGCTCCCTAGTGGCCTTTTCATTTTCAATAAAAAAAGACTTGCCACGCAGTGCGCAACAAGCCAAGAGGTTCGACCTTCAAAGGGGAGCGTGGAGCGAGCCGACAGAGGAAATCACCTCCCGATCAACCAAACGGATATCGCCATGGATGATGAGATCGAGGATACGACTCTGCCAAGCGTGTCCACAGGCATTCACTCGGGCACCGAGCGTTTCCGGCGTATCGTCCGGAAAGATCTGCACCTCAGCAGAGAACGCCTCTGGCCCGTCCACGAAGTGTATGGTGACGGCGCTCTTGGTGATTTCGCCACGGTGGTAGGCAGTCAGCACTGCTTCATGGACGTGGTGACCATACAGCCCTCGGGTCAAAGGCAGTGGCCCAGGATGAATACTGATCGTCCGCGCCATCTCGAGCCCCGAGATTTCCTTGGGCCAGTCCGAGAACACGACATAGTCGGCAGCGAAGTGCTGTACCAGCCACTGATACCGTTCCGCCGTGAACGCGATGTCATCCGACATGGTTACAAAGGCGATGCCGAGCGCTTCGGCCTTCTTCCTGACACCACCACTCTCGTGGTTGGTGACGACGCCAACGATGGTGGCGTCCAGCACTGGATCATCACCACGGCTTTGCTCCACCATCTTGGCAAAGCCAGAGCCACCGCCGGTGGCTGATCCCGACGCAAAGACCAGGATTCTCGGTTTCTTGCTCATCGCCCACTCCTCTACAGTAACTGCCAAACACCGGCTTTCCAAAGGAAAACCACCAAAGAACTGAAGAAATAGTATCGCAAGAATAAAGAGGTACGTCAACCACAGTCGGTACGCGACCGACGCGATAAAAACAAAAAACCCGTCCGCCAGCTGACGGAACGGATTCCGTGTCTCACCCCAGGCGGGTAAACCCGCCACGGCGGGCAGGCTTACACCACTCCCTCCTGAAAAAATTACTAATACTGAGAACTTTTTCCAATAAAAAAGGGTTGGTCGAAACCAATCCCTCAGAGGCTAAAAACTGATGCGCCCTGTGCGCTAGTCATCGCAGGAGTCCTGCTGGCCATCATCCCAGCTACCGCTCAGCCGAATCACTGTTCCTGTCTTGACGGCCTGGTCGATCCATTGAGAAAGACTCTGCTTTGGTTCAAGTCCGCCCTTGAAACTCGAAATGTCAACGCAGTGACACGGAGCAGCCCCCTTCTGCACTCTCCCTCCGAAGTTCACGTGATAGAAGAGAGCCTGAACGGCGTAGAGACATTCCACGCCCCAGAACGTCTTGGGAGCGAAGTACCGCTCCACGTAGTCACGAAAGGCCTTCGGAAAGGTCGCGAGGTCCTCTTGGCGGACAACGAGGACTGATGCACGCTCTTGGCTCATGTCTCACCCCTTGTTAACGCTATCATGAAAAAACGAGTCTTCCTCAAGGAAAACTACCCAAAGAACTTCCACACAGTATCCCCCCGATTACATAAAAAGTCAATGTAACTGGGTAAAAAAATGGGACTGGAAGTTAATAAAAAACCGCTCAGGCACACGCCCAGCGGTTTTTACTTTGAAGAAAAATCAATACTCTTGAGAGAGAAGGAGTCGAAGCGGTTGCAACCACTCCCTCTCGAATAGGTGGGAATCGGACGTTAGCACCCGACCCCATTTCCTCCAGTGCTTTGCCCAAGGTTTTTTCAAGGTGATTACTCATTGGGCTGCCAAACCCGAGTCACAAACCCTCGATATTCCTCGAATTAGCGTGAGCCACTTCCCCGTGTCGATGAACACAGTTACTTACTAGCGTCGTGTCGCAAGCGACTACGTACTGCTAGTGTGAAGAAATACCCACTCTCGGCCCGTTCGGAAACCTTGTCCGACACATCTCTCCGTTGGCACGGATTCACTGGAAAGAACTGTAGAGATTTCTCTCAAGAATACTGATGAGTTCCAAAATAACCCTCGGGAGCACTGTATCAAAAGACCTCTTTCCCGTCAATACTCCTCGCTCTTCTTAGTCTTTCCATACTGCTTGTACTGATTGTTTGAAGTCTTCGAAGTTCGTGAAAAAGTGAGCGTCGATGCCGGCCTCTTTGGCAGCCGTAACGTTTTCTTGCTCATCATCCCAAAATTCCACATCCGCAGGATTGGGGCTACCGAGCTCGGTCAGTACCTTCTCCCAATACAAAGCATCTGTTTTACGGACGCCCAATTGATAGGAGAAAAACGCTCCGTCCAAATCTTGATCCAGCCCCATACCATGCCACATATACTCTCCACGGTTCTTTTCCTGGTCGGTCGTAAGATAGCACTTCACACCCTCTTTGCGTAGCTCCTGGACGAGTGCTAATACCTCTTCAAACCGGGTATTCTCCCCGGCCCACCAGTACTGAAACAATTCTTCGAGTGAACCCTTCCAGCCCCACTTCTCGAGCATGTTTTGTTCAGCAAAAACCTCTTGTATACTTCGCGTTCCTCGCACACAGTCATTAAATTCCTTTTTGAAAAATGGCATCATCACGTCTTTGGACACACCAAATTCCTCCGAATAGCGATCCGAAAAGTATTTTTCCCGTGGCACAATCACCACCCCATCCGCATCAAGTAAGAGTATCTTTTTCATAACATTTTCTTTATTTAACTTTTCCTCAGTCTGGCAAAAACCACTCAGGAAGTCAAACAAAGAAAATTTCTACAAGAATAGCATGCAGAGTACTAACGAATTTAAGATAAAAATAAAAATTTACCACTTGAAAATATTTTTTATACTAGGATATTCTGTTGATTTTTGAAGAACAGTCATAGGTCCTGGGATATGGTATTCAGGAATAAACCCATAGTGATGAACGGCATTTAATAACTCACCCTTTTGTTCTATAGTATCGTAAAATCTCAAAGTTTTTTCATGTTGATATACAAAACATACACCCTTCTTTGCATAACTTAAACCATCATAATGATACGAATAATTTGTAAAATAAATATTAGTGAAGGGCGCTGGTTTTCCTATTAACTCTTTTAAGTGCTGATTTTTTAAAGTTTTACGGACATCACCAACCCACTTCGGAGGCATCTCACCGTCATTTGCAGCATTAATATCAATAAACACGATGTATGGTTTATTTTTTGGAATTTCCTTTTCTTTTTCTAATGCTTGATTTATTAGTTTTCCCCAACCACTTGCCTTCGATGCCTTTAACTCATCAAATTCGCCTACTTTATTATTTACTCCTGAGATATGTCTACTCTTTGCTTCTACGTACACTTCGTAGCCTCCTTTTCTTGCAACAAACTCAGGCCGTTTACCGCCCTTTTTATGTATATCAAACCAATCTATTGAGTAGCCTAACCGACAAAATATCGCTGCGACCGCTATTTCATATCTTGCCCCTTGATAACCATCAAAACTCTTTAATCTTTCAATAAGGTCTTCTGGCAGATATCCGCTATCTCTAAGACAAAAAATATCATATGCCAACGTTAAAAAATTCTTCGAGAATCCACTTCTTGGAATTTCAGATTTAATTCTCTTACCATCATACTGAATAATTTTTTCAAAGTGGCCTGTCGCTCCTAGTATGCTAATAATTTTATAAATAACGCTTCTTTCTTCTGGCTTCTTCAATGACTCTCCCTTTATCCAATCATCCCCTAGTGTTTCCATAGCAACAACACCAATAATCTCGTAAAATCCAAGTTCTTCTTTGGAATCTATTCTGAATATTCCTCTTGAAAGACTGAATAAATAATCGCTAGGATTTCTAATTACGGTTTGCTGATGTGTTTGATGTATACCAATAGCCCTCAGTAGTTGTCGGTCTCTTTCTAGTTCCTTAAAAAAAGACAGTACCTGAGCCATATCGTCAGCGCTAATATCATTCGTCATACATTTGAATATTCAACTATCTAAATAGTATGACTTATCATAAACTAAAGCAAAAAACCACACCAAAATACAAAAAACCCGCCTTTCGGCGGATTCCGTGTCTTACACCACTACCAGAGGAAATTCCTTTATCCTGGGATAGCGTGCGTAGAGCCTGATTAATACTCAAGAGAATCCCTTCGCAGTGGATTGTTCAGTAAAGAACGCTCTCCGTTGTACGCTGTATTAAAACAATAATCAAAACCTTTTGCGGTTAGTTCTATACGAAGTTCTCTAAGATAAATATGTTTCACTA
>JAGOOJ010000009.1 GCA_017992575.1 Candidatus Moraniibacteriota bacterium | reverse complement strand
AGTTTTTCGTCGAAACCAACCTTTCGGCACCCACCCTCCGTGTCGCCCCGAAGCTCTCCAAAGAAAACTTCTGGTACTACAAAGAGTACATCAATATGGATATGAATGACGTCATCGATATGATGGCGGTCATCTACCCCTGGATTGACCAGTCCATCTCCTTCGAATGGATGATTGACCCTTCGCGTGTCAGTCCTGCCCAGCTGTATAGCTACTACATGAAGGCCTGGGAAGATGGTATCAAAACAGTCTACTATGTCCGCAGTCTTTCCGCTGAAATCAAAGAAAATTGCGTCAGCTGTAGTGGGTAGCAAGAAGAGTTTGGAGTGTAAAAAACCCCATTCTAAGCACCAAAATTGATATTCAACATTCTCAAAAATATGACCGAAGAAATGCAAAGAAACCTCATGTTTAACCCAAAAGGGGATGACGCCGTTGAGGTCCGGACAATTATTAAAGGCGCTACCACAGGCCTTTTCAACCTTAATGCCACCAAATACCCCTGGGCCAAATCTCTCTACCAGGTCATGATTGGCAATTTTTGGGTTCCAGAAAAGGTTTCTGGACTCAAAGACGATGCTCGCATGTTTCACTCTGATCTCACCCCAGAAGAACAGAAGGCCTACAAGGGGATTCTTTCTTTTCTTATCTTCCTTGATTCTATCCAAACCGTAAATTTGCCTCATTTCGCTGACTATGTGACTTCCCCTGAGGTGAATCTCATCCTCTCTATTCAGGCCTACCAAGAAGCTATCCACTCGCAGTCCTACGCTACTATTCTCGAATCCGTCGTCGATAGCAACGAACGAGACGAAATCTATTATTTCTGGCGTACCGACGAAACCCTCCTGGCTCGCAACAAGTATATTGGCCAAATTTATCAAGATTTTGTTGATAAGCCCTCTGATGAAACCTTTTTCCGGGGAATTGTGGCCAATTTTCTGCTAGAATCACTCTATTTCTACAATGGGTTTGCCTTTTTTGACACTCTCGTTGATCATATGAAGATGCTTGCTACTGGACGCATGATTGCCTATATCCGTCGTGATGAACTAACCCATGTCACCATTTTTGCCAATATTATCCGAGAAATTCACCGAGAATTTCCTCATATTTATAACGAAGCTATCATCAAGGAGATGATGACTGAGGCTGTAAACCAAGAAATTGAGTGGAGCAAGCATATCCTCGGTAATCGTATCCCAGGTATCAATGGCGAAACCACCGAAGGGTACACCAAGTGGCTCGCCAATAACCGCTTGGCCATGCTCAATATCGCTCCGTTATATCCTGATGCGGTCACGAATCCCTACAAACACCTCGACCGGCTTCAAGACACCAATGGCGACAAAGGTAATTTCTTTGAAACGACGGTCGTCAACTATACCCAGTCAACCAGCATGAATGGGAGTTGGGATTTTTAAATTCTTCCTCTCAGAATCTCCTTCAGAAAAATTATCCCGAGAAACACTCGGGATTTTTCTTTACAAAAATGTGGTATACTATCGTTGTAGTTATTACTCTTTTTGAAGTATGAAAATAAATAAACAGGTTTTCTTTTTCGTTTTTTCATTTCTCGTGCTGAGTCTCTCGTTGGCCACACCAGTCGCCCAAGCACTGGATTACCAGCTCCTGGAAAAAATTCCTTTCACTAATAATATTAAAGGAAGTGACCTCCCTGGGTACGTCAGTGCCATCTATAAAGCAGCTTTGGTCATCGTTACCCTCTCCGCGGTCCTCATGGTCTCTGTTGGAGGGTTCATGTACCTGACCAGCGCCGGAAACACGGCTTCTATGGGAACGGCCAAGGGCATTATTTACGATTCTCTCATAGGTCTAGTCATTGCTCTGTCCGCCTGGTTGATCTTGTACATTATTAATCCTGATTTAGTACAGATTAGCCTCAAAGGACTCCCAACGGTCACGGTCACGAATGCTCCGGCACCAAGTATCAGTCTCGCTTCACTTCCTACGGGCAGTGACAGTGATTTAGCCAAACAGATTCTCGTAAATCCAAACATCACCCTTCTTCCGGGTGGAGACTGTAAAAGTTCATCGGGGGTGGTTTCTCCATTGACTAGTATTCAAAATATTGCCGACGGAGAACGAGCGGACAGATGTTCCTTTGCTTGTAACAAAGTAGGCGTCAATCCCATCGGATGCTATGAAAAGACTAAGTTAAGCAATACAATGCTCGCTGCCATGCTCGCCGTTGCCAAGGTTCTCTCTTACACGGTCACCAGTATTAGTGGCGGACCGCATAGTAGTTCTTCAGCTCACTACCAAGGCAGAGCTATCGATATTGATACCAGCGCTCCTGCCAATAAGGCGAAGTCACAAGCTCTTATGGATGCTTTTGTAAAAGCTGGAGCCATTGCCCCTAATGGCACCGCTGGAACCTCTATGTGTGAAGACAAAAATGGAAAAAGTGTCAGTTGTGGCCCTGCTACTACCGCCGATCACCTGCATCTCATCTTCCCAAATTGATCAGTGGGTATTTTAACTTCATTCACTTGTAGGTATGGCAAAAAAGTTTTTTTACTTTTCTCTCAGTCTCTTCGTACTTGTTCTTATCTCTCTCGGCGCCTATAATTTTGCTTTCAAAAACAACGTTAACGACCCGAGTGCTGATCCCAAAAAAAAGGCTGACCAAACAGAGATAATCGGTCTCCTCCCAACAGGGGAGACTCGAGTCAAAAATGCCATCAACGAAAATCTGATCGGTGCTACCCTTGGAGGAGATGCACTTGTGTATTATTACTCTCTCGATGATCAGTCCCTCAAAAAAGCGACTCTCGAAGGACGAAACAAAACCATCCTCATGAGCAATTTCCCAGGACTGGTCACACGCGTCCTCTGGTCGGGCAAGCAAGACAAAGTCCTCCTCCTTATACAAAACTCTAGTGGCAGAACACTCTGGTACCTGGCTACCTTGGGAAACAAATCCCTTACCCCACTCAAAGAAGAAATGTCACGCCTCACCTGGGACAACCTGGGAGAAAAAATCTTCTACCAATATACCGATAGCCTAACTAAAATACGAACCCTTAACATAGCCAATCCTGATGGGAGCGAATGGAAAGTTCTCACCAATCTTGGGATGAGTGACTACTATCTCTCCACCGTTCCGCATAGTAGCCTCGTTTCTTTTTGGCCTCGGCCCACAGCAAAAAACCAGTCTGCACTTGAAGCTGTCAGCGCCGTCGGAGAAAATCGGCGCACGATT
The DNA here is from genome assembly GCA_017992575.1 of Candidatus Moraniibacteriota bacterium. Lineage (GTDB taxonomy): Bacteria > Patescibacteriota > Minisyncoccia > Moranbacterales > UBA1568 > UBA1568. The sequence continues at coordinate 15,626 of JAGOOJ010000009.1, read as the reverse complement.
TTTACAGGCGCTTGGGGCGGGGAATATTCTTGGGCACCAAACGGAGAGACTGCTCTGGTCAGTGGAAGCAACTCTGCTGAAACTAAAATTGATCTCCAAACAATCTCTCTCGCCACCGGTGCTACTCAATCACTTTCCATCCCTACCCTTATTTCAAAAACAGCCTGGTCCAAAGACAGTCACACTCTCTATTATGCACTCCCCGGTGGTATCCCAGAAGAAGCCATTCTTCCGGATGATTATTTTTCAAAACCGCTTTTTACCAAAGACACTTTTTGGAAAGTTGACCTGCTCACTGGAAAAAAGACTCGACTTATCACACTCAAAGAAAGCACCCAAAGTTTTGATAGCAGTGATCTCTTTCTTTCACCAAGCGAAGATGTGTTGTACTTCACTGATCGCCTCACAAAACGGCTCTACCAGATAGACCTCTAGCATCATCTTTCTTGCTCATCACTCGCAACGTTTTTTGATTGGCTTTCTCGTGCAAAACCCAATCCTATAAGCAAAAAGAAAGCGATAGTTAGATCGTTCTTAAAATAGGGGGTGTCCACTATTCCAGAAACCAAAAAAAGAAGCAAAAGAGAACAGATAAGAAGGGCCCCTAAACGAGGCTCTTCTTTTTTATTTATCAAAAACGTTCTTCCAGAAATATACATGAGTCGGGTAATAAGTAAAATGAAGCCAAACAAGCCGATACTTCCTGAACTCAACCAAAGAGCCAAATAAACATTATGAGGCTGTGGGACGGCCCATTCCAGATAGGGTGGAAAGTACTGCTGATAACTAAGATACACTTCCTGAAACCTTCCCACGCCAATTCCTAAAAATGGATTGTCAGAAATTATTTTTCCTGCTGACTGCCAAATCATCAATCGCGAAGAAAATGATGATCGCTCATCTAATGAATAAAGGGCTTGCCATTTTTCACTTCCATTTTCTATACCGTAGACAAAAAACAAAACAGCAATACACACTACGAGTAAAAGAAATGTCTTTTTTCGAAATCGAAGCAAAGAGAGTCGTCCGAAGAGAAACAAGAGAAGCCCCAACGCAACAGCGCCCCACGTACCATAGGAATGTGTAAAGAAAAGGCACAGGAGAGCTACTACACTACCAAGGAATAACAATCCTTTCTTAAAACAGTCCCTCCAATCCCTTACCAAAAAAGTATCCCATAAATAAAGTGCGAGGAGTGATGCTGGCGCCACAAAAAAAGCCAGAAAGTTTGGCGAGCTATACATACCGGCAAGACGACCATCAAATGTCAAAATGTGCAGGACAACGAAAGAGAGACTACTGATGGCGGTAACAACCAAAACAATAAACCAAGAAAAAATTATGGTATGCCATTTTTTTAAATCTTCAGCTTCGAAAAAAAGAAGCCAAGCAGCAAGGACTGGAAAGAAAAACCATGATTTGAGCATACCGACAGATGTCAACGAAAACGGATGCATCAACAATGAAAGAATGGTTCCGATAATAAAAAGAGATACTCCCACGGTAGCGAAAACATCTCTAAAAAAAAGTTTCTTCGATACAGAAAATATCTTCTCCTTATCAGAAGTAAGTGCAAAAAAACCAAGGGCAACCAGAATGGCTATTTCTGGAAGATAGAAAGGGATACCAAAAAAAGAAATTTTTACGGTTGCAAAAGGAAGCAGAAAAATCATCGCTAAAAGCGCTACAAATACCGCGTCCTTAGGTATTTTTTTTGTCATATATGTATGATACACCCAGAGACAGCAAGAGGAGGAGTCCTGGTAATACATGTACCGAAAAGAGGGGGGTTTCAAAAAGCGAGTGTATACTCAATATACTCAGGGATATCAATGCTCCAAAGGCCAATCTATTATGCTCTCGCTTCCAAGAATTCCATAACCCCAAGGTAGCCACGCCCAGCAGGGCTACAAAGAAAAAGAGTCCCACAAGACCAATCTCGACCGCAATATCCAAAAAAAGATTATGGGCATATATTGGATCGCGAGACGAAGCACCAGGATGTACTGTTATGGCATAATTGCCCAAGCCAACACCAAAGAAAGGTCGCTCAGACACATGGTACACTGCCTCCTGCCACAAACGGAGTCGCTCAATATTAGAACCATCATCCTGGGAAAAACTCGAGAAAAAACGTGTTCCAATAGGGCTACTGGCTAACATGGCGAGGACAACCATTCCAAAAATAAACCCCGCCCATTTTTGACGCAAAGAAAAATAAGACATTCTACCAGAAGCAAAAAGTGCAACCACCATTGCTCCCAAAAGGGCCACATACGCACCACGAGAAAAACTCAGCAAATCACCAATAAGAATGCCCATAAAAACGATTCCCCAGTATTTTTTGTACGGGGCTGTGGCCTGCAAAAAAAATACCAGTGCCAATGGCAGAGCCATACCAATAAAGATAGAAAACATATGTGGATCAGGAAATATACCGGAAGCACGGAGGACAGTCATACCGGAAATATTCACTAGCAAGCTCGGATATTCAGCTACCGACTGTGCAAACGTCGTTCCTAAAAAGAACGGGAGGACACTCCCAATAAGAAAAGAGAAAACACGTTCCACACCAAAAATAAATTGACTCAAAAAAAAGAAAATTCCTGTAATGGCAGACAGAAAGGCTCCCGCCACAAATGATGTCAATACTACTAGCCGAGCCGATCGTTGTTCTTCAAACCAAGAAGCAAGGATAATAAAAAGTGGAGCGAATGAGAAGAGAAAAAGCGTCTTACGAAGCGCCAGAACAATATGTTCAGACCACAGGAATGAACCCAAAGCAATAAAGAGGAACCCGGAAAAAAGAAACAGCGGGAGAAGCTTGGGGAGAAGTATTCTTCTCTGTATGAGTCCTCTTGATAACCAAACAAGAAACAAAAAAAGCGTCAAAAGACGTATGGAAGCCAAGTCTACCCCAGAAACAGGAGAGAGAGCAAACTGAAACGGAAGAAAAAGAAAATACAAAACAAAGAGATTATTCATACTCTTTTCAAAACTTGATGGAACAAACGGAGCAAAAAAAGTTCACCTTTCGAACGGTGTTTTTGAAAATAAATATCCTGCGCCTTATAGTACAGTGATTTCTGAGCTTCTCGAGAAGAAAAGCTTTTTCCACCACTGTGTTCTAAAGAAAAACGTGGGTCACACAGAATAAAAGTGCCTTCCTTCTTGGCACGAAGACACAAATCAACGTCTTCAAAGTAAAGAAAGTAATCTGCATCAAAACCACCGAGACTGAGGAAGAGTTTTTTTGACAGAAACATACCTCCGCCACTTACCCAATCAATATTTTTTTCTAACCGGCTGTTTCGGGTGTCATCAAAAACAGAGGTCAGTTTATTTCTAAAAAGGAGCGGAAACGTCGGAGCAAGTCCATTACTAAAGCGCTCTGGCGCACCATTTTCATCCACTAGTCGCAGGCCGAGAACGGTTTCTCGTGATTGATTTATAACAAATTGGTGAATCTCCAAAAGACTCTCCCTGAGCCACCGAGTATCTGGGTTTAGAAAACCAAGTAATGATCCTCGAGCCTGTGCTACCGCCTGGTTCACTCCTTGGCCAAATCCGATATTCTTTTCACTTTGAATGAGACGGAAAGGCAAAGAGCGCGATAACTGTTCTAGTACACGTTTTTCGTTACTATCGTTATTAAAAACGAGCACTTCAAAGGAATTCATTTCGTGTTCTCGTGAAAAAAGGCTTTCTAGAGCCAAAGAAAGCGACCAAACGCTCTGAAAATTCACAATAACAATAGAAATGAGAGGGTTAGTGGCCATGGTAAAAATCATGATAGGCTCGATAGACTGCCGATGCATAGCCCCTCCCAAGCATCAGATCCAGAACGTTTTTTATCCTTCGCATTGTAGCATAGACAAAATAATATGGCTTCTGCCACCCTGAAGCGTGTTTTCTAAAAAATAACAGCCCAGAAAATACCAAATAGTAGAGTTTCTCACTATTTTTTTGGCTCTGTTCTTCATGAAACACACGTGCTTGAGGAACTACCAGTGTTGCAATACCCAATTTCCTGACCCGTACTGAATAATCAGCATCCTCGTAATACAAAAAGAAACGCTCATCTAGAAACCCTACACGATCGATAGTCTCTTTACTGATAAAGAGGGCACAGCCAGTTAAAAATTCACTCTCATACCATGGTTTTGCAAGATCACTTGCTCTTGGAGAAATATGCTTCACCCTCATCCGAAAAGAATCTATCACACCTCCACCAAACCAAAGATTTCCAGTTTTTTCAGAATAAATACAAGGACTGAGCAATCCGGCCGTCTCATTCTTGAGAGCAGACTCTACCAACCAGGAAAGCGCCTTTTTATCAGCGTGAGCGTCATTATTGAACAACCAAACCCAATGAGCGCCTCGAGTCAGAGCTTCTCGTATGCCAATATTCATTCCACCAGAAAAACCCTTGTTCTCTGCGCTTCTCACAAAGTAAAAATCTGGAAAGTGCGCCATGGCATCTGAAAAAGAACTATCCTCTGAGGCATTATCCACCACTACAACAAAAAAATTCGAATATTGAAGCTCGCGAAGAGAAGTAAGACAAGAAAAAAGACAGTCATGACCATTAAAATTAAGCACCACGATACCTACTTTCGGGAAAGGGATTGCCATAATGAAACTCACATGTTTTGACCACCTCTACGGAACAAGTGTCTCGATGCGTTCGGACTCAGACAAAGGGAGAGACTGGTCTTTCTGAAAAATACTCGCGATTTCCTCAGGGCTCACGGCGCGCGTCAGCCAGAGCATAACAATATATACTCCCATGCCAACACAGCCTGACAGGAAAAAAGAGAACGGATCGAGAAAAAAAAGCGCGAGAGCCATAGCCACTCCTGAAACCAATATCCATTTAACACTCTCAAACGACGGAGTAAAGTGAATATGACGATAGACCAGCATTCCGGTAAGGAAAACCACAAGGGCCTCCGTAAAAAGGGCGGTCGTAGCAGAACCAAGGTAGGAATAGCGAGGTATCATAAACAGATTCAGAGCGATATTGAATGTCGCAGCAAAAATAAGCGTCTGCATCAGTTTCTTCTGAGCATTAGCTACCACCAGTAACATATTGAAGTAACTCCCAAAAAAGATAAAACCGAGGGCAAAAATCAGTATCCGTAACACTGTAGCAGACGCCTCAAACTCGGGTCCAGAAACAATAGCCACTATGTCAGGGGCTAAAAACCATGTTCCTATCACAATAGGAACAACAATAATAATGAATACCTTGAACGTTTTATTAGCTATTTCTTCAAAGCGAGGTCGGTCTGTAAAAATGAACCTTGAGAGGAGAGGGAGAATGAGTCCTGATAACATGGCCGGAAAAAAAATCAAATTTTCCATGATTTTATAGGCGACATTGTAAATACCAACATGGGCATTCGATTGTAAAACCGAAAGCAGAATAGTATCCATCTTAAAATAAGCAAAGGTAATAATAGCTGTTGCTCCCATAGGTAAAGATTGTCCCAAAAACTCTTTCCAGTAGGAAAAATTAAAATGGGGAGAGAATTTTACATAACGCCGACTAAAAAGAAAGGCCGTAAAGGCATTAAACGCTAGAGCGACGATGAGTGTACAAGTAATAGGGAAAAAGCCAAGATCCTCCTTGACTACAAGAAAAATAAGCCCTACCTGAAGAAGTTTTCCAAGAAATTCAATCATGGCAATCCTGTCCATTGCCAGGTGTTTTTGAAAGATACCGTTCATTACTGAGGAAAACGTAGCGAAAATAGTGGCCAAAGCAGCAATAAACACTCCTACCTTCACATCAACTGAGTCGGTATACAGAAGAATAGCCACTGGAGCAACACAAAGAAGTATAAAAGAAGTTGTTAGACGAAGGGCTATAACATTTCCGAGAATTTTCTCCTCATCAGCCCCAGAGCGGGAAATCTCCCGAGCGGTCACCGAACCCAGTCCAAGGTCTGTCACAGCAGTAAAAAAGGCAAAAAATGCCAAAATAGTCGCATACTTTCCAAACCCATCCTGACCCAAATAGCCTGTCATGAGACGAATGGATACAAGAGAGAGAGCGACTGTTGAAAAAACCTTCAAGAAGGAGTTGAGGATAACGTTATAGGCAATTTTCCTCGCAAGAATCATATCTTTTTTGATAAAACAGGCGAGACTTACTCCAATACCAACGGCTTAGGACAAATCATCACCTGACGAGCCTCGCCTACTCCCACACTTTCTGTCATAACACTTTCATTAGTAGAAAGGAGGGTATGGACGATCTTTCGTTCATACGGAAGCATCGGACGAAGTTTTACAGCAATATTGTTTTGAAGAGCTTCTTTTAAGCCTTGTTCAGCCTCTTTTTCTAAAAGTTGCTTCTTCTCCAGAAAATAATCATTAATATCTACAACAATTTCCATTTTCTCGTCTAACGCTTTTCTCACCAAAATACGCACCAGGTGCTGTAGAGCGGATAAATTCATCCCATATTGCCCGATGAGAAAATTTTGCCCCTCATCAACATGAATAGAACAATACACTAATGGAATAAGAGCCTGTGTCTCATTAATTTCAATCGATAGAGGAGAAAACCCCATCTTTTCAAAAAGCTCCCTTATAATGGTCTCAATTATCTCTTTTTGATAGTGAATCATATAATTGTTCCTATTACTCAGACTTAGTCTTAAAAAGCGCTTTTTGCTGAAAAATCATAAATAAGGTCGAGAAAAGCCAATACAGGGCCAGCGCGGCAGGGAACGTCACGCCCACAAAAAATGTTATCGCAGGTCCAAGATAGAGCATTTGCTTGTTCATAATAGTAGCAAAATCCGGCTGTTCATCATCTTTGGGAGTTGTCGGGAGACTCTGCTGTCCTGAAAAGAGCATTTTTGTCTGATAATACTGGGCCAAAGCAGAGAAAAAGGCGAGAATATAGTTTGGTCGAGTCAAGTCAACAAAATTTAAGAAAAGATGACGCACTCCACCAGGATCAGAAACAAAGGAGTAGAGATCAGCAACATTAATGGTAAACCCTGCCTGAGAAATATTAATTATAACGCGATAAATAGCAATAAGGACAATTAATTGAACAATCAGGGGGAGGCACCCACTAAAAGGGTTTGTCTTATGCTCACGATAGAGCTCCATTATTGCCTTTGTTTGCTTTTCTTTATTATCCTTATGCTGTTTTTGAAGCTCCTTAATTTTTGGCTGAAGCTCCTGCATCTTTTTCTGAGTTTCGATCTGTTTTTTCGAAAGTGGGATAAAAAGCGTCTTAATAAAGAGGGTAGTCAGAATAATAGCGATTCCAAAATCGTGGCCCGGAATAACATTATAGAAGAATACCAGCAGATTATAGATTGGTTGATAGATGAATGAATGAAAAAGAGCAACCATAAAAAATAATGCAATCAATTAACGACTTATGTATTTTACAACGCTTTCGCCCACTGAAGCAAAGGGGCTGGTATGGCCTTTCTCTATTTTTCTAACCGTAAAGAAAACAACATCTACCGAACACCTATGACTATCATCCAAAAAATACTCTGAAAATGGCTCTACTAAGACCCTTCTCAGCCGATTTCGATTCGCTACTGTTATGACGTGTTTTTTACTCAAAGAAAAACCGAGTCGAATGGAGCCAAAATCATTTGGGAGGACTTTACAGCCGATAGCCCCAAAAAAAAGGGGAGTCCCCTTTCGAAACACCCTTTCAAAATCTTCATTTTTTGTGAGACGCCAGGCCTTTTTCAGCATATTGACATACCCCCCTCAGGTAATTTTGATGAAATAATACCCAAAATAAAGCAAATCTATGCTGTAGTAAGCTTTTTTCGTCCCTGACGTCGTCGTCGTGTAATAACGGCCTGGCCACCCTTGGTATTCATCCGCTTGAGGAATCCGTGTCTCCGGGAACGTTTCCGACTTTTCGGTTGGTATGTTTTCTTTGACATACTAGAGCAATAAATTAGTCTTAGTGAAATGTTTGTCCAGTGTACCAGAAAAGGAAAGAAAGTCAACCTTTTAACTCCATTTTCCTCTTTTCCATTAAAGTTTCCAGACTACCAACAAAAGTATTTTTCTTAAAAATACTAAAATAATCAATTTAATGGCTTATTTATTATGTTTTTTAAACTTATCCACCCATTATCCACTCTTCCAAACATGAAAACTCTCGCTCCTTTCAAAAGCACATGATATAATGGGCTTCATCCCGTTGAATTATCCACTCTTTTGCAAAATAACTTCAGAAGTGACTGTTTTGCAGTAACCTCCTCCTATTTATGACCAATGAAGAGTTATGGAGAGCCGTGTTGGGACAGATAGAAATTTCTATCTCAAAGGCTAACTTTGTTACTTGGTTTAAAAACACGAGCATCCTTCAAAACCAAGGTGGTGTGGTCACTATCGGAGTACCCAATGGATTTGCGAAAGAATGGCTCGAAAACAAGTATAATCATTATATTTTAAAAGCCCTTCGCGATTTTGACGATCAAATCCGGGAAATTCACTGTTCACTCACCCAGGAAAAGCCCCTTGTTCACTCCATAGACTCTATAAAAACCACACTTCCGAGCAAACCCTCACCAACAACAGATGGTTTCGTAAGAAAAAAGATTATTGAGAAGCCTTCTTTCGGCTCAAACGTGAATGAAACAGCTGTTTTTCATGAGACAAACCTCAACAGTCGTTATACATTCGAAAACTTTATTGTGGCAGAAAATAATGAGCTTGCAAAAGCAGCTTGTTTTGCTGTTTCACAAAATCTTGGCATGGCCTACAATCCTCTTTTCATTTATGGTGGCGTTGGTCTCGGAAAAACACACCTCCTGCAATCAATTGGGAATGAAGTTGTCAAAAATTCACCAGAAAAGCGCATTAAGTACATCACTTCCGAGCGTTTTACGACTGAACTTGTTGATTCTATTAAAAATCAGAAAATAGATAAGTTTAAAGAATACTACCAACAGATGGATCTCCTTATTATTGATGATGTTCAGTTTCTTTCGGGTCGCGAAAAAACACAAAATGAATTTTTTCATATCTTTAACGCTCTCTATCAAATAAATAAGCAGGTGGTTATTTCAAGCGACCGCCCACCAAAAGCTATCCCCACACTTGAGGATCGTCTTCGTTCACGATTCGAAGGTGGAATGATTACTGATATTAGCCGACCAACCCTTGAAACCCGTATTGCAATTCTCGAGTCAAAACTCTCTGAAAAGGGATTTTCTATGGATATTCCAGCTATTCGTTTTATTGCTGAAAATGCTTCCCAAAATATCCGAGAGCTTGAGGGAGCACTCAACCGCGTCGTGGCTTATTGTGAATTTCATAAAATTACCCCCACCCTTGAAACAACCCAGAAAATCCTTGCTGAACTCATTGAAAATAATAAAAAAACTATCCAAGTAGAGGATATTTTCAAAGCAGTAATCGAATTTTATAACGTTACCCGAGAAGATCTAGTTCGAAAAGGAAGAAAAAAGGAAATTGCCCATCCACGGCAAGTGGCCATGTTTCTGTTGCGTCAAGAGCTCTCTCTTCCATTTTCGGCTATTGGAGATCTTCTCGGAGGAAGAGATCATACCACTACTTTACATGCCTTTGAAAAAATAAACACCAATAAAGAAACACATTCCCGCCTCAAAGAAGAGCTCACCACACTAAAAGAAAAACTTTATTATGCCTAATACTGTTCCTAAGTGGGTATAACTCTGCTTTATACCTGTATAAATCCTGTATAATTTACCAAGGAACGTGTATAAACTCAATTTTAAAATAAAAATTTCCATCCTTTCTTCTTTTCTCCCTAAATAATCAATACTCATTTCATTCTTATCTTCATAAAAAACAGCCCTATAGAAGCATTTAATAGAGTTATCCAGATATCCACCTCTCTAATCATAATAATAAAGTAAATATTTTAAAAAAGAGATTAATTCTTATAGCACCTTTATGAAAGTCACTTGTACACAAGAAAATCTTTCTCGTTCCCTCTCATATTTAGAGAGAGTAGTGGGAAAACAAACAACACTTCCTATATTAAGTAATTTTCTTCTTGAAACAGAGAAAGGAAGATTAAAAATATCAGCTACAAACCTTGAAATAGGCGTTGTTGTTTCTGTTGGGGCAAAAATTGAAAAAGAGGGGAAATTAACTGTTCCAGCAAAAATACTGAGTACTTTTGTTAATAATCTTCCGAATAAAGATATTATTTGTCTTGAGGAGGAAAATAAACACCTAAAAGTAGTGAGTACATCATACGAGATCCGTATAAAAGGGATGGATGGAAAGGATTTTCCTATTATTCCTCAATATAAGAAAGAATATCAGTATGTATTTCCTGCCCAAGAGGTTAAAAATGCCCTAGGGAGACTTTTATTTTGTGTGAGCCTTAATGAGGCTCGTCTTGAGCTTACTGGCGCGTGCCTAACGTTTTTAAGTGATGGCCTTCATATCGCTGCTACTGATAGTTTTCGTTTAGCGGAAGAAATCCTTCCACTTACAAAAGGAAAAGGGAATGAGAGTATTTCCCAGGAAACTCAGTCGCTTATTCTTCCAAGTGGCGTACTTCAGGAGGTATTACGTGTTATTAATCCTGAAAGTAAGGATATTAAGATGGCACTTGAAGAAAATCAGATATTTTTTGAAGTGGGTGGGGTGGAAATTATTTCCCGGGTTATTAATGGTAAATATCCTGATTATCAGCAAATAGTCCCAAAAGAATTTTCTGTACAAGTAATTTTTGATAAACAGGAGTTTCAGAGGGCTATAAAGATAGCGGGAGCTTTGTCGTCGTATAGTTCAGGGGAAATTGCTCTTGTATTTGATTATGAGACTAAAACATGTACTTTTTTGTCGCGTTCTCAGGAAGTAGGAGAAAATAAGACCATTCTCTCTATTGGCTATATTTCTGGACAAGAACCACTGACAATGGTGTTTAACCCACGGTATGTTTTAGAGGGAATTAACGTTTTGACAAGTGAAAAAATCATGTTTTGTGCTAATTCTGGATCAACTCCAGCTGTACTGCGAATGGTTGATGTTGAAGAAAAACCAGATATGAGCTATGTGTATGTGATTATGCCTATTCGGAAGTAAGAGAGAATATGCAAACCCTGAAGAATCTACTGCCTAAAAAACCAAGGGTTCCCAGGGGGGAAGTGCTTCTTCTTGATGAAAAGACAGTATTTTATATTGTGAGAAAGATTATTCGTGAAGAATATGGGGTGCGGGGTGGTGAAAATATTATCCCAACCCTGTATAAAGAAAAGACCCTTTTTCTTTCGTCGAGAAGTTCTCTTTGGGCGAATGAGATTTGGATTGAAAGAGAGTACCTCAGAAAAAAAATGAACCTCCTCTTAGGAGAGGAGGCTATCACGGAGGTGAAAATGAGTCGAGACAGTCTCTAGTAGCTAACCTCTATGTCTTTGTCTGTCTCCGTTTTGTTACCATTATTATCGCGGAGCTCCGCTTTAACATGAAGTGTGGAATTATTTTTATCAGCTGGAACGGAGTAGTTGAAAGAGTAGGGCTTGCTAGCGATAGAACCTACCTCTGAGCCGTTTACAAAATAAGTAACGCTATCCACCCCATAGGGAGCATCGATACTGACAGAAAATTTGATTGAGGATGAATCAGAATTTCCCGAGTTTGTGATGGAAATTTTTGGTTTATAGCTACTGAAATCATCAGCGGAACAGTCATCTTCTGGGGCATCGGCCACGATAACTCCTTTTTGGTCATCATACCAGTCGGCCACACCTTTTTCCCAGTTTTTATATTGAGCATCACGGTCTGGGCTATCTGGTTTTGGACCACGGGGATCACTGCGATTTATGTAGTAAAGGATATCGTGATCGCTGACAAAATCCTTTTTTTCAACGTCTTTATCACGACAGTATTTATTAGCGAGACAATAATCATTTTTTTTGTCGGGAATCTGACAAACTTTGAGGTTTTCTTTGATTTCAAGTTTTCCAGCGAGCATAGGTTTGTTGGTTTTTCCTTCGCTGTCACCAATTTCATTCTCAGGATTGTATTTTGGAAATTCCTCAATAGGGTAGTTGGTGAGTGTTTTATCCAAAAAATCCCGAAATATTGGCGCTGCGACATTGACCCCGTCTGCACCTTCAAGAAGAGGGCTATTATCATTGTTTCCAGCCCAAACACCGACGGCGAGTGACGGAGTGTACCCAACAGTCCAGCCATCTCGAAACTCGTTGGTGGTGCCTGTTTTTGCTACTACTGGACGTCCATCAAAACGAAGAGGGCTATTGTCTCCAAATACCCAGGCGCGGTTATCGTTATTAGAGAGAATGGAGTCGAGCATGGCGACATATTTTTCTTCGACTACTCGTTCGCCGGCATCACTTTTATATTCCTCAAGGAGAGCCCCTTTCGCATTTTCTATGCGGAGGATAGCGGTTTTTTCGTGTTTTATTCCTCCAGTAGCGAGTGTTCCATAAGCACTGACATGATCAAGGAGCTTGACTTCTCCTCCTCCTAAGACGAGTGAGAGGCCGACTCGTGAAGGGTCATTGAGGCCACTAATCCCAAGGCTTTTTGCTAGAGCGACTGATTCATTAACACCAGCAAGGTAAAGGGTTTTAACCGCCGGGACATTGAGTGATCCACCCAAGGCTTTCATCATAGAGATCGGTCCATGGAACTTGCCATCATAATTTTTTGGTGAGTAGCTTTTCCCTTCAATTGTCTCAAACTGCGTATCGACATCGTAGAGGAGAGTTTCTGGTAAATACCCCTGGGTAAAGGCAGTAAGGTAAACGTATGGCTTGAAAGAAGATCCTGGCTGGCGAGAAGAAATAGCGACATTAAAATTTGCCTCAAATGTGCAGTTCTTCCCAGAAATACAACTGGCGGGTTCAGAAGGAGCAAAATAATCCTTAGACCCAACCATGGAAAGAATTTGTCCAGTTTTTGGATCAAGAGCGACGAGCGCAGCGTTGGCTGCTTTCCATTTTTTATTATTGGCAGAACCGTCACGGACTGCCTGCTCCGCAATCTGTTGTTTGTCCCAGTCAAGGGTGGTTATTACTTTAAAGCCTCCCTGTTCAACGGCTTGATCTCCATATTTTTGCTGGAGATAATCTTTGATGTACATGACGAAGTGGGGAGCGGCAATGATATCTCTTTGGGTAGAGATTTTATCAAGAGTAGGGGTTTCAATAGCGGTAGTGGCCTGTTCTTGGGTGATATAGCCAAGTTTAGCCATAGTGCGGAGGGCATAGTTTTTGCGTCCAATGAGGGCATCACGGTGTGATCCGTAGGGGGAATAGTAGGCGGTGGCTTGAGGAAGCGCTGAGATAAGAGCTGCTTCATCAAGGGTCAGTTCCTTAGCTGGCTTGGCGAAAAAAGTTTGAGCTGCTGCCTCTATCCCATAGGCATTAGAGCCGTAGGGAATCTCATTCAAATACATGGCTAAAATCTCATCCTTGGAAAACTTGGTTTCCATTTCAATCGATAAAATAACCTCTTTTACTTTTCGAATGAGCGTTTTTTCATTGGTGAGGAGAGAATTTTTCACGAATTGCTGAGTGATAGTGGACCCCCCTTGGGATTTGTCGAGGGTGATGATATCTCGTAGGATTGATCGGGCGATGGAAGTGAATTTTATACCGTGATGGCTGTAGAAATCCTGGTCTTCGAGACTGATAGTGGCGTATTTGATGACGTCGGGCATATCAGAAAAGGGGATGACCGTACGTTTCTCTTCACCATGAACATCATAGAGCAGGTGCTCACCAGTCCGGTCGTAAATCTTTGTTGATTCAATGATGAGGCGGTTATTCACCTCTCCTGGATTGGGGAGGTCCTTGGCAATCCAAGCAAAGATGGATCCGACAGTGACAAAGCCAATACCAAAACAAACGAGCCCAATCCTAAAGAGGATTCTCCATATGTGTCTTTTTGGCCTATCAGTGCCAAGAATCTGGCGTCTTTTGCGAAAAAATGTCATAGAAAAATAGAGAGGATATCTCTATTGTATACCACAAAAGAGAGAGGAAATAAAGCCTTACAATTTGAGATGTCTAACGATACGAAGAGGGGGGCGTTTCTAAAGCATGGATCTCTTTTCGAGTGAGTCAATAAAGTTTTTACAGAATTTTTTTCTATTTTCTCCAGTAATAGCCCCTTTAAGGCCTATCTGGTCATTTATTTCAAAGATATAGGGGGTACCATCGCTATCAATGCCAAAATCTATAGAGTAAAAGGGAGAAGAAAAGGCCGAATCAATTAATGGATGAACTTTTTCAACAATGGTTCGAAGGGCTAATGGCGCCATCATGTAGGGAAATTCAAAACATTGTCCGCCCTGACTGATGTTGGCTCGAAGCTCGCCTGATTTCGGCTCGCGCGCCTGAAGAAGTATGGGCATGCCATCAATTATAATGATGCGGAGGTCGTGGCGTCCAGAAATAATACCGGGGACGCCATGACTTGTGTCAACGAATTTTTGAAGAATAAACTTTTTATTTGGGAGGAGAAGGTCTGGAGTGATATTCTCTGCCTCGGTAATGATGACTCCTTTTCCTCCAAATCCATCCACTGGCTTGAATACGGCCATTTCTTTCGGGTGGAACGCTGAAAGAGCAGTATTAAAATCTTGCTTTGAGGCAATCGGGAAAGTTTTTGGCATGTATTCTTTGAGTAATTGGTAGGTTTGGTCTTTATTATTAGCGAGTTTTTTGAAAGCGAGTGAATTGAGTGTCTTGATATCAATATCAGGCGTCGGAAAATCTTTGTGTGGACTACGGTCAAAAATAGCATCAAAGACAACGCTCTCTTCTTTGAACTCAAACTGTTCTCCTGTAAAAAAAAGCACATTTTCAAAAATCATCCCACCATGATGAAGAGTGGGCTTTACTCCAAGGTACATGTCGAATCCGCGTGACGTTCCTTCACGAAACAGAGACCAGTAAATTTCTCGACGGTCAGGTATGTGGGCGTAGGGGTCGGTCGCTACTTCTTTTTTGGTGAAGTAGATGAGGATTTTTTTATTTGGCATAAATAGTTGAAGAGAGAAACAATTTCTGTAGACTGTGGATCTTCGGGTGTGAATCCAGGCGATCGATTTACCTCAAAGAGGTACATTTTTTTATCTTTCGAAGAAATAACAATATCAACACCGGCAACTTCGATATGGAGAACTTTTGCTGCTTTAAGAGCGAGCTCTCGGAGCGGAGGAGAGATTTGCTCTGGATCCGAATACACTTCCGTCCCGCCAAGACTGGCGTTATTTCGGAAGTCCTCGGTGTTTTGTCGTGTGCGTTCTTCAAGAGCGCCTACAATAGTACCCGTGATAAAGATTCGAAAATCTGATTGGTTCGGAATAAATTCTTGAAGGATCAACTTCTCTCGATCAGCGTGATCGAGGAGAGTAAACAATTCTTCTCGTGTGCGGACGAGAAAGACGCCCTTCCCTTGACGAGAGAGTATTTTTTTGGCAACGAGAGGAAGACCGAGAAAGCCTTCAGCGTTTAAGAGTTTTTCTTTGTTATAGGAAGGTGAAAAATATGTCTTTGGAACGGGCAGTCCGCTTTCTGCGAGGACAAACATTTGGGCGAGTTTTCCGCTAATAGAGCCAAAGACGTGGTGAGTATCGACAAAAGGGATAT
>JAGOOJ010000044.1:3686-4951 GCA_017992575.1 Candidatus Moraniibacteriota bacterium | reverse complement strand
CTATCGCCTTTCTGGAGGACGAGAAAAATTCGATGCCGTCATCGGAGTTAATTCTCACGTCTTCAACAACATCCTTGCTATTACCGGGCCCATTCAAATCCCTGGTGATTCCAATGTCTACACGAGTGCGGATGGTGCGTATAAATTGGAAGAACGTGTCGAGCGAGCCTATCTCGGTGAGGATGTCCCAGCAGAACTCAAGCAAAACCGCAAAGCCATCATGAAGAAGCTCGCTGCGGAGATTATGAACCGGGTCGCTACCGTCAGTAATATTCCGAAATTGGCTGAATTTGCCCAAAATGAACTGCGCAATCGTGATATCATGCTCTACTTCACTGACAAAAATCTCCAAGCACTCGTAGAGGGCGTTCACTGGGATGGTTCTGTTGCCGAAGAGTGGACCGGCGATTACCTCATGCTCGTCGATGCCAATATGGGGGCACTTAAAACTGACTATTACATGCGTCGCAAACTCGACTACACGGTGGACTTTACCGGAGAGAAGCCAACCGGTACCCTCATCTATACCTATACCAATACTGCTCCCCGTGGTGATTGGCGCACCAGTGACTACCACACCTACCTCCGAGCTTTGGTACCCAAAGGATCTGTCTTTCTCGAACGCAAATGGATTAATGCTGTCATTACCCGGGAAGAATTCAACAAAACATATTTCGGTGGCTTCGTCGATGTAGAAATCGGCCAGAGCGATGTGGCGACTACCCTCAAATACGAACTTCCCTCCACCATCACAGCAGACAATTACAAACTCCTCATCCAGAAACAATCTGGTATCGGTACCCTCCCCGTCGCCGTTCACATCAAAACCAAAGACGGCAAGACCTATGATCAGACTACTGATCTGACAAAAGACTTGAACCTCGCTTTCCAACAAGTAGAGGAAAAGAAAGAATAAAAAGAGTCGTATAAAAAAATTCACCCGGGTCAGACTTGCTGACCCGGGGAGCTGGCCCGAAGGCCCGCTTGGAAAGCACGGCGGACCGTGCCAGGAGGAGAGGAAACAAACCACCAAGAACTCTTTCGAGTTAACCATACTTCTTGAAAAAAGTCAAGCACTCCGCTTGCTGACCAACTCTCTCTTTGATACGCTAACAGAAGCACCTCCTCTTTATCCTCTATTACAACACTATGGCCGAACAGAAACCAGTCGCCTCAGAATCAGAAAATCCAGTAGCTCTCGCTCCCAATGACCATCGTCGACTTGGTCAAGAGCTCGATTTGTTTACCTTTTCTGATTTAGTTGG
>JAGOOJ010000044.1:0-3586 GCA_017992575.1 Candidatus Moraniibacteriota bacterium | reverse complement strand
TCCTCATCGAACACTACGCCGGAGCTTTCCCGACCTGGCTTGCACCAGTGCAGGTGAAAATCCTTCCTATCAGCGAAGCGCATCATGACTACGCCGAAAGTATCGCCAAAGAACTCCGTACTCACGATATCCGTGTTGAACTCGATGCCACCAATGAATCTCTCGGCAAACGCATTCGCAGTGCTAAAATGGAAAAAATTCCCTACCTTATGGTCGTTGGTGACAAAGAAATTGAAGCCAAAACTGTTTCTCTGGAAAGTCGTAAAGGGGGAGCACTCGGAAGCACATCTCTTGCTGAAGCACTTACTCTTATTACTCTCGAGATTACCGAGAAGCGCTAACCAAAATTTGCATCAAAAAAAACCGGGCTCACGCCTGGTTTTTCTTTTCTAGGCTGTTTTCTTTTCAGAACGATACACTTCTTGAATATGGTGTGTATAGAAATGTTTCACCGCCTCTGTGGCAAAGAAATATCCTACAGACAAAACTCCGATAAAGACAAGCAACTCTGGCGTAGGCCGAACAAAATTCATAGCATGTGTCACAAATGGAATGAACGGGAGTGCAAAAGCCACTCCCACCGCCCCGAGCGAAAGCGTCGTCAATACCCATGAAGCATGCTTTGCTTTGAAAAATGGCAGTCGTGTTCGAAGAGAGAAAATAAGAATGACTTCTGTAATGACACTCAAGAGAAACCAGGCTGTCTGAAGTGTTTCCGGCGACACTCTAAAAAGTGCTCCGAACAAAATAAAATCAAACACGGAACTGACGACACCGAACATCGTCGCCATCAACACGACGCTATGAACCTGATAGTTTCGCGGTTTTTCAAGCTCCTCAGGGTCAACCGTATCTGTGGCAATCGCAATCATCGGAAAATCAGAAATGAGATTAAGGAGCAAAATCTGAATAGGAAGCAGTGGTACAAATGGCAAAAAGAGGGAAGCTAAAGCAACCGAATAAAAATTACCAAAATTAGAGGTAAGGGTGATTTTTAAATACTTCAAAATATTAGCGAATATCGTTCGTCCTTCTTTGATGCCATCAATCACCGTATCAAGACTCCGCTCCAAGAGAACCACATCAGAGGCTTCCCGAGCAATATCCGAAGCACTCTGCACCACAATAGCGACATTTGCCAGCTTGAGCGCCGGAGCATCATTGATCCCCTCACCAAGAAATCCTACTTCATATTTTTCTTGAAGTAACTGGATAATTTCGTACTTTTGTCGTGGTGATATCCGAGCAAAAACAGCGCCACCCAGTATAGCTTCTCGTCGAAGCGATTCATTCATCTCCTCAAGTTCTTTCCCGATAATGACGTCTTCCGGGCTTCTCATCAATCCTACAGCATACCCCACTGCACCAGCCACTTCCCTACTATCACCAGTAATAATTTTTACTTCTATACCGAGTTTTCGTGCTTTCTGAATCGTCTCATGTGCTGTTTTCTTGAGATTGTCAGAGAAAGCAATAAGTCCCATAAATTGTAGGTCCTGTTCTTCATACAAAGAAAACTTTTTATTCTGAGGAAAGGACTTCTGCCCGACAGCAAGAACACGCTCTCCCTTTCGACCCGCTTCTGCGACCCACTCCATCATACGTCTATTCGTAAATGCATCGACATCATTTGAACGACGGAGGATTTCCTCTGGTGCCCCCCGTACAATAACCTCTCTCCCCCGTACCGTCTCAAAAAGAACGCTATTGCGTCTTCGCTCTGGATCAAATGGGATAATATCCAGTCGTTTCCCTCGTTGAATTTCTTGGCGTTCAGTGTCACTCAGGGTCTGCCACAGTGCCAGATCAAAAGGGTCATGAAGTTTACCCCGATCATCCGGGACAACCAAACAACTCGCAAAAGCCAATTTCAAACAACGCCGATTATCCGATGATGATACACGGGTCACCGAAAGCATATTCTCTGTGAGCGTTCCTGTTTTATCACAACAAAGCACTTCAATACTGCCAAGGTCTTCAATAGCTGAGAGCCTCTTTACTACCACTTTTTTTTGCGCCAAACGAAGCGACCCACGAGAAAGAGCGACTGTGAGAATAACTGGTAACGCCTCGGGAACAACCGAGACAGCAAGCGCCAGAGAGAATATCAATAATTCAATACTACTCGTTTCTCCACTACGAATAAAAATATTAGCTACATAAATAATCGTCAGTGTAAACAATACCAATTTCAAAATAAACCGACTGAACTGACGGATGCCCTTCTCAAAAACCGTTTCTCTCTCTGTTTCTTCTGTTAGGGTCGCAATATCACCGAAGGCCGTCTCCTTTCCCGTGGCAAACACTACTCCCTCTCCCCAACCACTCGTGACGACTGTTCCCGCAAATCCAACATTCATTGCCTCATGCATCTCTACTGGAGGAACACGCAAAAGGTCAGCTGTTTTGGAAACGGTGAGCGACTCTCCTGTAAGGACGCTCTCGTCAACCTCAAGCCCATTGGCATGAAGAAATCGTACATCAGCAGGAAGCCTATCTCCAGCCTCCACCAAAACGATATCTCCCGGAACAATCTGGTTACTTTCTATCTTGAGTATCTTTCCTCCACGTCGTATTCTGGTATGAACGACCAGGTATCGTTTCAGCAACCGCAGGGCCCGAGCAGAGTGATATTCCTGGTATGTTTCGAGACCAATATTAATAGCAATAAAAACAAGAATGAGGATTCCCTCTATAGTGTCATCTAGAAAAAATGAGAGAGCAGAAGCAGCCAACAAAAGATAGAGAAAAGAAGAAGAAAGCCTCTGTTTGAGCGTTTTCCACAAAGCTGAAGAACCAGGAAGAATTCGGTTATCCCGATATTCAATCAGTCTTTTTTTTATTTCAGAAGACGACAAGCCCTCTCGTGAACTTCCCAGCTCAGCAAGAATATTCTCTCCATCTTCTCCTGCAAAGTGCCGCCACTCCATACTGCCTTCTCGTTGTTTATTTTTTATGTTTCTTTTTCACTCAACTCTTAGCTTTTTGCAATGCTTTTTTTGGCGAGTGCCAACAATGCTTCAAAAGAATCTGCGGACTGGACTTTGTTCTTCTTTGTCTTCCCACAACGAAGACAGCGATGTATGAGTTTCTCCTGACCATGTAATTTCTCATGTCCTACCGGCTCCATCAAGCCACCGCACGTCTCAAGACGATCTCCAGGAAAAACATCAACGTGCTTACCGAAAAGACAGTATGGACAATGATTGGTATACCCGTCACCAACGACGGCTCTCCCACACTGTTCACAAACGAAATCCTCCTCGCGTTTCTGAAAGAGTTTGTTTCCAACTGTCTTCATACAGGATATATCTTCTTTTAGTATAGCAGTTTTTCACTTCATTGCCTCACTCCTCTCGAGATACTAGCGTGCCTGGCTCAAAATATCGTTGATAGTCGCTTCATCCTGACACGTATACTTGCGACTGGCCGAATAAAATCGTTTTTTGGGTCCACTGCATCCGCCATTATCTTTATGGAGCGTCGCCAACATCGGCATAAGAAACCCAATCTGCCGACCAGTGAAGTAGGCGTGCAGACGCTTGAGCGTTGCTGTTCGATCTCTCTGTTTCATTCGAGTGAACAC
>JAGOOJ010000008.1 GCA_017992575.1 Candidatus Moraniibacteriota bacterium | reverse complement strand
ACCCTACTTGGAGAAGATAACGCCTACCAAATGGAAGCTATGGAAGCCCGAGGTGATAGATTTTACGAGAGATTTTTACCGGCTCGATGACTATGCTTTTGAGAGAGATCGGAAAATCCTTGTGGAACATCAGGCATTGGATAAGTTCATCACGATCGATCTCAAAGCCGATCCAGATCAGCTCCTGAAGTTAGCAAATGGTAGGATGGTCAAATAGGGCGGGTTGCCATTCGTGGCACAGATTGCGACAATATCCATAGCTCCTCCGCAATCTTTCTCCAATTCACAGTTCCAAACGCATCCAATAAGCCCACAAGAAAAAAGCGTCGCGGGTTGGCGACGCATTGGAGGGGTGTTCCCCTAGAGATCATCCGGCGAAAGAGCAAGCACGTGTGCCATGCACGACCGAAGAAAGATGCCGGCCTGGTCTCCCGGCTTTCGTTTGACCACAAAGACATCGTGGAGCGCTTGGCGCAAGAACTGTGTCGCTCCTTTGCTACGCACAAACCACCGCTTCTGTGGGTCCATGCCCGAGAGCACCATCATGTCGTCATCGAACCGCCCGAGCAGAAACTTCTTCGAGTAGCCATTGTCCCGTGACGAGGCAGCGTTCCTGATGAAGTCACTCGCCTCATGGCACTCCCGCGACGTTGGCAGGAAATCACTGGCCGAAGCAACACCCAAGCATCCGCCCCAGAGCGCCAGCACTACCAGCATCTGAACTTTTCGCATGTCTGTCTCCTTGGTATTGTTACCAGATTGAAGCCACGTTATGACTCCACCGGTACCGATATTTTCTGCCTAACCGCTCCAGTTGTCAAAAGTTTGGCTTTTTTTGTTATGATATACTGATTTTGAACCAAAAGAATAGTCACAAAACATTCATGACCACCTACGTCGCCCTACTCCGAGGCATCAATGTCGGAGGGAACAACAAAGTAGAGATGAAAAAACTCCGGACTGTGTTCGAGGCTTTGGGATTTTCCGACGTCACCACCTATATCAATTCCGGCAATGTTATTTTTTCCTCCCCACGAAAAGATGCCGAGAACTTTGTGTCAGAAATTGAGAAGGCTCTCAAAAAATCGTTCGGTTTTGCCGTAAGAACGATTGTCCGAGATGAAAAAAATATCCGAGCCATTGAAAAAGCAGTTCCGAAAGACTGGTCCAATGACGTCAAACAACGAACCGAGGTCATGTTTCTCTGGGACGAGTACGCTAAAAAAAGTACCCTCAAACTCATCACTGTAAACCAGGACATTGACACCCTGCTCTACGCCGGAGGCGCAGTCATCTGGCATATCGCTGATCGAGAGCAATACACGAAGAGCGGTCTCCGAAAATTCATCGGTACTGAAGTCTACAAACACATGACCGCCCGCAATGTAAACACCGTACGCAAACTCATCAGCCTCATGAACTAGATATCCTATGCGACTCATCCTTATCAACGGCAGTTCCTGCGCAGGGAAAAGCACTCTTACTAAGGCAGTTTTAAAACAACAAGAACGACTCTACTATCTCTCCTATGATGCCCTCAAATGGGGATTTTCACAGTACGCCCCGAAAACCCACTGGAATGATGTCAGAGCAGTCATGTTCACCATTGCTGAAACTGTCTTTACCCTGAAATACAACGTCATTTGCGACTCTGTCATCGAACGACACCACCGTGAACAACTGATAGCCCTGGCCCAGAAGCATGGCTACGATATCATCGAAATCAATATTGAAGCGAGCTACGACGTCCTCCTCAAGCGCTTCGATGAACGAGTGGCCCGTGCCAAAGCCGATCCGACCATCCGTATCTCCAATCTGTCTCACGACCGCTTCCGAGAACTCTACGATATGTACGAAGCTGACAAAAATACGACTGCCCCGACTATTCATACCGATAAACAGAGCGTCGAAGAAAACATTGCAAGCCTTCTAAAACTTATTTAGTATGAGCGAGATCAAAAGAAACTGGGACGTATTGTCCGCAGAAGAACGACAAACGGCTATCAATGAAATCATCGGCTACTTCGCTACTGAACGAAACGAGGAAATGGGCGTCATTGCCGCAGGCGACCTCCTCGACCTGTTTCTTCGCACCACCAGTGGCGCCATCTACAACCATGCTCTCGACGATGCGAAACCCCTCCTCGAAAAATCCCTCGCTACCACCCTCCTCGACATCGATACTACTCTACGAAAAAACGAACTATGAACCCCACTGTTGTAACAACCGGTCAGGCTTTCGCTGATATTGATGCGGTAGCCTGTGCTATCGCCTATGCTGAACTCCTCCATATCGAAGGAAAGTCTGCCGAAGTAGTCCTTCCTGGCACCCTCAATAACAGCATCACTAACTCTGTTAAAGCCTGGAAGCTCGACTATCTCACCAAACCAACTCACTCCGATACCGAGTATGTATTGGTCGATATCTCAGATCCAGTACATTTCGCCACCTGTACCAAGTATGGTACCATCACTGAAGTTTATGACCATCACCCGGGATTCGAAACCTACTGGCAAGAAAAAATCGGTGCCAATGCCCACATCAAACCCATTGGGGCTGCTGCCACCCTCATTTGGGAAGAATGGAAGAAACGAGGCCAATCTGAAAACATTACCCAAAAAAGCGCCCAATTACTGGCTGTCGCTATTCTTTCCAATACTTTGAACTTCGGCGCCGTCATCACGGACAAACGAGACCACAAAGCCTTCAATGAACTCCAGGCACGCTTTCCTATTACAAGTGAGTGGATAGCCCGTTACTTCATTGAACAAGAATCCGCTGTGATGCAAGATGTGGAGCAAGCGATCAAGAGCGATACCAAAGTCCTGACACTCTCGGGATGCCCATTTCCAGTCACTGTCGGACAGTTGGAACTCTGGGATGGCCGTGTGTTTTTGAATACAAACACAGAGGCTATCCAGTCAGCACTAGAAAGCTTTGGCCATGAACATTGGATCATGAGTATCCCAAGTCTCTCCGAAAAGAAAAATCACTTCTACGCCAAGAATGAAGATTTAAAACTACTTTTCTCACAAAAAATCGGGGCAACCTTTGATGGCAACTATGCCACCACTTCCCGCCTCTGGCTCCGCAAAGAAATTCTAAAAAAATTTGCTCAATAACTGGTATTTACCCCAGAGCAAGCCCTGGATCCAAAAACGAACTGATGTTCGTTTCTTTCCGTGGCAAGCCACGGGGTATTCACCCGATTTTACCGGCACTCGTTCGGAAACGAAAGTAAACTTTCGTTTCACTCACTCCGTTTGGTAATAAAAAAGAGAGGTGATCGGACATGCCGTCACCTCTTTACATTACCGATGTGCTTCGTTCCAGACTGGGACTGTTGACCAGTCGACAGACGCTGTGTCCAAAGCGAATGTGTCGCAACTGATCAGCATTCATCACAGACTGCCAAAACCAGACTGCTCGGTCTTGCTTGATTGATCCGAGGGACACCACAAGCTCACAGAGCGAGATGACATAACTCGGCTCAGCAAGCTCCGGACCGAGCCATTCCTCCGACGGCAGTTCCTTGACCTCGGTCTCTGTCATGACGGGGACCACAATGCCAACCAAGGCATCAAAGGGCCACTGCTCCGGACCGAAGCTCGGTGGCGGAACAAAGATTTCAACCCACTGTCTCATTATGTCTCCTTGTATACTTCGTTTGAAGTAGTGGTTTATCTTACCGTCTCAGTTTACTCACTGTCAATTTTTTTGAAGTAGCACTTCCAGCGACAAAACCAGTCGTCCAACAGAGCTGGAGACTGTAGCCACCTGAAGGACGGTCAATATTGAGTACATCACCAATCAAGTAGAGATTGGCGAGTTTTCGTGAACGCATGAATTTACAGTCCACTTCTTCTAATGGGACACCACCACTCGTGACAATCGCCTTGTCAGTACCAAGGAGTCCAGTCACGGTCATACGGAAATCTTTGGCCAATCGAGCTAGGGCCATACGTTCATCGCGAGTAACGCTATGAACCGGTTTCTCCGGATTGATATCCGTCAATTTCAAAAATACCGGAATCATGGCAGGCACGAGAAATCCATCCAAACTATTTTTTACCTGTTTGTTTTTCTGCACTTCAAAAAATGTCTGAATCTCACGATCTATCTCACCTACATTCTTGGTTGGCAGGAAATCAAACGCAACCGACACAGCACCATACTGTAGGAACTCGCTGATACCGCGACTCATGTTGAGTACCAGTGGGCCAGAGAGACCAATATGAGTAAAGAGCATTTTCCCCCGTCCGCTCTCAATTTTTTTATCTTTATGAAAGTACGAAAATTTTACATCAAAAAAACTCACTCCCGCCAATTCTGATACCCAGGCTTCCCGAACACGGAGTGGTACCAGTGCAGAACGCGGAGCAACAACGGTATGTCCAATTTTTTCAAGAAAACGAAAACCCTCTCCTGTGGAACCTGTTTCTGGATGAGACAAACCACCCGTAGCAAAAATATAGTCCTTAGCTGTAAGCACAGCATTATTTTTCATACGCACACCGCTCACCGCGCCATCAGCTGTTTCGATTCCAATTACTTCCATTCCTGTCAAAATAGCGACATTCCCGGCCCGCATATACCCCACGAGGGCATCCCATACTGACTGAGCACTATCAGAGACTGGAAAGACTCGCTTCTCGGCTTCAATTTTGGTCGGCATGCCGTGAGCATGAAAGAAATCAAGTGTATCTTGTACCCCAAACTGTGACAGCGGTGAAAAGAGAAATTTCGAAGCCAAGCCAAACTTGGCCAAAAAAACATGTTGATCAAACTCAGCATTGGTAATGTTCGATCGTCCACCACCGGTGATGAGGAGTTTAGTCCCTAGTGTCGCGTTTTTCTCAAGCAGTGCAACCCGAGCTCCGCTCTCGGCTGCCCGCCCCGCAGACATCATCCCCGCTGGTCCACCACCGATAACAATAACGTCGTAATCCATAAAAAGTATATTTCACAAGAAATGCATCATCCCACATTCCTTGAATAAAGTCAAACTGACTGTTTCTCATACAGTGCGCTATACTACAACAATATACTGTCAAAAAAATTTTATGAAACACACTGAAAAAGAACGACCAAAGGTCGGCATCGGGGTACTCGTCGTCCGTGATGGAAAAATCCTCCTCGGGGAACGAATGAACAGTCATGGTGCCGGTAACTATGCCCTACCCGGTGGCCATCAGGAATACGGGGAGACTTTCGAGCAGACTTCTTTGCGAGAAATAGAGGAAGAAACCGGGTTACAAGACGTTACCGTCGAGAGACTCATATCTCTCTCCAATGATATCGCCTACGACAAACACTACATCTCTATCGGCATGCTGGCGACACTCAAGAGCGGTGAACCCATCGTCGCCGAACCAGACAAGTGTCTCAAGTGGTGCTGGTTCGATCCTCACCATCTCCCAGAAAATATTTTTCTTCCGAGTAAAAAAGTTATCGAAAACTGGCTCGCTGGAACCATCTATACTCCTTAGCATTCTCTATCCAAAAACCGAAAAAACCGCTATAATGAAGCTATAATTGATTACTCTTTGTATGGACATCAATCGCTACTCACTCGTTCTTTCCGTGCTCATCCTCCTCCTTGGTGCTACTACTCTCTTGTCTATCATTGGTTATTTTTTTGTTCCAAAAATACGAGAACGAATCACCGCTCTTTCCTATACAAAAATTCTTGAATGTATCGGGATTTTGGCCACCATGGCGACCCTCGGCGCCCTCACCTACCAGTTCATCTACCTCACTCCAGTTTGTCTCGACTGCTGGTGGCAACGCATCTTCATGTTCCCACTCGAAATTATTGTCCTCGTCTCGCTTCTCACAAAAAACAAACTCAATCACATTTTGATTGGAGTCATGGCGAGCTGTGGCATTCTCCTTTCAGCACACCATTATGGTGAACACTTCGAGCGCTACGTCCTCGGTAATTCCAAGCTCGTCCCCTGCTCACCTACCCCTGGCGAACCCCTCTGTGGACTCGCTCCCACTGTCACGTTCGGGTTCATCACCATTCCTTTTATGGCCTTTGTCGTGTTTGCTACCATCATCTGGCTTTCTTACCTCGCTCATCGAAAATCAAAAGAATCTTTGGTTGCATAAATTTTATGCTTACATTTAGTGAACGAGTCATACAAATCGCCCTCTCTATCCCCAAAGGCCGTGTGACTACCTATGGCCGGATCGCCCGGGCAGCCGGCGGTGGCAACATGGCTTCACAAAGTATCACCGGTATCCTTGCCAAAGCTTGGGACCATGGCGAAAAGAATATCCCCTTCCACCGTATCGTCTACGCTGACGGCCACATCTGGATAGACGACACGCACCACAAAGAACGTATGAAGCGTTATAAAGAAGAAGGCATTGAACTTGATGCAAAAAATCGTATCAAAAATTTCCGAGAGATTCTTCTTGAGTTTTCCTAAACAAAAAATAATTTCATCACTATGCACAAACCTTCCAGCATGAGAGACTATCTCATAGCAATACTCATCGCTGTCTCACTCTTAGTTTTCTTCGCTTTTTACCTCTTCCTCCGGAGAGGCTATCTCCTCGATGCCCCAACAACAGCAGATCTTCTCTATCTCCCCAATAAAGCCCTCGCTGGTGTCGCTATGACCCTCCTTGCCTTTACGTTCCTCATCGGCCCTATTGTCCGCTACTTCGACAGATTCGACCGATGGCTTTCGTACCGAAAAGAAATCGGTGTCGTTGCTGCCTTCTTCGCCGTCATCCATGGACTCGTCAGCTACTACTTCCTCCCTCTCAAATTTCCCCAACAGTGGATTGAATTTTCCACATGGGAATTTGGCGCGGGTCTTGCGGGCGTGATTATCCTTGTCCTCCTCTACGTCCTCTCTTTCAAAGGAATTATCGCCACTCTGGATGGTAGTCTCTGGTGGTTCTTACAGCGCTGGGGACTCCGTCTTGCTGTCCTCGCCACACTCATTCATGTGTACGTCATGAAGTGGGACGGCTGGTTTTTGTGGCTCACTCAAGGAAGTGGCCGTGTGACCCCCGAACTCGCCAATCCCTGGCTCCCGAGCCTGGCCATCCTCGCCACACTGTTCATCACTTGGGTCATCATCATACGACTCTATGAATCCATTTTTCTCTTCCGGGACTATGGTTTCAAAACGAAAGAAATCTCAATGGACCAAGAAATCAAAAGTCGTGGTCGACGCTTTTTCCTCATCAGTCTCACCGTACTTGGCATACTGTACCTCGTCGTTATAGTTCGCTGGATTGGAGCATAAGGACCATCACCATGAAAAAAACTATCATCTTTGATCAAGACGGGACACTCGTTGATATCGAACCTCTCTTTATTCGCATACTCAATGCTCTCGCACCAGAATTTGGTTTTGCTCCGCTACGGGAAGAAGAGCTTCCGGAACTCAAAAAATTCCATCTCAAAAGCCTTATTTGGAAGCGTCTTGGATTCCGCCTCTTCTTATTCCCTCTCATCCTCAAACGTGGACGAGAAGAATACCACAAACTTGTTTCTGAGGTTCAGCTTTTTTCCGGTATTCAGGAACTCGTCAATGCTCTGCGTGCAAAGGGCTACTCAGTCGGCATCGTCTCTTCTAGCCGTCAAGATACTATCACTGCCCTTATGGAAAGATTTGGCATCCATATGGATTTCATCTATCAGTGTGACCTCTTCAGTAAGGCCAAAACACTCAAACAAGTCATCAAGGACCGAGGACTTCTCCTCGAAGAAACCATCTATATCGGTGATGAGGTCCGAGACCTCGAGTCATGCCGTAAAATTGGCCTAGACATCATTTCTGTCACTTGGGGACTCAATAGTAAAGAAGCACTCAAGCAAGCTGGAGGTGACACCGTTGACACCCGAGAAGAACTCCTCGCTCGCCTTTTACAATAAACAAAAAACACCCCTGGTTCATCGAAGGGTGTTTTTGTTTTTATAGATCGTTTCCCGTGTAGGAAAGATTAAAACTTTTATTGATAAGTGGAAAGTCTGCGACTATATCCTGTCCAATGACGTACGGAAAGACGGTCCAATTAAGGAACGATGGGTCACGCACTTTGACACGGGAAATCATCCCAGCTTGGTCAGTCATGATGAAATAGACGATGTCGCCCCGCCAACCTTCTACCACAGAAACAGCGTGGCGATTAGCCGGAAGAATCCCGAGAGTCACAGAAGGGGCTCCTTTTTCATGAATCAAGAGAGCCAGTGCCTGATTGAGCAAGCGGAACGACTGGGTCACTTCACGAGTCCGTACCCGGAACCGAGCGTACACATCTCCAGATTTCTCCGTCATAATCCCAAACTGGACCATATCATACCCGGCATACGAAAAATCAGCACGAGCATCCATCTCCGTACCGCAGGCACGCCTGGCAATACCTACAGCACCGAGGTCCTCGGCTATTTTAGCATCGAGCTTCCCGGTTCCCTTCAAACGATTCTGCATCGAATCACTCTCCTTAGTCACTGCTATCACCTCCATAAAATCTTTTTCCAAAAGTTCCAAGTCATCATGAAGAGCCACGACAGTCGTCTCATCGATATCTTGGGTCACACCGCCAAAAGTCACGACCCCTCGGAGGAAACGGCTCCCCGTCAAACGTTCGTTCCACTGCATGATGTGCTCCCGCAAACGAGATCCATGACTTCCGCCAAAACTAAATCCAGTATCAAGCATGATAAAGGCCAAATCATTGAAGTGGTTTGCTAACCGCTCCAACTCCGCATACACCACCCGCAGGAGTTTGGCACGATTCGGTACGACCGCTCCCGCAAGTTGTTCAACAGCCTGAGCAAATGCCAAAGCATGATGGAAAGAACTGTCACCGGAAATTCGTTCCGAAAGTGTCAGTTTTTTCTCAAGGGACAAATGTTCAAAAAGTTTTTCCGTTCCTTTATGAACATACCCAAGGCGTGGTTCCAAACGAAGAATCTCTTCGCCCAATACGCTGAATCGAAAATGCCCCGGCTCGATGATACCGGCATGCACCGGTCCAACAGGGATCTCGTACACTCCTTCGCCCTCATATTTCTGAAACACTGGATACTCCTTGTGTTCAGGAGCGATAACCTTTGTATTCCAGGCAAAGTCTTTGCGAAGCGGGTATGTATCAGCCGGATAATTTTCTTGGTGGAGATTGATACGCTTCGCTTGAGGATGACCTTCTGGCTTCAGTCCGAAAAAAGTCAAAATTTCCTGCTCGTAGAGTGAAAATTCCTGATACAGAGGTGTGAGAGACGGGAATGTCAGTGCATACTCATCTACTGTAATAAATGGCACAATAAAAATGTTTTCCTTCGGGACACCAAAAACATAGTAAATACGGAAGGCCCCATGCATTATTCGTTCATCGGTAGCTGATACCGTCTTCAATGGCAAAGCATGATCCCTCTTCAGGGTCTGTACAACAAATGGTAAATCCTTCGATGTTACAGGAAACAGATAGGCGTTACCCTCTTGCACCGGAGTGTACGCAGTCAGACCGTAGCGACTGAGAATGTTGATGGAGTCAGACATAAGAAAATAATAATCTACGAATTGAGCGGAAGACTCTGTACGGCGAGTTCAATGAGTTGCATAAGTGTCTCCGGAATATACCAACTGAAAACGAGTAGAAGAGCCATAAGTAGAGCAATGGGCCACTGCGTCAAAGTATTGGACTCCCCTGGAGTAATTCCTTCCGGTACTGGACCAAACAAAAGGGCCAGCAGATGCTTGAAGAAACCAAAGAAGAGAATCGCAAGTGCTACCAGAATACCGACGACAACATACAGGTAGTGTTCCATGCCCGACGACAGCAACATGAATTCGGTGGTAAAGATTCCAAACGGAGGAAAACCAAGCAAAGCAATAAAGGCGATAAAAAGAACTGGTGCGGTAAGAGGCAGAGTCCGAATAACACCGGTTACTTGATGCATCTTGGTTGAACTGTATTTGAGAAAGATATTTCCCATAGCGAAAAATATGAGTGATTTTCCCAGAGCATGATAGAGCATATGGAGGAGGGCTGCGAATACCCCCACCCCTCCGAAACCAAAGCCAAGTGCCAAAAGCCCCGCATGTTCAATACTTGAATAGGCGAGCAGGCGCTTGTAATTTTTCTGCAAGAAAATAATGAGGGCAGCAAAGACTACCGACAAGACTCCGAAGAAAACAAGGAGCTCACCGGTAAAGTTTGAGTCAAGCGACAAATCCGTCAAACCTTTGAACCGGAGGATGGCCAAAAAAGCAACATTGAGGAGGACACTGGAAAGGAGTGCTGCTACCGGTGTCGGTGCTTTAGAATACGTGTCAGGCTTCCAGGTATGGAGTGGCACCCACCCAATCTTGGTCCCGTAGCCTACCAACACAAATACGAAGGCTATTTTCACAAGAAGTGGTGGCATAGAAGTAGCGTTTTCCCGAAGTACCTGCCAAGTAGTAGCGCCTTCTTTGAGTTCAGGTAGCGCCAAAAATAAAAGTGTCCCCAAGAGACTCAGTAAGAGTCCCAACGAGTTGATAATCAGGTACTTCCAGGCAGCTTCAGTAGCCGATGGCTTGTTGTAAAAACTGATAAGAAAAGCCGTAGAAAGCGTCGTGGCCTCAATAGCGATCCACATAACTACCGGATTGAGAGTAGCTACAGCCAAAAACATGGCAAAGAAAAATAGCTTGAGAAACAAGAAATACTGACGTACCCGACGTGGACCAATAATACCCTTGGATACTTCGGCACGCAGATATCCAACAGAATACAGACTGGCAAAAAATCCTACCAGTGCGATGATGAAAGCAACAAACGCACCCAAAGGATCGAGTGAAAAGAGCGTTCCTGTTTCCACTCCCCCATGATCCACCACGGTTGGGATCAAGAGCAAAACAAAAATCAATTCCATGACACTCGAAAGGAGAACCGTCTTTTCGATGAGACGAGTATATTTGGCTCCCAGTAATCCAATAAAACAGGAAGCAAGGAGGGGCAACGAAATGAGAAAGGTGAGCATCATAATAGTTTTACTCTTCAATAAGTCGTTTCATCTTATCGACATTGAGCGTCCCAAACTGTCGATAGATCATAGAAATAAACACCTGGGCAATAATCATCCAAATAACGATATCAAAAATTATTCCCATTTCAAGAGCAGCTGGTTGCCGTATACCGATGAATGATGCCAAGAGCAAGATGCCGTTTTCCAGAGACAATACCCCTATCATCTGAGAAAAAGCTCCTCGACGATTAATAAGTAAAAAAATTGAGATGAGTACCATAGCAAGATTCAGAGGGAGAAGTCCCACGGCACCCGGAACCAGTATACTGAGAGGCATGAATATTTTGGAGTAAGAGAACAGGACCAGTCCCATGAGAACAAACAGTGTCAATGGTGTCGAAAGATAATTGTTGGCGGTAAAACGTGTACCATAACGACGAATAAGCCGTGAAAAAAATACTGGGGCCACTACGACCTTAATCCCAAACGTCAACAGAGCTACCAGGATCAGTCCGCGATCACCTTCCGTGACTCCAATCCAAAAAAGAAACGAGGTGACCACAAACGACTGTATCACATAGAGCCGGATCAAACTGCGATTCGTCTTGACTAAATGAAAAGCAATAGTCGCCAAAAAAGCGATGAGATCAAGAGTGAAGTAGAGTTCACGGGAATGTTCTAACATAACACGCAGGTTAAAAAGTAATGGTCACGGCGAGCGCAATCACCGAAAGCACAAAGGACGTAAACAGAAGATCGGGTACTCGGAAAATGCGGAACTTGGCCATTGTCGATTCAATAAAAGCGATAGCTACGAGCAAGCACAGAGCCTTGAATACAAAAAATACTATGGAAGGTGCAACCAGTGTCGGTAGCAGTGATGTCGCCACTCCCCAAGGAAAGAAAATATTGGCTCCCAAAGCAATGAATATAACGAGCTTACTCCAACTGGCCCACTCAATAAGTGCTAACCGCTTCCCAGAATACTCAAGAATCATAGCCTCATGAATCATGGTGAGTTCGAGATGAGTAGAAGGATTATCAACAGGGAAACGGGAATTTTCTGCCAAAAAAGCGATGAAAAAGGCAATGAAAGCAATCAGGAGCGGGATAGAGGATTGATAAGGAACCCCCTGCAGACTCTCGACCATCATCTGCACATTGCCGGTCTGTGCAATAACCGATGCCACCAAAAGAGAGAAGAACAAACCTCCCTCAGCGAGGGCTGCCATCGTCATTTCACGGCTCGAACCGAAACCACCGAAACCACTCCCAACATCCATACCAGCAAGCGCCAAAAAAAACGTCGTCAATGCCAAGAGGTAGATAATCATGATAAAATCACCACTCGGTAAAAAAGAAATCGGGAAAGAAGATTCAATAAACAGCGTCGGGGCAAGCGTGGTAATCACTGGAACGCTAGCACCAACGAATACCATAACCGCAAAGATCAGATATGGTGTAAAACGAAAAATCCACGAGGCATCTTCGGAAATCACTTCATCTTTATGAAACAACTTCCACAAATCACGGTATGGCTGGAAAACACTCGCCCCGACACGATTCTGCATATGAGCCTTACACTTTCGAATAATACCCGTGGCCAAAGGCGCTAGAGCCGGCACGAGTAAAAATTGAGAGAAGAAGATAAAAATATCCATACGAGAGAGTTTATTGGCGAGACGTCCAGAATAACAAAATAATAAGCGTGATAAATATATACAAAATATAGACACTCACGTTCCCGCCGTGGATGTGGCGCGCTTTGGAAGCGAGGAAATGGAGGGCTCGATGAAGCGGAGCATAGAGGATGGTCCGATACGGATCAGCGATAGCAGTCTTCACTTCCTGAGACTTGATGAAGTAGCGCATATCTTCATCATGATATTCTACAGCTGTCTGCTTGGTCGGACGAAGGATACCACGGAAAATAGTCATCAGAGAGCGAGAAAAGCTGGTAGCGGTAATTTCTCCACGAGAAGTGAGTGGTGTTCCACAATCCCAGGTACGGCCAATAACCGATTTGCACGTACGAGTAAACCAGAACACTCCTCCTGAAACAAACAGAAAGACTACCACTAGAGTCAGTGCTACTCCATCGAGGGGCAACACATTGGCAAACTGTTCGCGAGCCATAATAAATTGTGTGAAAGGGAATTGCAGAGTCAGTGGATCAACGAGACCGATGCTCGCTATCACGCCAACCAAAGCAGAGATCACTATCGTTGAAAAAATTCCCAGTACCAGTGTCAATACAGCCAAAATACCCATAGCCACAAGCATCGACAAACCACTCTCATGGACAGTATGCGATGTCGTACTTCGTGATCGTGCCAAAAAAGTTGTCCCGAACGCTTTCACAAAACACGCTGCTGCCAACCCTCCCGTAAAAGCCAAGCTACTGATAGCAAAAATAAAAACCGTTTTTACGACTAGACTCGCGGAACCAATACCAACGAAAAGTGCCTGAAAAGTAAGCCACTCACTTGCAAAACCATTGAAAGGCGGAAAGGCGGAAATAGCGAGAGAACCAACAAGGAAGAAGAAGGCGGTAAAGGGCATAAAACGAATCAGCCCTCCATAGTGCTCCATATGGCGAGTGCCTGTGGCGCCAACCACTGAACCAGCCCCCAAGAAGAGCAATGCTTTGAAGATTGCATGGTTCATCGTGTGATACAGTGCTCCCGCAAGCGCAAACAGGGCGAATGTCTCCAAACCAAGAGCAAAAAAAGTGATTCCCGCACCAAGACCGAGCAGAATAATACCAATATTTTCAATACTGTGATAAGCGAGCAAGCGCTTGATATCATGTTCAGAAAGCGCATAGAGCACGCCGAGAAGTGATGATATGCCACCTAAGACGAGAAATAACAGCCCCCACTCCAAAGAAGCACCCGGGAAAAAGTCGAAAAAGAATCGAATAAACATAAAAATGGCTGTTTTGATCATGACGCCAGACAAAAGAGCTGAAACATGAGTTGGAGCAGCCGAATGGGCCCCTGGCAACCAAATGTGCACCGGTATAATACCGGCTTTGATGCCAAAACCGAATAACCCACACAACAGAATGAGAAAATGAACTGACGGCGTCAATGTTTCGGTGGCCGATCGCCAGACATCGAATTCAAATGACCCCGTCGCATGATAGGCCAAGAAAAAAGCCAGCGTAATAAACGCCGTCCCAAAATGAGTCATCAAAAAGTACAGAAAACCGGCTTTGATATTTTCTTCCTGTCGGTATTCATAAATCACCAGGAAAAACGACGTAAGCGACATCACTTCCCATACCAATAAAAAGAAGAGTGCTTGGTTCGCGAGTGTTACCGACAGAAGGCTCGCAATAAACACATTGTAGAAAAAACCAAAATTCCCTAAATCGTATTTACCGTAAAAATGTTTTTGGTAAGAAAAACCATATAGTGCCGAAACGCCAGCGATCAGAGCAATCAACCCAAGAAAGAATGCTGCCAGGCCATCAAGTCGCACGCTAAAATCGAGTACGCCTGGAAACAACCCCGAAAAAGAAAAAACGATACCCTGCCCAGAATACAGAACCATTGAAGCAATAGCCAGTGCTAACAGCGATCCACCCAGTGCCGTACCATGAGCAAAATATCCGGCGAAACGCCCTCCATCAGCCAAATAACGGGAAAGAAAGAGTGAACCGAAAGCGCCCGTAGCAAATATAACGAGAAGAGACAACAAAGCAAATGGTGAAAGCAATATATCCATAGGTTACTGACGAGTATGGGTACTGGGATCTATTTCGTGAAAAATTTTGAGAAGTGAAGCAAGCACGGCTTTCGGCGATGGTGGATCCCCTGGAATTTTGAAATCAACCGGAATAATCTCCTCAACACTGTTATGAACAGCGTAAGAATCACGATAGATACCTCCATCGATAGCTCCGTCACCGACAGCGACAACGAATCGTGGTGTCGGCATAGCATCGTACGTCCGACGAAGCCCTTCTGCCATATTACGCGACACTGGTCCTGTCACAAAGAGCATATCTGCATGGCGTGGCGACGCAACAAAGTGAATACCGAAACGCTCGATATCATAGTACACATTTCCCAATGCCGTCAGTTCCTGCTCTTCGGCATTGCTCGATCCAGCTGCTACTTCGCGAATAGCGAGCGATCCGCCAAAAATATTTTTTACAGCCTCTTGTATTTTTTCACCAAGTGCCTGGTATTCCAATCCGAGCAGTTCCTGCTCAGGAATAACCAGTTTTGGAGTCTGTACAATTTTTCGAAGCAATCGATACATACAAAACGTTTCAAAATCACCAAGTTCAACCAAAAAACCAAAGAAATCTTTCTTTTGGGAAAGATACCTGGATACTTTTTACCTCCCTACAATACTCCCTTCCGCTTCTTTTGTCTAGAGAGAGCTCTTTTTTGCTCATTTTTACGACTTGCGACTACGCCAGTATTCAAATACACCAGGTAAAACAGAGACTCCGATAATAAAGAGAACAATCGGGAGCAGATATCGATCAATATCCTCTATCAGCCCTCCCAAATAATAGGCGAGCGTCGTCAAGCCGACCGACCACAAAAGAGCGCCAATAAAGTTAAAGAGTGTGAATGTTCCATAATGCATCTTGGCAACACCAGCTACAATAGGCGCAAATGTACGGACAATAGGAATAAACCGAGCCAGCACAATAGTCTTGGCCCCATAGCGGTCATAAAAAGCCTGGGCCTTAAAAACATGTGATTTCCGAAAAAAGAGTGAGTCTTCCCGAGAAAAAATCTTGGGTCCGACAAAGGCACCGAACCAGTACCCCACCATATTTCCAGTAAAGGCAGCTACAAAAAGAACAATAAGAAGGATTGGTAGTGAAAAAAATCCCTGAGCAGCCAACACGCCAGCGACAAACAAGAGACTATCTCCCGGAAAGAAAAACCCGAGAAAAAGCCCCGTTTCGGCAAACACAATCGCAAATAACCCAACGTAGCCAATCGTCTTTATGGCTTCCACCATATCGATACCAAAAAATTCCATACTTCATTCAAGCAATAGTTATATACGCAGTATACGTGAGTCTGGGAAAAACTGAAAGGGAGTCAGCTATGCAGAAAAATCCTGCTCCAACAGAATGGTAAGCTTCGGAGACAGCATATTTTTTCGTGTCAGCGTTGCCAGTCCGTCTTGGTGTGCTTTACGAAGACTCTCACTTCCAAAGGCCTCATCAAGCGAGGAAAGAAATACAACATTTTCAGAAACAATTCGCTCCATTCGACTATGCGCATCATCATGAAAAGACTGATACGACGCCATGACTCTTTCGATCAATTCTCGATACTCTTCCGAATCAATATCTGCCAATTGTTTCAACTTAGCAAATTCTTTCAGAACTTTTCGAGCTATCACCTCTTGAGCGCGATAGTACATATACTGCTCTTTGATTTCATCATCTTTATTCTTTCGACGTAGGAGCAACTTTTTTGTTCTCCAGGCTATCTGTTCAAACCAGTCAAGTGAAAATGCTTCGTCAAGAGACTGAATCTGTACCGCTCCATTTTCTACTCGATCAAGTTGTACATCAAGTTTTGTCAAAATTTTCTTATACACTGATTCATTAACTTCACGATAATGATAGAGTATTCCCAAAAAATGCTTTTCGATTCCGAGAGCATACACCCGAAGTGCCTCTTCAAAATCATTCCGTGACTGAGACATTGACTGATTACATTCCTCCTGGGCTTTATGTGAACGTTCGAGGATACCCTCCTTTAATTTATTGTATGTTGATTCGCTCATATACTGCTTTTCATGAAAATCCTCCAATTTTTCTTTCCCAAATGAAAAAACGAGCGCGCGTGCCTGACGATATTCAGCCTCTTCTACCGGTGTCAGAGCGTCTAACTTGAAGCGACGAATCAATACTCCAATAGTAAGAGCCTTCACAAAAAGCGTGAAATAAATACACCCAATACTAATCGCCGTGATAAACTCCTTTACGGTAAAATCAAATGTCCACCCAGGAAATGTCAGCGTGTCAGGAATAAGGAGTACCATAATCACAGCCAGTGCTCCTCGTAAACTTCCCCAGGCCATCAAATGTTGCCAGGTAAGCGGAATTGACTCTTCTTTTTTACTTCTATTGAGCCATGCTACCACCGGATAAATAGACACCGCCCGAGCCAATGCCACTACCACGACAGCCATCAGCATTGGGATGATAAAATATTTCAGCTCAATAGGAAGACTCGCAAAAAGCAGTCCCATGGTAATAAACACCAGTGAATTGACCAAGAACGCAAAGTATCCCCAAAATCGATCCATAAAATGATGTGTCGTCAGAGACAACTTGGAACGTCCATAATTTCCTATCACCATAGAAGCCATGACGGTGGCAATGATAGCGGAAAGCTTCACTTCTTGACCAAAAATAACCAAATAATGTGAAATCACTTCGGAAAGAATAAAAGTCAGATGAGCTACGAGCATTGTGAGTGTAATCTCGATATGTTCGTTACTTTCCGCTTTTTCAATGAGTTTAGCAAATAAAAATCCCATAAAAATACCGAAGGCAATCCCTCCAAGAACCATACTCAAAAACATAAACAGCCCCTCAAATACAGTAGAGACCCCAGAAAATCCCTGCAAAATAATCTCGAGTACAATAAGGAAAGCAGCGAGTGAAGTCCCATCATTAAACAAGCTCTCCCCTTCAAACAGAAAAGCCAGGCGTCGTGGCACTCCAAACTCTTTAAAGAGCGCCAGTACTGCTACTGGATCGGTAGCCGAAATAAGGGCCCCAAACAGAAGTGTTGCCATAAAAGGCACATCCATACCAATCCACTTCAGAGCTAAAAAGAGGGCACCTGCGATAAAAAACATGGAGATAATCAGACTCCCTATAGACATCCAAGCAACGGTTCGAA
This sequence comes from Candidatus Moraniibacteriota bacterium, assembly GCA_017992575.1. Lineage (GTDB taxonomy): Bacteria > Patescibacteriota > Minisyncoccia > Moranbacterales > UBA1568 > UBA1568. Next base: position 2,144 of record JAGOOJ010000008.1, on the reverse strand, counting down.
CATTCGACATCAGATCTCTCACCCGCATGTTGTATGCTGACTCAAAAATAAGAATCGGTAAAAAAAGATAGAAGAGGAGTTCTGGTGTCAGTTCAAAAGCCTTCAAAAAATGAAAAAATGGAACGTAAGTGAGCGGAACGAGAAGTGACCCAACCAGCACGAGGAGTACCGTATATGGCACGCGTATGACTCGCGCCAAAGAATACGTGCCGATGGAAATAAGCATGAGTATAAAAAACGACAGAATGACTTCGAGCGACATAACGATGTATGTTAAAAAAGAAAAATCTTCTGAAAAAACTTCAGGAAGATAAAATTCCAACCTCTCTATGGTACTCTCGTTTTCTTTTTTGTCAAAGAAAATCCCCACCCAAGTGAGCGAGGTTTTTTCGATAACGACTCTATAGCATTATTAAATACTTATTTCTCGAGATAACTAAGAATTGACTGGACTAATTTCGGAGAAATATAGAGCTTACCTTTTTTATATGATTTCTTTTTCTCTAATTCTAACAAGGGATTTTGCTTTAATACATTGAATAATCTCATACTAACCTGTGCCAGAGTAAGCCCATTCATCGTAGCCAATTGTTCCAGCGTAATGTAATTCTCTGGTATTTCTCTTTCTGTTTGAATAATTTTCTTCATTTGGTCTCTAAGAGTAGGACTATAGAATGTACGCTTTGTATTTCTCGTACCGTGAAAATATTTCTTAACCTGATCTGGCTGACTCTCTTGCAAAAGTTTCACCCTGCTTTCTACGTAGGGCTCACTACAATCCAGAAATTTGGCGAGTCCACTCAATGTTAGCCAATCATTTGGTGCCATATTCATTTTTCGTGCTTGAACATAATCCCGAAATTGCACCCCTATCTCAGGAAGATAGTGCGGCACTTTATTTCCATTTGGTTTAAGCCGAGAAACAGGTTGTTCAGTCGGATGCGTCTTCAAATAATCCGTTATCCAGACTTCCCAAATATGCCAAGTAGTCCCCGCTGAGTGTACGATTTCCGAGCCAGAGAGCAACTGTGGATCTTTTTCAGAAATAAGCTCCGATTCCTCTTTTAAACTTATGTAAAACTGCTCACTTCCATATGATATTCCTCCAAATTTTCCGGTATCTATTGGAAAAGCTGAAAAGCGATTCTTTACCCAATTATCCGTTTTCCCTAATCTCTTTCCGATTTCTAACGCAGTCATCCATCCCTTGGGGGGTGAAATTTTACCAGCGCCTGGCATTTCTATCGGCGCAACGGCTTCAGCTGTAAGCCAAACTGAAATTTGTTGTTTCCATACTTCTTTGTCTCCTTGATACGAAACAACTGCGGCCGCCCCTTGATCAGCCAGGTCTCGTAATTGGCTCTTCTTATACTGTATAAACTGTTGCCAGTTTCTTTCGCCCAGAACATTGTTCACCAAATATGTGGCATTTCCCTCTTCGTCACAAACCAACACCATCTTGCCCAGTTGTGGCAACAAAAAGGCTTTGTAGCTGAGTTTTCGCATCATCTCTGGGGTATTTGTCCCATCTGCAACAGCATACTGGAGCTTCATTTCTGTGAGCAAATCCATCAAATAGCGAGTCCGCGGTATATACCCCGCTTGTTCAAATCCCGCACCGCTTCTCATACGAATCTCGCCCGCATCAGGAGGAAGAATAGTTTCCTCTAAAGAGACAAAATGATCCGGCAATTGTAATTGATAGTTCTGATGTTTGGCAGAGTCGACAGTCCATTGAATAAAGTCCTCTACTTTGAAACTGATCGCCGCACCACTCTTGCCTCTTCCTTGCTCCCTCGTAAGAAACTGTTCGGCCCCAAGGAGTTCCGCCAAACGATCAACAGAAGCGCCCTGTGTAATAAACGCTTGTATCTTCTCTCTTAATTTTAGTTTCTCCTGATTTTGTTCAGGTTGTGGTATATCTTCAAAGCCCATGAATCCATTATAACAAAAAATCCCTTCCTTGCGGATAGGGATTTTTTGAACTATGGCTCGCGACAATTACTTGGCAACGGCAGTAGCACCAGCTTCGGTCAGTTTCTTGACGATAGCTTCGGCATCAGCCTTGGCGATCTTCTCTTTGATAACCTTTGGAGCAGCATCTACCATATCCTTGGCTTCCTTCAAACCAAGACCAGTCACTT
>JAGOOJ010000043.1 GCA_017992575.1 Candidatus Moraniibacteriota bacterium | reverse complement strand
CCGTAGGTATTGGAGCCGTAGGGGATAGTGTTTAAATACAAATCAAGAATTTCTTCTTTCGAGAGGGTACGGTCAATTTTGATAGCCAATATAGCTTCAATAATCTTTCGCTTGAAGGTCTGTTCGTTATTGAGGAACAGGGCTCGGGCAAGTTGTTGGGTGATAGTGGATCCGCCCTGCTCGATTTGCCCGCTTCGGAGGTTAGCCCAGACTGCTCGCAAGATAGAGAGTGGGTCGACTCCATGATGGGAGTAGAAACCAGCATCTTCTGAAGCGATAGTAGCGAGACGGATTGATTCAGGAATAGCGTCGTGGTCAATAACGACACGGTTTTCTTCTCCGTAGAGACGGTACAATTCCTGTTTCCCGGTTCGATCATACAGAATAGTTGGGAGATGGAAAGGATAGTCTCGGATACTACTTATGTCGGGAATAGTGTACTGATAGACTGCGGTGAGTCCAGCTACCGTGCCGAGGAGAAGGAGGACAGAAAAAAACATCGTTTCTCGAATAAGGGAAACGAATATTTTTTTTAGAGGAACCTGAGAAAAAATGGGCATGAGGGCATATTTCGAATAGTATGATACTATAGAGGTATTCGAGGCTTTTGTCAATAAATGAGCCGAGTATTTTTTGGTACGATGTTTAGGATGAAGCCTCTTTTTATTGACTTTGATAATCTTTTTTTCTATGAAACTTCCTGTTTCCAAAGCAGTCTATCACATCTTTCGTTTTTTCGGTGCCCCGGTTATCTGGGAAACATCCGTTGGAGCGGTTGTATTCCGCACCGTGGATAGTGAACGACGGTATCTCTTGCTTCACTATCCGAGTGGACATTTTGATTTTGCCAAGGGTCATGTTGAGGAAGGAGAAACAGAAGAAATGACCCTACGAAGAGAAACAGAAGAAGAATCGGGAATCAAAGATTTAGACGTTTTTTCTTTCCGGGTGAGCATTCGTTATTTTTATGTGGCAAAAGGAATGGAACGAGAGAAGCGGTTGCGTAATAATCAGGGGATTTGGATTTTTAAGGTAGTTCATTTCTATCCAGCAGAAACAAAAACTGAAGCCGTCGTTATTTCTCATGAGCATCAGGGGTTTGTTTGGGAAAACTATGCAACAGCCCTGAAACGGGTCACTTTTGGGAATGCCAAGCGTGTGCTTCGAGAAACGGAAGAATACTTACAAGCCTGTTAGGAAATTCAGAAAACTCTCATAAAAATTACCCAGAATATTCGGGGGTTGATTTTTATGAGGAAATGGGGTATTGTTCATATCTTATGTTGACTCTCAGAAATATTCGCAAAACCTATGGTTTACATCGTGTCCTGGAAAAGGTCTCTTTTTCGTTGGGCGAAGGTCAAAAAGTAGCTCTTGTTGGTCAGAATGGTGTTGGGAAATCGACCATTTTAAAGATTGCTGCTGGCCTCGAGACCTTTGAGCGAGGAGAACGTATCGTACCAAATCGTTGTTTAGTGGGTTATCTTCCACAGGAAGTCGGGGCGCTTCCAAAGGAAACGCTTTTGGAATATCTCCGGCGTATGGCGGGATTGGCCGAACTGGAAAAGGATATGAAGCGTCTGGAAAAGAATCTGGATGAAGAGGCGATTCTTGCCCAGTTCGAATTGGTCGCACACGACTACGAACGGCTCGGAGGCTATGATTTCGAACGCCGGGCTAAGGGGGTTTTGGAAGGGTTGTTTCTCTCTCATGTCGGACTTGAACGTCCACTTGCAGAGCTTTCTGGTGGGGAAAAACGCAAAGCTGCCTTAGCGGGAGTACTTCTTCGTGGTGTTGATATTTTGTTACTTGATGAACCGACCAATAACCTTGATTTGCCAGTACTCCTGTGGCTAGAGAACTATTTACGTCGAACCAAGGCGACCTGTCTCATCGCCTCTCATGATCGGCGGTTTCTCGATCATGTGGTGAAAAAGGTAGTGGAGATTGATTGGTTTTCTCGCAGTGCCGTCATGTACACTGGCGGGTGGAGCGAGTTTGCTGAAATGAAAGCACATGCTTTTCGTCGTCACAAAGAGCAGTATCGTATGCAGGAAGAGGAGCGGGATCGTTTGTTTGAATCGATTGCCGAAAAGAAAGAGTGGGTCATTCGGGTTCAGGAAAAAGCGGCACCAGATAACGATAAATTTACTTCCAATTATAAAAAAGAACGAGCCACGCGTAAGTTTGATGCTTCGGCTAAGGCGCTTGAGGGTCGGCAGAAGCGACTTGATGATATCGAACGACCACATGAACGTCCGCCACTGAATATTGTTTTGGAAGCTGAAAAGAACGAAGAGAGTAGTATTCTTTTGAAGCAACTCGTATTTGGGTATCAGGCACAAGTAAATAAGGGAACTCCTTTTACAGGCGGGCCTATCGATTTGGATATTCCACTGGGAGCGCGTCTGGCTATTTTGGGAAACAACGGAGCCGGAAAATCGACTCTGCTTCAAACTATCACCGGGACACTTCCGTCAGTATCAGGTGAGGTCATCCGTGGTGAAAAGGTAGTATTCGGTTATTTGATGCAAGAACACGAGAATATTTCGCAGGCTTTGACACCTCGAGAGCTCTTTAAAAAGCGCGTGCCAAACTTTGATGTGTTTGAAACATCACTGTGTCTCTCTGCTTTTCAGTTTCCACCGGACACTCTCGATAGCAAGATTGCTAGTTTGAGTCCCGGCGAGCGAGTGCGTCTTATCCTGGCGCTTTTGAGTATGCTCCAGGCGAACGTGCTGGTACTTGATGAACCGACGAATCATCTTGATTTGGAGGCTATTGAAGCCTTGGAGGAGGCACTGGCAGAATATCCAGGTACTATTCTCTTGGTAACTCATGATCGGCTCTTTTTGGAGCGCGTGGCGCTTTCTCATAAGTATCTCTTGGCAGACGGTCTTCTGGTACCGGTTACCGATTATGCCGCCTATGAAGCATCGGCTCTCCCTCAGGTCAAACGGGTTCTGAAACGACTGGAAGAGAAACATGGTAAGTAGATTTGCTACTATTTCTTCAAAAAGGCTCTAATTTGCCTGATTTTTCTGTTTCGGGTATACTCGAAGACATGAAACCTTACGTCAAAATTCGCTACCAATTCAGCTTGGTGCTTTTGCTTGGCCTCGTTTGTGGTATTATTTCCTATCCACAAGCAGTGAAATTTATTCCACCCGTTTTCAACATGGTGGATGGATTGAAAGTGAATCGGGGACTTGATTTACAGGGTGGTATTCACCTCGAATACAATGCTGATGTTTCTCAGATTGAGAGTGCTAAAGTAACTGATGCTTTGACTGCTGCTGAGGCGGTTATTGAGCGACGCGTGAATGCTTTCGGTGTCGGAGAACCCCTCGTTCAACTCTCACGTTCCGGAAGTGAACACCGTATTATTGTTGAGCTTCCTGGCATCAAGGACATTGAACAGGCCAAAAAAATGATCAAAGAAACGCCGTTTTTGGAGTTTCGGGAACCATCGGATGGTGTTTTGAGTTCGGACGATCAGCAACAGCTCGATGCGTTAAATGGACAAAGTAAGAGCCAGGCTGAAAGTGTTCTGAATCGAGTGAAGAGTGGTGAAGAATTTTCAACCTTGGCATCTCAGTTTAGTCAAGATCCTGGTTCTAAGGATAAAGGTGGCGATTTGGATTTTGCCAAGAGTGGCACATTTGTTCCCGAGTTCGATGCGGTACTGTTTGATACCACTCTTGCTTCGGGTTCGGTTTCGCCTCTGTTGGTTGAGAGTCAGTTCGGATGGCACATAATCAAAAAAATTGAAGAGCGAGGTGAAGGTGATGGTCGTGAGGTTCACGGAGCACATATTCTCTTTCGCAAGTATGCCTTTACTGATTTTCCAAAACTGGCCTGGAAGGCAGCAGGACTCTCGGGGAAAAATTTGAAAAATGCCTACGTCGATTATCAATCTCAGGGTATCGGATCGCCCCAGATCGCTCTCCAGTTTGATGATGAGGGGACAGCGCTTTTTGCAGAGATTACGAAACGAAACATCGGCAAACCGGTAGCTATCTTTCTGGATGATGAAATTATCAGTCAGCCTACGGTACAGAGCGAAATTGTCGCAGGACAGGCGGTTATTACCGGTAATTTTACTATGAAAGAAGCCAATGATTTGGTGAAACGTCTGAACGAGGGAGCGCTTCCGGTACCGATTGAACTTGATCGTCAATTTAGCGTCGACGCTTCTCTTGCGGAGTACGCCTTACAGAAAAGTCTCTTTGCTGGGTTGGTTGGTTTGGGAGCGGTGGCTGTTTTCATGGTATTTTATTACCGTTTGCTCGGAGTAGTAGCTGTTTTGGCACTGCTTCTCTATACCGCCATGCTTCTCACACTCTTTAAACTTTCAGTGTTTACGCCGTTTGCCATCACAGTGACGCTGTCCGGTATCGCTGGATTCATTCTTTCTATCGGTATCGCAGTTGATGCCAACGTCCTTATTTTCGAGCGTACACGAGAAGAACTTTCGTACGGGAAAGGCGTTGTTCGATCTATTACAGAGGGCTTCCGTCGTGCCTGGCCAAGTATTCGTGATGGTCATGTTTCGACACTGATTACGACGCTTATTCTGATTGGTTTGGGAACGGGTTTTGTTAAAGGATTTGCTGTTATTTTGGCACTGGGTGTACTGCTCTCCCTCTTTACAGCAGTGGTGCTGGTTCGTATTACCACGACCTTCTTGGCTGGTGAATGGATGGAACGCCACCCGAAACTTCTCGTTTCTCCTAAAAAGCCACTGGAATAGTTCGGCTCCGCTCACTATAAAAATATGTTGCAAATCATACAGAAAAGAAAATACGCTTATATTCTTTCGGTCGCGCTCACTGTTGCCAGTATTGTTCTTTTAATTGTGTGGGGATTGAAACTCGGTATAGATTTTAAAGGAGGAACACTCATGGAGGTTCAGTTTTCTAAAGACCCAGTCCCGGTGGTTCAGGAAGTTGAAACGAGTCTATCATCTTTGGGTCTCAAGAGTCTGACGATTCAGCCGACGGATAATCGTGGAATGTTACTGCGTTTCCTCGCCTCTGATGAACAAGCGAACGATCAGGTGCTGGCTCAGTTACAAACATTTGATCCAGCGATCACTCAACTGCGGACTGATTTTATCGGCGGTTCTGTTTCGGACCAGATTAAGAA
>JAGOOJ010000042.1 GCA_017992575.1 Candidatus Moraniibacteriota bacterium | reverse complement strand
GAGAAAGATTTTTCTTTTCAAACATACTGAGCAAGTGGACACATATTTTTTGGTGCCACAAGTATTTTTTTTTGGACTTCTATGGTAGAATTATAGCAAAGTTTGAAGCAAAAGAAAAATATTTTTTGTATGGGGTTACCGCAGTTTGCTGAGATTTTTTTGAAGAAGGTGGGGATTGAGAATCCATCCAAAAAAGAAGGGACTTCTCAGGATCCTATTTTTGAATTTGTTCCAATTGTTCTTGATGATCTAAAAAAGCAGGGTGTTTGGAAAAATGCATTGGGCGATCGTCTGCGTGTGAATGCTAACGCATTGACTATGACGTCATATACTGGAGACGGTCAAGAAGTTTACTATAATTCTCCAGAAGATATTCTCCGTATACTTACTGACGGGAAATACGTTTTGGTTCCAGGGACATTTCAGGCTGTTGAGCGGGTAGTATCACCAGATCAGATCAGAGAAGAGAAGATCGACCAAGAACAAGTTGACCAAGGACGTGCACAACAAGTACTCGCTCGGTTACGGGAAGTACCGAATGAAGAAAGGGATCTTCGTCCTAAGGCGTCGGTTATTGATATTGTCTCTGCTAGTCGACAATTTCCAGCAGTGCGCGCTTCAAAAAAAGACCAAAGAGAGGCGACTTCTGGTGGAAGGATGCCTGATTCTGGTGGAGATGAAGGAGGCGGAGAGAGACTCATTATTGACGAGATTATAGCCAATTCCGCGTCAGTGCAACAGTTGGTAGAGAGCGTGCAGGGCGAATCCGGTAAAGATACCACAGGTGTTATTGCCGAGCTTCTCAAAAAATTGATGGAAGATAAGGTGCTCTTTGACAGTGAAGTTGCTCAAGCCAAGGAAGCTGGAGGAAAAAATAGAAAAAAATTGCAAGAGTTTGGCCAGCGTTGCGCAACGCTTTTGGATCGTGCTATTGAGGCGCAGCAGGCCCTGGAAATGTTGCTGGCGAAGAATACTGCCGGTACCTCAGAAAAAGCCTTTGAAGCAGTATCTGAACTACTGAATAATCCTGCAACAGTCGAGGGTTCGATTAACGCTCCTGTGGTTTCATCTGCGTCGGTTACGGTTGATACGTCAGGATCAACACCAGAGCCAAGCACGCTAGTGGTACCGAAGAGTGCGGGCGAAACACCTGCCTTGCAAGGAGAAGGGCTGAAGGATAGCCAGGAGGCGGAATCTGCCAAGCTCGCTGAGGTATTGGAAAAGTGGCAGGCTGAAGTACAAGCATTGATTGAAGGGATTAGTACACCGGAAGCATACGCAGAGTTTCGGGGTGGGATGACTAATCCGGATAAAATTGATAAGCGTCATTTTTTTGACTTTACTAATATTAGAAGTGAAGTTGGGATAAAAGAGAAATTCACCCCGGCCCAACTGGGACAGATTGCTGATACAGAAAGAGCACTTGAGGATTTGACTCGTGCCAAGTTTGAGGCTTTGGTGAAGGCGGACCTGGACGTTCAGTATGATCGGGAACAGGAGAAAATTGATGGCGCAAAAAATGAGGTCGAACTGGATGCTCTGGTAGCTACCTGGGTGCAGAGTCCAAATGTTGTTCTGACATGGAAAGAAGTACTAACCAAAATTCCGAAAGTTGAGCAAGAAATAGTCAATCAAGAGTACCGAGGATGTTCGGAAGAGTTGAGTGAAAATGTGAGACAAAAGAGAGAATTTTTCAAACAAGAGAGGATCGCAGAAGAGCGTCGCCCGCTGACACTTTTTCTCGAGCGCCCAATAGGAGAACGGTGTGTGGCGAAGTACCGAGAGATTCTCAAGGGTGAACGGCAGAAATTTTTCGATGCTCTCTGGTATGAAGTAAAACGAAATAAGAAAAAAGATTTGACAAGGGACAAAAAGATTGAGGAATGGAATACTTTTTATTTGCCTGAGGTGAGGAAACCTATTGTGAAACATATTGCCAAACAAGCAGGGATGACGGAAGCGGATGCTGAGGCAATTTTTCTGATTCTCCTTCGTGATTTGGATGAAGAGTTTAGCGAAAAGAAAAAAAGAAGTTAAAGATACTTTAATCTATGGCTCCGAATTTTGATAAGCCAGCAGACCAAAAAGTTATGAACGAACTTGACTTGGATATTCTCCGCGATCAACAAATTCCCGCTTTGCAGAAGCGTGTCGGGATGGTTTTGGATACTCTGGATGCTCAATTAGGGGGAGGAGAAGAGTCTGCACCTGTGGCAGGAGCAGAAGTTCATCAAAGTTCAGGTGTTCTTCCGGAAGGAATTGAGGATGAACAAACCCCAGACACTTTGATGAGAGAAAATAATCAAAGATCTCTGGCAGAAGTTACACAAACAATCCCAGTCGGAGAACACTGGATTGTTAAGAATGTATTAAATTCACAGATTACTGTTCCTTCGGGGGCTCAGTTAACTATTACGAATGCATTAGGGACGAAGATATTTGTCCATGAAGGTGGTGTCGCAAGAATTTTAAAAAATTCTTTAGGGAGTGAAATTGTGCAGGTTTCTCCTACCGAGAAAAGGGAGTCCGGAGCAGTCCCACCCAACCCTCTTGATGATCCATCTAAGGTGAGAAGTACTCGAGGACGAAAAGGAGCGGATGCTTCAGCGCATCTGAAACCAGCAGATGTTTCTGCCCCGGTTGATGTCCCCCTGGTGGATGATGCTGTATCGGCCCAGGCAAAGGAAGAGTTACGTCTGGCGACTGAAGTCCAAAATACCCAGATAAACAGTCTCGAAGAACAGTACAAGGGTGATCCGCGCTGTACGGCAGTGTTGGAAAAATTGGCGACGCTTCGTGGTACCAATCCGGATGATAGTGTGATTGATGGGATTCGTAAAGAACTAGAAGTACTGGCTCCAGAGGAAAATGATGCCAACGCTCAGCCGGCGCTACTTGCGCCGATTCAGCGAGTTGTTAATATCCCGGTCGTAGATACCAACCCAGTTCCGACTCCAGAACCGACGCCTTCTCCTGTTTTGGAGAGTATGCCATTGGCTAGTATTGAACGGCCAGCAGAAATCACTGTGAAGGGATTGTTAAAAATGGTCCCTGATACAAAGGTGATCGTTATCAAAAAGACCGGAAAGGATCAAGTAGAGGAAACGATGGAATTTCGAAGGGATGGTGATCGATTTGTAACGACAGCCAAAAAACCTCGGCAGGCAAACAATGCGCTTATTCGAGCATTGACCCATGGTTTCCGTATCGATACTATTGATGGTGTCGCTGTGCAAGTGGCGACCCCGGATGTTGCTCCGGCCGTGCCACCAGCAGTACCGGACGCAGTCATTCCTGCAGACGCTGTGTCTACTCCTGATGTTCCGGTTGTTTCGGACGCTGTGAAAGTACCAGATGCTACCGGAGAGAAGAATGAACAGTATGAACTACGCACGGGTGATGTATGGGTTCACACAAAAGAAAAAGTGACCGTTCGAGTGATGATCAAAGAATTTCGTAAGAAGGATGGCGTCGATATGGTTGTGTTGGACACAGACCGTACCGACGAATCGGGACAGCATGTTCAGGGGTATCCGATGGAGAGTGTCCTTACCAACGCTTCGGTTATAGACTTGCTACGAGGACGGTTTACGCGTGAAGGACAGAAGAGCGAAAAGAAAGAGACTTTCAAGCTTCCTGAGAAGAATGGCCAGGTATTTTTTTATGCCACTTCAAATGGGCGTGTTGCAGTGCAATTAGTAGGCGCTAATGTTTACGCCTATGCTACAGTGGACCCTGATTTTAATCCAAAAACAAAAAAATTAGGAGAGCTACTCTTGTCTTTAGCAACATCAAGTGATCGATCGCAAGAAGAGATCTTAGCCATATCAAAAGAGCAGGGATGGCAATGGCAACCAATATTTAATCCAAGAGTCAGAGGTAACACGCCAGAAAAAATGCCGTGGTTGTTACCTCAAGTGGACGGAGACAAAATATATTTTACTGGAACGAATGGTGACGGCACAATTGAGAAAGTTACCGATGGCTACAAAGTAGAGTATGCCAATCCTATGCTTATAGCATTGGGGATATTGACAGAGGCACAAGTTCAAGAACAAGGAGAAAAAGAAGACTGGCTTCCGGTTGAAAAGATGACTCGTCCAGCAGAGGTGCCAAAGTTTGTACCGACCCTTGATGAAGAAGTCATCATACCAGGCGATTCCAAAAAAGAAGCGTTGCGGGGATTCCAACCTTTGAATGATGGTGAACGAGCGCACTACTATATTCCTGAAAAAAAATTATCAATCGTGGTTGAAAAAGCGCACGGCGTGTATGTCTTTTCGCCTGGCGGTAATTCCGTTTTATACACCGAGGAAGATATCACAAAGTTGGCACAAACAGAAGGATGGGAGTTCTCTGCTGATAGCCTAACCCCAGAAGATTTCGAGAAGAAACCACTGAAGCTTACTGAAGCAGAAAAGCAAAAGGAGCATATAGCGGAACTCCGTGCCTTGGTAGAGGAAGCGCGTTTTTCCTATGTTGAGACTGACTACAAGCAAGACAATGCCTTTAAAAAGTTGAAGCGCTTCTTCGGTGGTGCTCTGGGTGGGGATCGTGGTGATCCTGATACAGAGGGCACTCGTACCCGTTATAATCTAGCCCTGACGAATCTCAAAGAAGCAGAGCTGGATCTGTTGAAAAAATCTGGGATATCTGGCAAAGAGCTTAAGGAGGAGATGGTGCGTATTCTCAACTACTATACATTGGGTGAGCGAGTGCAACTGAAGCTGGATCACCAGAGAGTGGAGGCCGAGGATACGAAATGGTCAGGCAGGAAAGTATTGGCAAATTTTGAGAAGTTGGGGAACTGGTATAAATCACTCTCTCCGAAAACACGACTGATAGCTGGCGGTTTCGGATTGGCTCTTGGTGGAGTATCTCTTGTGGCTGGAGGAACGGGCGTTGGAGTGCTGGCGGGTGGTGCGGTACTTTTGAAAAAGATTGTTACGACCTCTGCTTCAGGGGTGTTTGCTGATGGGTTGCTAGAAGCAGGTGAAGATTGGTGTAAAAAATGGCTAGATATTCGGCGACAAACAGAGCGTGTCCAAGAATTGGAGGCTCTCAATACTCCGATGAAAAAGTTTGATTCGATAGGTATTTCTGAGGAAGCCTTTGAAAAATTGAGCCAATTAACTCAGGCAGACATTGATTCATTGGATAAGAAGTTTCAGAAACAAAAACGTGACCAGGCATGGCGCAAGACCGTAGCTTGGAGTACGGCTGGTGGTGTCGGTGCCTATTTTCTGTT
>JAGOOJ010000007.1 GCA_017992575.1 Candidatus Moraniibacteriota bacterium | reverse complement strand
CCAAATCATATCCGGCACCGTTACTGGAAATAATTGAAAACGGATGCTGAATAGCTTTCAAGACATTCTTGTCCGACAATGCTTCCATAGAAACAATAGCCCGTCCATCACTCGCCAAAAGGAGATCCAACACAACTTCCTGAGGTGACTTTCCCTGCAGGTCAGCTATCTCCGATATTCGTCTCCGTGAGAGCATCTTAGAAAGGGTTGAAACGGCAATGAGAATCTGGGAATAATCCGTGTCGTTATTCCGCATATCACGAAGCACTGTCAAATAGGTCTGACGATCTTTGAGACGCTCTATCATCATTTTTCGTCCATTCTGAGTCACCCACTCCGGAAGCAGTGTGTAGAGTACCGACCCAGTAGACGTATAGGGATACACATCAAAAGTAACTGCCGTATCATGAAGCGCAGCCGTCTCAATCAGATTAAATACCTCATCCATGAGGTGCCAGTTTTTTTCTCCTACCGCCTTCAGGTGCGAAATATGAATAGGGGCTCCGGTTTCACGTGCTACCAGAAGCGCTTCTTCCACCGCCTTGACCAAGTTTTCCTCTTCGTCCCGAACATAGGTCGCATATACTCCCCCAGAAGAGAAAGCTGTTCTCGCCAAAGTGACGATTTCCCGAATCCCCGCTCCACGGGCATGTGTATACTTAAGACCGGTCGACAAACCAATCGCCCCCTCTTTTAGAGCCTCCTTCAAAAAACGCTGCATGACAGCAATTTCATCAGGTACAATACTCCTCGTTTCGTCTTTCATAGCGCCTCGGCGAAGAGTGCCATGCCCAACCAACGTCGCAAAATTTACTGCCGGACGACGCTTCTCTACTTCACGCAAAAATTCAGCCATCGATAACCAGTTGAAATTTATTTTTTCAACATCTGTCCATTTCTGAATAGAACGGATAACATCAGGATGTGTGAGAGGAGCAAGTGATGACCCAGAGTTTCCTCCGATGATAGTGGTCACCCCCTGTCTCACCATACTCTCCAGTTTAGGATCCGCTAATAACTGCCAGTATGTGTCGGAATGATTATTGACATCAACAAACCCAGGAGTAATATATTTCCCCGTTGCATCAATTTCTTTTTCAGCACGAGCATGGGTAAAATCGCCAAGCGCGACGATACGATCCTCATTAATCGCAATATCGGACCGAAACATCGGACGACCACTGCCATCAATAACAGTACCATTTTTGATTAAAATATCGTACATACCCTCCTTATTTCGAATCCCCCTGAACTTATTCGCCTGCTTTGGGCACAATTTCTTCAACCTCTTTCATAAAAGCCTTATCTTTTTGAAGTATTTTTGGAATAAGGATTGCTACGTCGGCACTATCTTTCAGTTCCTTCAATTTCTGAATTGCTCCGCTCTTGGCTCGATTGAGCATATCATCATACCCTTCCATCTGCGGTAATAAGAAACGGACATTCCGATAGTCGCTCTTGATGGCAGCCATCACCACAGCCGGAGTTCTCGCTTCGGGTAACATCTCTGACAGGGCACTTCCTGAATGAGCATTGCCCTTCATCGAAGCCACACTCAAATTGAAATCTTCATCGTTCTTCAAAGAATTTTTGTCAGCATAATGTACAGCATAGGCCGGGTCAATTTTGGCTACCGCTAACATAAACAATTTATCTTTTTTAGCAGCGATAGGAAGTCCCTCCAGAATCCGTCCTATGGAACTGACATTGTTCTGAATTTCCTCCAAATAAGGGAAAAATTCACTGTTTTCATCCAACGTGCGCTCAGTAATTTTTTCCATTCCAAATTCCTGATCAACAGAAGCGCTCCCGATAGTCTCATCAACAGAATTGCTTATTGTCTCAGTCTGACCTTCAGGAATGGCTGGCTCAGAAACAGGAGCAGGTTCTTCAGTTAATACTTCGGTAACCAAAGCTGGAATTTGCTCCGAATTTACTCCTTCTTCACCGCTCTTCAAGCGAGTCAGGTTCGTTTCCGCAGTCTCCAGTTTTGCTTCCCAGATTTTGCGTTCTTCCACCAAATGGATTAATTCATCATCCGGCTTGTCGGGAGAAATCAACTTATTCAAACGATCTAACTCTTGCATGATAGCTCCTCTTTCTTCTTCTGCCTGAGCAAGTGCGATTTGCTCTCGCTGTAATTCTTCATACTGTTCCTGAAGTTCTTGGAGTTGCTTCCGCTCAGCAAGAAGATGAAGCACCTCTTCGTCGGAAAGTTCACCAAAAGCCGTCTTAGCTATCTCAGCCAAACGTTTCACATAGTTTATTGTTTTTGCCATACAGGTATACTAAAAAATCTAAATATGTTGTGCCATCTCCACCAAACGGTTGGAATATCCCCACTCGTTATCATACCAAGCAACTACTTTCACTAAATCACCATCGATAACTTTCGTCAGTGCCAAATCAACAATACTCGAATAGGGATTACCAATAAAATCAGACGAGACTAACGGCTCTTCCGTCACAGCCAGTACTTTGTGATACCGCGCCTCCTGAGTGGCTTGTTTTAAAACGGCATTTAGCTCCTCTACAGTAGTTTTTTGTTTCAATACAAATGTGAAATCAGTCAGCGATACGACAATCGTTGGAACCCGCATAGAATGACCATCGAACAAACCTTTCAACTCTGGAATCACTTCGGTCACTGCTATCGCGGCCCCAGTTGTTGTTGGAACAATATTCTGCGCTGCAGCCCGAGCCCGACGAAGATCCTTATGTGGACCATCCTGAATATTCTGATCAGCGGTGTACGAATGAATAGTGGTCATGAGCGCCTTAGCAATACCAAATTTCTCGTGAATAATTTTGGCCACCGGCGCCAAAGAATTGGTCGTGCAGGAAGCATTCGATATGACGGTTTCCTCACGATATGTATCCTCATTGACTCCGATGAGAAACGTCGGTACAGAATCATCATCACCTTTTGCGGGCGCAGATAAAATAACTTTCTTTGCTCCAGCTTCGATATGTTGTCCGGCTCCGACTTTATCAGTAAAACGTCCGGTACACTCCAAAACAACATCAACTCCGAGCTCTCCCCATGGAAGCTTCTTTGGGTCTGGTTCGGCATACACCGGATAGGACTTCCCATCGACAACCAGCTTTCCCTCTTTCGCTTCTACAGACTTACGATAGTGTCCATACGCCGTATCATACTGAAGCAAATGAGCCAAAATAGTAGCGTCAGTTAAATCATTTATCGCTACGACCTCAACATCATTTTTTTCCAAAGCAATTTTGAATGCTGCCCGGCCAATACGTCCAAAACCATTGATAGCAATTTTTTTCATAGTCTATTGCATTTACGCCTGGTTGTTTTAAATTTTCCCTGCACTCCCAAAAGCAAGGATTTTTCCCTTGACTGCCTCTTTGACTGCGTCTTTCCCTTTCCCTAACACTTTACGCAGATCTGTCTCGTCTTCTGATTGCAACATTTCACGTAGAGCACCAATGAAAGCAATCCGAGTCGCCGTATCCACATTAAAACAACTGACTCCCCGTTTAATGACTTCACTGACCCGACCGTTGTGCCAATCCGATGCCCCATGAAGTACTAGTGGAACATCAACCAACGAGGCAATGGTGGTTAGGCGCTCATAGTCAGCTTCGCTTCGTTCACGAAAAAAGCCATGGGCATTCCCGATAGCCACAGCTAACGTATCGATACCCGTCTCTGTCACAAACTGTACAGCCTGATCAGGATTTGTCATGTACTGTTCCCAGTTTATCGTCTCCATCTGCATTTCCCCAATATACGGAACATTCCCTAGTTCCGCTTGAACCGCGACTCCCTGTTTATGAGCGATGTCGACAATTTTTTTGGTCATCATTAGGTTATCGACATATTCTTTACGTGAGCCATCATACATAACCGACCCAAAACCAATGTCCATAGCTCGTTCTACTACCTCAAAACTCTTTCCATGATCAAGATGGATACCAACCGGTATTTCCGGTGCATACCATTCGGCAATATTCTTCGTCAGATGGAACATAGCCCTTCCGCCTGCATAGTCAAAAGTTTTTTCTGTCATCTGAACGATGACCGGTGATTTGAGTTCTTGAGCTGCTTCAATAATCGCCCGGGTAGTTTCGAGGTTTACCGTATTAAAAGCCCCAACAGCATACCCTTCGGCTTTTGCTTTTTCAAGTAGTTCTTTAACATTGGCCAACATACGGTATCCTGTTACTGATTATTTTGTTCCCATTCCGCTCGTTCTTCAAAAAGATTCATCATCTTTACGATTTCATAAGGAAAGAGACTCTCTCTTCCTACCAATACCCCGTCCATGCCCGCTTCCCAAGAAACACTTGGCAGAAAAGAACTTTTGACCGATCCTCCATACAGAACGACAACTTTCGCAGCAATCTCGGCATCAAACAACTCTGTCAACGTTTTGCGAATAAGCACTCGCACCTGAAGAAGTTCCTGTGCCGTTGGGAGTACATCAGTCCCGATAGCCCAACGCGGTTCATAGGCCAGAATTATTTTCTCAGCCTGCAATTTCGACATATCAGCAAAGATCCCTTTTACCTGATGAGACAAGACCCGGTCTGTTTCTTGCGACTGACGTTCTTCTTGAGTTTCACCAATACAGACAATAGGCGTAAGCAGATGCTTCAATGCTGCTGTCAGCTTTTTTTTCACTTCTTCATTCGTTTCACCCTGCAACATTCGTCGCTCACTGTGTCCAATAATAACCGACGTTGCGCCGGCATTTTTCAACATAAGAGGTGACACTTCACCCGTATAGGCTCCACTTTTTTCCCAAAAAACATCTTGCGCTCCACACTCCACACTCTGTGGCAGACGAGAAAATTCCCGTAAATAGAGAAACGGCGGACAGAGAATACTCTTCACAAAATGATATTCGCGCGCTTTTATTTCCCGCTTGAGTACAGTAATATACTGTTCTGCCTCCTCATGCGAGAGCATATTCATTTTTAGATTTCCAACCACATACAACATACACGAAATCTTAGGAAGTACTCTCCGAAGGGAGCTTTGAGCGCAAATACGAAGCAGCAACCTCTGGCTCAATAGTCGAAACTTCGATACCGGTTGAAAGTTCCAACCCACCCCAAGTGGCCATACGGGGCAAAATCTCAATATGCCACTGATAATGAGGATACTCCCGACCATCACAAGGAGCCGAGTGCACATAGAAATTATAGGCCGGGTCATTCAACCCATGGTAGAGGGCTTGCAACGATTTCTGTAACGCCTCGGCCAAGGAAAATATTTCAGCTTCGGTGATACGTTCAAAATACGGATTTGGTCGTTTTCCAAGAATCATCATTTCAAAAGCTCCCCGAGAAGCAAACGGGCAAAAAACAACGAAATGTTCGTTTTCGAGAATAATCCGTTTCTTTTGTTCGCTCTCGTACTCAGCTATGACGCTGTATACTTTTTCTTTATTCGTTTTAAAAAATCGTTCCGCTCCGTTAAGCTCGAGTTCAACATACGGAGAAATCACCGGGATAGCCATGAGTTGAGAATGAGGATGAGAAAGAGAAGCTCCAGCTTCTTTTCCATGATTGTGAAGAATCTGAATATAATTGACGCTTTTTTTGTTCATGAGCTCCAAATAACGCTCCCGATAGGCATCTATAACTTCGGCTACCTGCCAGGTATCGAGCTGTGCCAAAGAACGATGCGCATCACGGGTCACAATAACCTCGTGATACCCCACACCACTCATAGCAAAATACGGCCCTTCAGATAGTTCCCGCACGGGCTTTCCACGGGAGAAAGCAGGATACTTATTCGGAAAGACCCGCAAACTCCAGTCGCCATCAGAACTCCGATAGCTTAGCACATCTTTTCCCTGACCGCTGGCCTCTGGATCTTCGAAGGGATCCACAGCATCATCTGCAAGAATCCTCTCACCCTGTATGAAGGCATCGGGACGCTTCGCTCGACCAGTAGCAATAACGACCCAATCCCCCGTCACGATATCCTGACGAAGTTCTGATTCCCCGGCTGATTTTTTTATTTTTTCTTCCTGATCCATTTTTTTCTGTTTTTGGCGACTTCTTTTTTATTGTAGTGAAAAATTCTGCACACTCTCAATTTCAACTCTTCTTTTTATTCATTTTAGTGTATTCCGCAATATGATAGGCACCTGACAACAACCGCCCCTTCGTTTTGAAGAGATCAATAATAACCTGAATAAAACCATTTGGTCCAGTCAATTTCACGGTTGATCCCTCTTCATTCATCCAGCGTACTGGCATCTGCTTGACCTTCAACCCCAACTTCAAAGCCAAAATGATCAGTTCAAAATCAAATCCCCAACGATCCACCACCATGCGCTTGGCAATTTCATCCGCTGCCTTGCCAGAAAGCATCTTGAATCCACACTGAGTATCTGGATATGACCACAGTCCGAGTACAATACGAATGAGCCAGTTACCTCCCTCGCCCATGATCTCCCGATGCTTGGGTTGATGAACCTGAATAAATGATCCTTCAATTTTTCGCGAACCGATAACCACATCATACCCGCTCTCAAGCTGTGGTAAGAACGTATCAATGTGTGTGATTGATGTCGAACCATCAGCATCAAGAAATACTCGATACTGGCCGGTAGCCTCCAGCAGGCCCTGTCTCACAACCGCTCCCTTTCCACGGTTAGCGGCATTATCCACTAATCGCAAATGCGGGATTTGAAGAGCATAATTCCGCACCACTTCCGCCGTATTATCAGGCGATCCATCTTCCACTACGATAATCTCGTAGGTGTAACTCTTGCTCTTCAAATATTTGTCTACTTCCAACAAATTGCGCCCGATACGCTCCCCCTCTTTATAGGCTGGGATAATAACTGATAGAAAAGGTGTTTCCATAGAAAAAAATGACGGATCAACAGAACTTCCGAATGACACTTCTATTGTACCACAAAAATGCCCCTATCAAAATTAAATACCATTTTTCTTATCCAAAAAGCTCTGCAGGAGTATTTTTGCTGCTTCGGCATCATCATGAGCCGAAACATTCTTCTGCCCCTGAGCAATAAGGTTCTGCTGAGCCATTTTACTGGTAAACATTTCATCCTGATACTCCACTGCTATTCCGAAGCGCAGTGCCAAAAGCTCACCTAATTGCTCGCTCTGGTGTTCTTTCTCGAAAACGCCTTTCTTATGAACACCAATAACCACTGTTCCGATAACTTCTTTTTCAATGAGAGCGCCAATATTTTCTACCAAATGCTCGTCATTGTTGAAGACACCATACGCAAGCGCCAGACGTGTTTCCTCGTGCGCCAACGCCACGCCTACTTTGGATGCACCCCAATCGAGACCGAGGTAATTTGTTTGATTATCCATAAGGGAAAAATTATACAAAGATGTTTCTTTTCTGAACTCCGGGTTCCCAGCGGTCACATTTGCGATGAGCGTGCTGGCAACAGTCGGACGTAGGCAGGATGGTTTCGACTAGACAGTCCCCTGTTCGGCGATCCGCCAGCTGGCGGAGAGTCGGAAATGTTCGCCGGAACGAAAGGGAAGGAAAAGGAATATTTTTTGTATAATTTTCTTTATACCCGTGTCAAAATCTCCGCGCCATTTTCCGTAATCACCACCGTATCCTCGAAATGTGCCGAGAGTTTGCCATCGGCTGTAATAAACGTCCAGTCATCAGGAGCAATATCTACCTGGAATGTTCCGGCATTGATCATCGGCTCCAAGGCGAGAGTCATACCTGTTTCCAGAATAAAATCGCGCATGTGACGCGAGACATAGTTTGGGACCTGCGGATCTTCATGGAGCTCATGCCCTACGCCATGACCAACCAAATCACGAACCACTGAGAAACCCTCTGCTTCAACGTATTTCTGAACCGCATGCGCATACTGTGACATTGGTACCCCAGAACGCATGGTGGCTATTCCTCGCTTCAGACTCTCTCTAGTCACATCCATCAACCGTTGTGCCTCCTTTGAAACTGTTCCCACAGCCATGGTACGCGCCATATCTGATACCATCCCCTCGAAGCGCATTCCAATATCCAACTTCAAAAGATCGCCATCTTTGAGGGTTCGTTCTTTGAGAGGAATTCCGTGTACCACTTCATTATTCAGAGAAACACAGAGGCTAGCTGGAAAAGGACGCCCTGGCCCAGCATTATACCCCTTAAAAATCGGAATTCCTCCAGCTTCTCTGATGAGGCGCTCGGCCAAAACATCGATATCCCATGTTGTCATGCCAACCGTCACACTCTTCATCACTTCATCCAAAACACGCGCCAAACGCTGACACGATTCGCGTAGACGGTGTATCTCCTCTTCAGTTTTGATCCACTGGTGTGCCATATTTACTCAGGACGAACCCGATCAAGAATCTGACGGAATACCTGGTATGTTTCTTGGTTCCCATTGACATGAAACAGTTGCCCAGTTCCTTCGAAATATTTCACGACGGGAAGCGTCTCCTGATGAAAAATCTGATGACGTTTCCGCACTCCCTCTTCGGTATCATCAGCTCGCTGGGCAATATGCCCTCCACAATAACGACACGGCTTCTCACTATCAATCAGGTTTTTACCCAAGATATAAGTTCGTTTGCATCCTTCACAGGCATACCGTTTGGAAATACGTTCAACAGAAACCGCTTCCGGTACATCGAGAAAAATGAGTTTGTTCAGTGTTCGTCCTGATTCCTGTAAAACGGCCAGCACTTTTTCAATCTGACTTTCGCGTCGCGGAATCCCATCAATCAAGAGGCCGACTGTTTCCGGTACGGCACGAACAGCATCTGTGAGCACAGCCAATACGACTTCATCCGGAACGAACTCGTGCTTCACATGAATAATTTCATTTACCTGACGACCGAGCTCGGTATCATGAGCAGCCACCGCCCGCAATTCCGAACCGATATCGATATGGGCCAAATGAAGCGAACTTTTCAAAAGTTCAGCCTGAGTACTTTTTCCACTTCCTGCTGAACCAAGAAGAATATAAGTGTCTTTGAGGGGCATGTTTTTACATTAATTTTAAAATCCCAATGTCAAATATCAAATCAAATCCGAAATCCAAATATTCAAACTCTGCTTTTTTGACATTGAGTCCTTTTGGCTTGATTTGGCATTTGTTATTTGAGCTTTGGCATTCCCTAAAAGCTTTCATAGCTACGCATCGTCAGCTGACTCTGAATATGCTTCACCGTTTCCAGAACAACCGACACAACGATGAGAATACTCACGCCCCCCAATGAAAACGCCTGGATACCAGTCATCCCCTGAACCACAAACGGCAAGACAGCGATCGCTCCCAAAAAGAACGATCCAGCGAGCGTAATACGGTTGATAATATGATACAGGTAATCAGCAGTCGTGGCTCCCGGTCGAATACCTGGAATATACCCTCCCTGTTTCTGGAGGTTCTCGGAAATTTTAACCGGATCAAAAACAACGGCAGTATAGAAATACGTGAAGAGTACGACCAACACGAAATAGGCAATTCCGTATACCCACGTATCCTGCAAAAAAGCACTGACGTTCACCGCCATACTCGCCACTTTCACATTGGCACTCTGCGCCAGAAAGTTCGCGATCATGGTCGGAATCAAAATAATCGACACAGCAAAAATTATCGGAATAACTCCAGCTTGATTGACCTTGAGTGGCAAATGAGTGGCTGATCCACCGTACACCTGGGCACCACGCACCCGTTTAGCATAGGCTACCGGTACCGTACGTTGGCCCTCGTTGATGAAAATAACACCGGCCACTGTTACCGCTGCCAATAGCAAAAAAATGAGGTACGTAAAAATTTGAGACGGATCCCATGTTGAAACAAAGCGAGATAACGAAGTAGGGAGGCTCGAAACGATTCCGGCGAAGATAATCATAGAAACACCATTGCCCAATCCCTTTTCAGTGATAAGCTCCCCAAGCCACATGAGAAAAATAGTACCGGCAGTGGCGCTCACAATAATAACTGTCATGGTAAACGGACTGATTTCACCCAAAATATTTTGTGAACGAAGCAAAGAAAGCATACTAAAAGACTGCAGCGCTGCCAGTGGCACCGTCAACCAGCGTGTCCACATATTGAACTTCTGACGCCCCTGTTCCCCTTCTTCTTTATACAGACGTTCCAAACTCGGCACCAGAGTCGTCATGAGCTGCATGATAATGGAAGCAGTGATGTACGGTGCTACTCCCAGAAGAACGATAGAAATATTGGATAATCCTCCCCCCGAAAAAATATTCAGCAGTCCAAGGAAGGCATTTTCCTCAAAGAGTCGCTTCAACGCTAAAACATCCACTCCTGGAAGCGGAATATTAGCAATAAGACGGTAAACAACCAAAAGAGCGAGAATGAAAAGAATTTTATTTCTCAATTCCCGCACTCTCCAGATATTGAAGAAAGTTTCGTTCATGTAGATGTTTTGTGTACTGATCCCTGCCTACATAGTATACCTCACTTTGCAGGCGCTTTACAGGGAAACGCACCCCAAAAGACAGATTACTACGAATACTCAAGATACTAGGCAGTAAAAGCCTTTTTGGCAATTTCCGAAGCCAAAACATCGGCTCCGAGAGAAAGTTTCTTTGTGAGAGTGCCCGTAGCGACAATCTTCACTCCTTCCAGGAGCGCTTTCTTATCAACGATACGCTTTTCTACGAGCAATGACCGAGTCACCACGTCTCCAGAAGACAGCACACGATCAAGCGTCGCCAAAGTTACTGTATGCTTCTTCGGATGAATCGATTTGAACCCGCGCACTTTTTTCATGCGCTCAAGCAGTGTCGAACGACCACCCTCAAAGAGCGGGTCTACCGAAGCGCCGGAACGAGATTTTTGACCATTCGAACCACGGCCAGCAGTTGTCCCTGTTTTTCCGCCACGTCCAATACGCTTGCGTTCTTTTCTTTTAGTCACTTTCAATTCATGAATTTGCATACACGTGCTTTAAAAACCAACATTAGGCGGTTACGGCCACTTCCTCTTTGACAACGTCTGTCGTTTCTTTTGGTGCTTTTGGAACACGAGGAGCCTTCAACATTTGAAGGGCCTTGATAGTTACCCGAGCAACATTGAGCGAATTGGAAGCTCCGAGGGATTTGGACACAATATCCTTTACTCCCAACAAATCTACCACCGCACGCACTGCACCTCCAGCAATAATTCCCCGTCCGAGTGAAGCTGGCTTGAGCAGTACTCTAGCACTTCCTAATTTTGCTGCCACATCGTGAGACAGTGTTCCTCCTGCCAGTTGCACCGTAATCATGTTCTTCTTGGCATCATTATACGCTTTTTTGATAGCATCAGAAACATCAGATCCCTTGGCAACACCAACACCTACCTTGCCTTTGCGATTCCCAATAACAAGCGTCGCACGAAAACGAAAACGACGACCACCCTTGACCACGCGAGTAACACGCGCCAAATTGAGTAGCTTCTGATCAAACTCAGGCTTCTCACGTCTCGTCATTTTTTTTCCTTGCTTTGCCATAAATTTAGAGTGTACGAATCACTTACAGTTACTATATTTGGATACTTCCAGCACGAAGCGCCTCTGCTACTGCCTTCACTTTTCCATGATACCGATATCCTGAACGATCAAAAACGGCCCGTTTAATATCCAATTTTTGCAATTGTTCTGCAAGGAGGGTTCCGATAGCAGTCGCACTTTCCACGGTATTCTTCGGGTTCTTTCCGAGATCAGCTAATTTGGCACACGCCACCGTCTTTCCCAACGTATCATCGATAGCCTGAACAGAAACACTCTTCAAACTCCGAAAAACAGAGATGCGAGGACATTCACCGGTACCAGAAACTTTCGCTCGGATACGGCGCTTGCGTTCAAATCGTTTCACTTTTTTTACTTCTCGCTTCAACATAATACTTGAGCTTATAGCTGTTAGGCGGCGGCTTTCTTTCCTTCCTTACGACGGACCATTTCACCAACATACCGGAATCCCTTGCCTTTGTACGGTTCTACCGGTTTCAATTTCCGTACGACAGCAGTAAATTCTCCCACTTGTTGTTTATCTGATCCGGTCACTTTGATAACGTTTCCCTCAATAGTGGCCATAACTCCCTCAGGGAGCATCATTTCTACCGGATGGGAGAACCCCAAAGCCAATACCAATTTCTTTCCCTGAAGATTCATACGGTATCCGACACCGTTCAATTCCAAAGCTTTTTCAAAACCAGTGGTGACGCCAATAATCATATTCGCAATAGTTTTGGCAGTCGTACCCCAGAGTGCTTGTGCCTGTTTGCCATCACCAACTTTAGTCACCGTAATAGTATCAGTCTCAATGGCGACTTTGACTTCACGACGATGAGAGAACAAGAGTGTTCCTTTCGGACCCTTCACACTCACCGTTCGCTTGTCGAGACTGACCTCGACTCCGCTTGGGATTATTACCGGTTTTTTTCCAATTCTACTCATAATAATTCAGCTTATTTACCAGACTTTGCATAAATATTCTCCGCCCAAACCTTTGGCATAGGCTTCACCTCCGGTCATTACGCCTTGAGAAGTAGAAACGATTGCAATCCCATAGCCATTTTTCACTTTCTTCACATCATGACTCTTCACATATACGCGACATCCTTGTTTGGAAACAAGTGTGATTTCCTGAATGGCTGGCTCCTTTTTTGTCTGTGATACTTGCGTGTACTTCAGCCAAACACACAGTGTCCCCTTCACGCCGTCAACCTGCTTCTCCACACGCGCCACAAATCCTTCTCGTTCCAAAATTTGAGCAATCACGTGTTTCAATTTTGACACAGGAAAAGACACCGAGGGCTTGCCTGCAGCCTGGGCGTTGCGAATTCTTGTTAACATGTCTGCGATTGGATCCAACATAGTTTCTATAGCTTCATTAGCTTCGTTAGCTTGTAGCTTCCTTAGCTTCCTAATTTCATCAGCCATTATTTCTAATACGCTAGTGAAGCTAAGAAGCTAGTGTAGCTGTCCTCTTACCAGGAGGCCTTCTTGACTCCCGGGATCTCGCCTGTCGAGGCCAGTTCACGGAAGCAGATACGACAGACGTCATACCGGCGCAAATATCCTCGCTTCCGACCACACTTCCAACACCGTCTCACGATACGGGTAGAGAATTTCGGTGTCTTGAGTGCTCTCGCTTGGGTAGATGTCTTGGCCATAGTACTTTATTTATCGTTAGTGTCACTCTGCTGAAATGGTACACCGAGGGAGCGGAACAACACTCGTCCTTCATCGGCGTTCTTGGACGTCGTTACTACGTTTACCTGAAAACTAAAAATGTGTTGTACTTTTTCCGGAACGATTTCTGAAAAAATAGTGTGGTCCTTAATACCGAGGTTGAGGTTACCACTGTGGTCAACCGCCTTGATCGTCACTCCCTGAAAGTCACGAACACGTGGCAATGCAATGAGAAATAATCGATCCAGAAAATCCCACATACGCTTTCCGTGAAGAGTTGTTCGAGCTCCAATCTCCAAGTCCTCACGAATCTTAAATCCAGCGATAGCCTTCCTGGCTTTGGTCAAAAGTACCTTCTGCCCGGTAATAGCTTCAAGCGATGCCACCACTTCATCAACACGCTTCTGGTCTTTTAAAATCTTACCAATACCCACATTGACCACCACTTTGGCAATACGAGGCAAAGCCATACGATTAGTAATCGAAAGCTCTTTCATAAGAGCCGGAATGGCCTTATCGGTATAGGTTGTCTTAACGCTCGGAGTTTTCATAGTATATTCATTGGGCCTAGAGGGCCTTGTTGGCTCGCTTACTCATTCGAATTTTTTCGCCCCCTTCAACCTTGTATCCAATACGAGTTGGTTTTCCGGTATGAGGACACACCACCATCACATTCGAGACATGAATTGGGGCTTCCTTTTCAATCCGTTCCCCTTTTTCACCGTCGCGACGGGCACGTACGTGACGCTTCATCATATTCGCTCCCTTGACCACGACTTTCTCCGCTTCGGGCAACACGAGCAATACTTCGCCCTGCTTCCCGCGGTCCTTGCCAGCCATGACCTGTACCTTGTCGCCTTTCTTGATTTTCATAAAGTAGATCGTTGGATGGATTAGAGCACTTCAGGAGCGAGCGAAACAATCTTGGAGAAACCCTTTTCTCGAAGTTCGCGAGCCACTGGACCAAATATACGGGTACCCTTCGGGTCTTCCAGATTGGTATCGAGGATAACGGCAGCATTTTCATCAAAACGGATGTAGGAATTGTCTTTGCGACGATATTCTTTCACCTGTCTCACAATAACAGCCTTCACTTTCTCTCCTTTTTTGACCATGCCTCTCGGTTCAGCTACCTTCACTGATGCCACAATGATATCACCAAGACTGGCATACCGACGACGTGTCCCACCGAGCACTTTGAAACATTCGATGACTTTGGCACCGGTGTTATCCGCGACTTTTAATCTTGATTCTGCTTGTATCATAGTAACAACTTTTAGGAGAGAGTTCTTTAGGCAATAACCATATGATGCTTCCCACGACTCATGGGGCGACACTCTCGAAACTCCACTGTCGAACCAACCGCATACTTCCCACTTTCTTCCACATGCACCTTGTACTTCTTGGAGGAACGGTATTGCTTTTGATATTTTGGATGAGTCTTAAGCGTATCGACGTTGACCACGATAGTCTTCTGCATAGCATTACTCACTACCACTCCTTTGAGTGTTGGGGTCTTGCTGACTTTTTCTGTTGTCTGTACTGCAGTTTTCATAAATATGTGAGAAAAACTATTTGACGACTACTGGAGTGACCACTTCTACCTCACCGAGAGACTTGAGCGTGAGCAAACGAGCGATATCTTTCTTCATCTTTCGGTAATCACTGTGATTCTTGGCTTCCCGAGTCGACAAATCAAAGCGCAGTTTACGCAACTTGTCAGAGAGCTCCAAAAGAGCCTTCTCTCGTTCTGCTTCAGATTTTTCTTGCCATTCGCTTGCTTTCATAGTCTTCGCAACTTTATACAAAATAGGTCTTTACTGTTTGACGATAAACTTAGTTTTGATGGCGAGCTTGTAGGCTGCCAAACGCATTGCTTCTTCTGCTGCCACCTTTGGAATACCATCGAGTTCAAACAATACTTTTCCGGCTCGGACTTTGGCAACAAAGTGGTCAACACTTCCTTTTCCTTTACCCATCGGAGTCTGTTCACCCTTCTTAGTCATTGGCTTGTCAGGAAATACTCTGATCCACACCTTGCCTCCACGCTGGATGGAACGTGTCATGGCACGCCGTGCCGACTCAATCTGACGAGCACTAATGAGTCCTTCTTCCATGGCTTTCAAACCATAGCTTCCGAAGCTCACACTCGTCCCACTGGTGGCAGGTTTACCAGACCAGCCTCCGCGCTGGACTTTTCGATGTTTTACTTTTCGTGGCATTAACAACATAAGCGTTTTTACTCTGTTTCTTTCTTGGTAAACTTCTCTCCCTTGTAAATCCAGGTCTTGACTCCGATCACACCGTAGGTCGTACGGGCTTCCGTCCGAGCAAAATCAATATCAGCTCGAAGGGTATGAAGAGGAATTTTACCACGAGACAACCATTCCCGACGGGACATTTCCGCTCCGCCCAAACGGCCAGCGATTTCAATCTTGACTCCTTCTACTTCTTTGTTCGCCTCAACCTGATCGAGCATTCCCTTCAGGATTCTCCGGAACGGGAGACGCTTTTCCAATTGTTCAGCTACCTGCTGACCGACAAGCATGGCATTGGTTTCGGCATTTTTCACTTCTTGAACTTCCACTTTGAGATCTGCTTTTTTACCAGCAAAGAATCTCTTTTTAATCACCCGAGCCAAATCTTCGATACCAGTCCCTCCACGACCAATCAAAACTCCAGGACGAGAAGTATGAATCATGAGGCGAATAGCGCTGGCTGAACGTTCAATAACCACGCTCGCAATAGCAGCTGCCTTCCATTTGGCCATAATAAACTGGCGCATCTCTACGTCTTTACGCAGCTGTTCTCGATAAATCTTCTTACTTCCAAACCAGCGGGATTGCCAGTTAGTTGTGATACCGAGTCGAATGCCAGTTGGGTGTACTTTATTGCCCATAATTCTCTATTAGCTTATCGCTTGTTTTTACGAGGATTTTCTCTGAAACATCTTCTTCACTACTTTACCTCCAGTCGGCTTACTTCCCTTCGCTATCTCTTTCTTGATTTCCGGCTTGAGTGTTTTCGCAATTCCTTTTTCTTCTTTACCCTCTTCGACTATTTCCGCTTCATGCTCCTTCGGAGCCTTAGCTTTCACTTTTGGAGTTTTCTTTACCGTACGGTTCTTTCCTTCAATGCGTTCTTCCAGAATGATAGTGACATTCGATCCACGTCTGATGAGTGGTGTTGCTCGTCCGAAGGCTCGAGGTAACCAGCGCTCCAAACGAAGTCCATCACCGACATTGATAGCCTGAATATAGAGATTCTCACTGTCGAGACCAAAGTTATTGGTGGCATTGGCTACGGCGCTCGAAAGCAGTGTAGCAATCGGGTCCGAAGACTTTTTGACAAATTTCCCTAACTGAAGCAATGCTTCCCGGGTATCCACACCAACCAGAGCGTGCGTTACCAAACGCACTTTCCGTGGAGAGATTCTCAGATTTTTGAGGGTGGCTCGTACTTTCATAGAGTTCACTATTTCTTAGCGGTTGCTGCCGGAGCAGCTTTGGCTGCTTTGGCGGCATCGAGTTCACGTTGTTTGGCAGCAATTTCTATTTCTTTCTGCATCTTTCCTCCATGACGATTGAATTTGCGAGTAGCTGAAAATTCTCCCAAACGGTGTCCTACCATTTCTTCTGTGGTAAACACTGGCACGAAATCCTTGCCGTTGTGCACACCGAATGTAAACCCTACCATTTCAGGAGAGATAACGCAAGCACGCGACCAGGTCTTGATCACAGCACGATCACCGAGTTTCTTTCCTTCGAGTTTTTTCAGAACTCGTGGATCAACGTATGGACCTTTTTTGAGACTTCGTGACATAGGATAGGATAACTATTTCTTGATACGACGACGAACGATATACTTGCTGGTTGGGTTCTTGCGTTTGCGAGTCTTCTTGCCGAGTGCTGGCTTCCCCCATGGTGTTTTCGGATGCATACCGATTGGCTGGCGTCCTTCTCCTCCACCGTGTGGGTGGTCGACTGGGTTCATAGCACTTCCACGAACATGCGGACGACGGTTCATATGGCGACTGCGCCCAGCTTTTCCAATGCGCTCTGCACTGTGTTCGAAGTTACTGACTTGACCAAGAGTGGCATAGCAGTCCTTGCTGATCAAACGAATTTCACCAGAAGCCAGTTTAATCTGAGCCATTGGACCGTCGAGTGCCATAAGCACTGCCTGAGCACCCGCGCTTCTCACGATCTGCCCGCCTTTGCCAATCTTCATTTCAATATTACAAATCGTCGTCCCGGCCGGAATATTCTTGAGCAACATGCGGTTTCCGTTCACTACTGGAACGCTTTCACCGGAAATCACTTGCTGACCCTGCTTCATACCATCGGTCGCCAAGATATAGCGCTTTTCGCCATCAGCGTAGTGAACGAGAGCAATAAGTCCAGAGCGATTTGGATCTTTCTCCAAATGAGCAATCTTTCCAGGAATATTCAATTTATCCTGACGGAAATCAACAATACGATAGCGACGCTTAGCACCACCACCCTGGTGACGAGTCGAGATCTTGCCATGAGAACGTCCGGCATGCTTTTTGTACGCAGCCAACAGGGACTTTTCTGGAGCCTTATCCGTGATACCCTCAGGCTTGACGATCGACATATTACGTCGTCCAGCATGGTTCTTTTTGTAGATCTTGATTGCCATAGAAATTCTCTTAGATACCAGCCTTAAACAATTCAATTGTCTGACCCTTGACCACCGTCACAATCGCTTTCTTTACTGATCCGGTAGATCCAACGGTGCGATTCCGTCCTGAAATACGCTTCTTCCCTGGTAAGCGAACCATGTTTACATCAACCACGTTCACTCCATAGACTTCTTCTACTGCCCGCTTCACCGACTTTTTCGTCGAAGTTTTGGTCACTTCAAAAACATACTTGTTCTGTACATTCATGGCATAGGACTTTTCAGTCACTCGTGGGCGAGACAACAAACGCTGTCCCAAAGAACTCTCCTTCGGTGCTAACTTCCGAAGCTCTTTCTTTTCTGTTGTCTTATCAAACAAAGCCATAGTATTTCCTTATTTCTTGACCGCTGTCTCCCAAGTAGCAAAACGCTTCTCGAGAATTCCAACACTTTCCTCTGTCATAAGCACATACTCATGATCCAAAAGCTGAACCACATTCAAATTTTCTGTCAGGGTGTTTTCGATTTTTGGAATGTTCCGAGCAATCTTGTTGAGAGGGAGCTCCTGGGTCGAAAGTGCGAGTGTGACACTCTTTTTAGCCATACCCAAGGACTCGATTGTCTTGGCAAACAACTTGGTCTTTTTCTCAGAAAAAGAAAGCGCATCAAGAACTATAAGTTTCCCAGATCGCAGTTTTTCTGAAAGCACAATCATGACCGCTTTCTGACGCATCTTGGCAGTCGTATTTTTGGAAAAATTTCGCTCCTTGGTTGGACCAAAGGTAATTCCACCCTTGCGCCACAACGGACTCCGGGTAGCACCGGCACGGGCGCGACCTGTCCCCTTCTGACGCCACGGCTTGATTCCAGAACCAGAACGTTCACCACGATCCTTGGTATGAGCAATAGCCACTCGAGCATTAGCTGTCAGAGCCACGTATACCTGATGAACCAAAGCATCATTTCGAGTCACGTTGAAAACAAAATCTTTCAGAGAAAGTTCTTTCACATCGGCGCCGGCAATATTTTTGACTGTGACCTTGGACATAATTTCTTTCGTTAGTTCGCGCTTCTCACAGTAACAATGCGTCCGTTCACTCCCGGGACCGCTCCTCGCACTCCAATCAACCCTTCAGCTTCGTTCACATAGACGACAGAGAGGTTGAGTGCCGTCATATTTTCGCCACCCATACGTCCAGCCATACGGCGACCTTTGACGACGTGTTCTGGAAAAGTTGCACCGATCGATCCTGCCTTTCTGATATCGTGCTTGCGTCCATGACTCGTCATCTGTCCACCGAACCCATGACGCTTCACAACACCCTGAAAACCTTTGGATTTGGTGATACCAGCCACATTAACCACATCACCAACCGCAAAAACAGACACTCCGATTTCGGTATTCACTGAAAACTGTTCCATTTCTTTGGCCAAATCAGCAACGGCCTCTGTTCGATTGGCTTTAGTAATAGCTTTATCAACGCGGAATTCCTTGCGAACCGTTTTCTTGCCAGTCTTATTCGTTTCTACCTGTACCGCCAAGTATCCGTCCTTCTCCAGTGTCCGATTGAGCGTTACCGTATTTGGTTCACAGGAGATAAGAGTCATGTTCAACGCGCCTTTGCTTTCATCAAAGAGCGTCGTCATGCCAAGTTTTTTTCCGATAATAAATTTCATCGCGGTGTTCTCTCATTATTACAAATCTTTCATTTCCTTCGTTTTTTCCCAGGTAAACAAAAAACTGGGCTTTCAAAGCGTGCCAGTTTTCAGATTACCTGAAATTGGTTCGCTTAGTATCCACTCTTCTCACCTGAAAACTTCAAAGGAAGAGGGACTTGAACGAGGATGACTACATCTTGATCTCCACATCCACTCCGGCTGGAAGATCGAGATTCGTCAGATTGTCTATTGTTTTTGCTGTTGGATTGATGATATCGATCAAACGCTTGTGTACTCGCATTTCGTATTGGTCACGTGAATTCTTGTGCACGAAGGTTGAACGATTGACTGTCACCTTATGAATCTCGGTCGGCAGTGGTACTGGACCCGTAATCTGGGCTCCGGTCCGTTCGGCCGTTTCGACGATCTTCCGTGCGGACTGATCAATCACTTTATGATCATACGCCTTGATCTTGATTCTAACCCGCAGGTTGGGCGTTGTTTCTGTCTTTTTCATTGCGTTCATTATAACGGTACTAGTCTCACTTCGTTTGATGATACCCTACTGTGTCCCTTTTTTCAAGAGAACTGTGGTGAGAGCAACTCCGAAGAGTTGTTCCCACTCAGTTACCTCGATCTCTCAGCAAACTACTTGGTAATCTTGGTAGCAACACCAGCACCCACGGTGCGTCCACCCTCGCGGATGGCAAAGCGCATACCTTCTTCCATAGCAACAGGAGCCAAAAGCTTGATATTGAGTTTCACGGTGTCTCCTGGCATAACCATTTCTGTACCTTCTGGGAGAATAACTTCACCAGTCACATCAGTAGTACGGATGTAGAACTGTGGCTTGTAGCCCTTGAAGAACGGAGTATGGCGACCACCTTCTTCTTTGGAGAGGACGTAAACCTCGCCTTCGAATTCAGTGTGAGGAGTGATTGATCCTGGCTTGGCCAATACCTGACCACGCTCAACATCTTCTTTCTTGATACCACGAATGAGGAGTCCGGCGTTGTCACCAGCAGTTCCTTTGTCGAGTTGCTTGTTGAACATTTCGATTCCGGTTACAACCGTCTTGGCAGTGTCACGGATACCAACGATTTCTACTTCTTCGTTGATGTTGACGATACCACGTTCGATACGACCCGTCACCACTGTTCCACGACCTTCAATCGAGAAAATATCTTCGATAGGCATAAGGAATGGCTTGTCGAGATCGCGTACTGGCTGTGGAATCTGTGTATCAAGAGCAGTCATCAAATCGAGAATTGGCTTGGCATCAGCTTCATCGGCGCTCTTGGCATTCAAGGCTTTGAGAGCACTTCCACGAACGATTGTGGCGTTATCACCATCGAATTCGTACTTGGAGAGGAGTTCGCGAACTTCAGCCTCCACGAGGTCGATCAGTTCCATGTCGTCCACCATATCTACCTTGTTCAAAAACACAACAATCGCTGGTACACCCACCTGGCGGGCCAAGAGAATGTGTTCACGAGTCTGTGGCATAGGACCATCAGTAGCAGACACAACGAGGATAGCACCGTCCATCTGAGCGGCACCCGTAATCATGTTCTTGATGTAGTCAGCATGCCCTGGACAGTCAACGTGAGCGTAGTGACGGGCATCAGATTCGTATTCACAGTGTGAAGTCGAGATAGTGATACCACGCTCTTTTTCTTCAGGAGCCTTGTCAATCTCATCAACGCTTTTTTCCTTGGCAAATCCCTTCATGGACATGACGTGGAGAATAGCTGCTGTCAGAGTCGTTTTGCCGTGGTCAACGTGGCCAATAGTACCGACGTTTACATGGGGCTTAGACCGGTTGAATTGCTCTGCTGCCATAACCTTGTATTCAAACGAATTATATATATTTACGGCTTTGTTTTTCGATCGA
>JAGOOJ010000041.1 GCA_017992575.1 Candidatus Moraniibacteriota bacterium | reverse complement strand
CACAATGGTTTACTTCGTATTATGCTGTGACTGGTTTTTTCCTGCAGTTTATTTTTTTTACCAGTGGTCTACGAATTGATACGCAGACTGTCCTATCTGAATTACGTGACTTCAAGCTCTTTTTTGTGGTAGTCGTTTTGCGTCTGATAGCTTTCCCAATATTTGTGTATGCCGTGATGAGCCAATTTTTCCCGAGCTTGGTAATCCCGCTTGTGCTTTTGGCTGCTATGCCAGCAGGTATGACGTCACCTCTGTTTGTCGATATGATACGGGGTAATGTACCACTCTCGCTTCTCCTGACGGCCGGGACGTCACTTTTTTCAGTGGTGACGTTGCCGTTAATGCTTGGTCTGCTTGGAGGGGAGTCGCTCCTTTATGACCCTTGGACCATGTTTCGTACCTTGTTTTTCATTATGCTGCTCCCCCTCATCATCGCCCAATGTGTCCGATCCCTCCCTTTTGGGCGTCTCGTTATTCATCAGGGACGAGGACTCACTCGGGTAGGCTCGATTCTGGCTTTGTGGCTGTTAATAGCCACTATCGCATCAAAGCACAGTGATGCTCTGCTGGGGAGTTTCACGAGTAGTAGTATACCCATGATTTTTCTTATCATGACGATGTTACTCCTGTTGTTTCATTGGGTATCGTACATGGTCTGCTTCTGGCGCTCGAGGACAGACCGTATAACAGTGACGCTTTCCCTCTCTTATATGAATTTTACCTTAGCTATATTTTTGGCTGAAACACTCTTTCGTGACCCGCCTGTTATCCTAGTGGTTATCCTTTCCATGTTACCCTGGAACCTTGGCCTCCTCCTTTTTCAGTGGCTCGTCCGCCACAATAGCTGGACGATTTCTGATAAGCCAGTTTCTTCAGGGGGGCAAGTTTTTCCATCAGGGCATGCTTGAGAGTAGAACTGTCCTTTACAAAAGCCAAAAAAGGTGCTATAATAGATGTAGAACTGAAAAAGCGGGTGCCGAACGGGTGTCCGTTTTTTGTTTTAACAGAGCCATTTTATGAGTCAAAAATCATCAAAAAAACTGAAACCAATCAAGGAATCGCCAGTTATTCCCACGGTTCCTATTTATTCTCAGACTGTTTCGTCTGATGCTTTTTATTCGGTGTTTCTCTCCATTTCGGTGTTGGTGACAGTCCTTCTCTATGGTGCTGGATCCAATGTCATTTCAGTGGAAACTCCTGCACCACAGGGCAATATCCGTCAGATGGTACTCGAGAATAGGGTGCGGACTCTCGTGACGGGCTTTCCTATAGAGGCCATGAGTACTATCATTTCAAAACAAAACAAAACAACCGCTGCTTTCCTCGTCGGTATCGCCAAGAAAGAAAGTAACTGGGGCAAGCGTGTCCCTCGCGCCGATGATGGATCGGACTGTTTCAACTATTGGGGGTATCGAGGAGCTGGTTCTCGGGGTATCGCTATGGGTCACGGTTGTTTCGGAAGTCCCGAGGAAGCGGTGGGGATTGTCGGAGGACGGTTGGACACCTTTGTCCAGGAGTACCACTTTAAAACAGCGGAGGACCTCATCGTGTGGAAATGTGGTTGGAGCTGTGATGGTCACAGCAATACCAGTGTGAAAAAATGGATTTCTGACGTTGGCTATTATACGAGAAAAGTGACGGATTAAAAACCTCATGATGCAATCAGCTGACCCGCCCTATACGGTGCGGGTCGGTTTTTTTTCGGTGCATTCTCTCGCCTCTATCGGAAGAGTGGTGTACAATAAACGGAAACGGGATGCGCGCTTGACAAGATTCTCAATTTACGGTACGGTGAAGGGTCCTGTTTTACGAGGGAATATAAAAAAAGCTTTCTTAGAAAGAAGCTCTTTTTTGTTTATTTTTCATTACTTGACTACTGTGCAATCAGTGAGTATCACATCCTTCATACGGGAGTGTTGTACGAGACATCGTACACTTATTCTCTATTTTTTTATTGGGGCTTCTGCCTCACTGCTTGATGTGGCCGGCTTTTATCTGTTTCACTCGCAGATGGGCATCGTATCGACGCTCGCGACGACCTATTCTGTAGCGATAGCGACCGTGTACGCCTTTCTTCTCAATTCGCACTTCAATTTCAAACAGACTGATCGTCTACTTATCCGTCTTTTTTCCTACACCCTTGTGAGCGGGGTCGGCCTCCTTATCTCGGCTTGTATGTTGTTTGTGTTCAATGTGAAGCTTGGATTTGATGGCAATATTATCAAAGTTCTTTCCCTTCCGATTGTTTTCGTCGTTCAGTATATTCTCAATAAGAAAGTTACTTTTCAATCAACACAACGTTAATTTCTAGAGTCATTCGTATGGAGGCGAAGAAACGAGTAGCTATCATTGGTGGGGGATTTGCGGGATTATCTACGGCCTATCATCTGGGCAAGGCCGGCGTGCAGGTTACGCTCTTTGAACGTGAAAATACTTTGGGAGGGTTGGCTGGTGGATTTTCACTGCTTGGGATGCCACTCGAAAAAGCCTATCACTTTTTCTATAAGGGTGATCATCATCTGTTGGGACTGGCCAAAGAACTGGGTATTGGTGAAAAAGCCGCTTTTTACAAAAGCTCTACCGGTACGTACTACGGTGGTAAACTCTACCCGTTCATGACGGCCAAGGATCTGCTCACGTTTACGCCTCTCCCGTTTCTGGATCGTATCCGTTTCGGAGTGTCGGCTCTCTATCTCCAGTTTCTCAAAAATTGGGAACCACTTTCTCGAGTGACAGCCTATGAATGGTTGAAGCGGGTGGCAGGAGCGAAAGTAACCGAAGTCATCTGGGAACCCCTCCTGCGGGGAAAATTCAACAAATACTACAAAGATATTGCTATGTCCTGGTTGTGGCGCCGGATTCAGATTCGGGCTGTTTCCAAGGACAAAGAGGGTGAGATGCTCGGCTATTTCCATGGAGGATTCATGACTATCGTTGATGCTCTGGCTCTGAAAATCAAGTCTTTTGATGGGACAATTATTACCGGACAGGGTATCGATCGTATTGAAAAAAGTGAAACGGGAGCGGTGTTGGTGGTCAATGGAAAGCGGGAACAGTTTGATGCTATTGTCGCTACTCTTCCCTCTCCAGCCTTTGCTCGTTTGATTGCGGGGAACACGGGTGTGACGGAAGCCTATACTAAACAATTGCAGAGTATCGACTACCTCGGTGCTGTTGTGATGGTCTTTGCTACTGACCAGCTCATCAGCCCTTATTTTTGGCACAACATTAATGATTCGAAGATTCCCTTTCTTGTCCTCCTTTCGACCTCGGCTCTGACCGGGACAGAAGCGTTTCATGGGAAACATATTTACTACATCGGTGCCTACGTACCAGCCGAACACCGCTACTTCAGCGAGAGCGCCGAGACTATCATGCGAGAGTGGAAGGATGGTTTGAAGACTATGTTTCCGGATTTTGATGAGCGACATATTCTCGAGGAACAACTCTTTCGATTCAAGGATGCTCAGCATATTGTCGGTACAGACTATCGGGAAAAAATTCCTGCCTATCAGTCTCCAATCCCTTCTGTATATCTTTCCAATTTTTCTCAAATTTTTCCAGATGATCGTGGGACTAACTATGCCATCGAAGAAGGCAAGAAAATAGCGACCATGGTGCTTTCGCAACTGAACTAACACCATGCCTACCAAAACCACGTCTCCGGATGTCACCATTCTTCTCCCGACGTTTAACGAAGCACAAAATGTCGCTCCGCTCCTTCGGGCTATCCATTATGCTCTCGACGGGACGGATATTTCATATGAGATACTGTTTATTGATGACAGTAGCGATACGACTCCGGCTATCATTGGACGGATGCAATCGACGTATCCAGAAGTGACGCTCATTCATCGTAAGCCGGCAGAGCGTACCGGTCTTGCTACCGCTTTGGTCGTCGGGTTTTCAGCAGCACGGAGTAAGTATATTCTCTGTATGGATGCTGATCTACAGCATTCACCTTCCGTTATTCCCAAACTCGTGAGGAAGATACTCGCCACTAATGCTGACATTGTGGTGGCATCACGCTATATTGAAGGAGGGAGCGTGGATGGTCTTGGGACATTGTATCGAAAAGCAGTATCCCGTTTCGCTCGCTTTGTTTCTTGGATGGTTATTCCACAAACGAGAAAGACCACTGACCCCGTGAGTGGATTTTTCATTTTCAAAAAATCAATAATCAATACTCTTCAGTTCCAGGGACTGCAAGGATTCAAGATCCTTATCGATATCCTGGGGAGAACACATCATATGAAAGTAGAGGAAGTTCCTTGTGTCTTTTTCAAACGGGAGAATGACAAAAGTAAAGCGACACTCGAGCAGGGCATGTCATTTTTTCGTCATCTCATCGCTCTTAAACTGCAGTCTTGGTCCCAACCGACCAAGTATGTGGAGAGCGCTCTTTCAAAGTCTCTTGTTCCACGACGTTCTAAGCAGTCACTAGGGTCACTCTGTATTGATGGTGCTATCATCGTGGCTATTGCGCTTATCGGTTGGTACCTCATCGGGTATTATGCAGCCTTCAACTATCTCTATACGGGCTATGAAGACTGGATCTATCATGCCTTTCGGGTGCGGTCTCTTGCAGAGTACGGTATCGTTTCTTGGGACCATGTGTGGAGTAACGGTATCAGCTACTGGCGACTCTATCAGTACGTCGCACACTATATTATTCTCGGCGGAGTGATGCTCACTGGACTACCAGTGCCCAAAGTGCTCATGTTCTCTCTCGTCGGTATCTATATTGGCCTGCGAATCGGGTTCTACCTGCTCCTTCGTTCCTTGGGTGTACAGCGTCTCTTTGCAGTGCTTGCGGTCATTGCTTCCTATACAATAGTACAGGAGTGGGGTTCGATGCAGGACTATTCCATCTACGTTGCTCTCGCGCTCTTTCCACTCTATCTCTTGTTTTGGATTCGTACGTTTCAGGATGTGAAGTGGGTCTATGTTTTTGCTGCCACTACGGGAGCACTGTGGATTCTTCACCCCGTCCTCGCTTTTAATGGAGGTATACTCCTCGGTTTTCTCATGCTCTTTTCTCGCCTCAAATCTGATTGGGGGAAATTGTTTCGGGTTTGTCTCGCTTACCTCCTCGGAGCAGCGCCATTTTTGGTCTCGTACGCCACAGCCGATCACTTCTTCACCAATCCGATTTTCAAATCATATACCTACCTCTCGTTGTCTGTTTTGAATGCGTATAATGGACTGAGTATGCTCTATTGGGTGCTCTTTGGTGTCACCTGGTTCCTCGTCATGTGGCGGTCACACCTCATTCCCACCTGGACCAAAGTCCTCCTCCTCTATGCGACTACCTATCTTATTCTCATCTATCTCGGTCAGCAGAATTACCTGCCGAACTTTTTGGTGCAGTTTCAGTTCTCCCGTGGCCTCACAGCGGTTGCTTTTGCTCTTGTATTGGTGTTCGCTATGGTTTT
Source organism: Candidatus Moraniibacteriota bacterium (assembly GCA_017992575.1). Taxonomy (GTDB): domain Bacteria; phylum Patescibacteriota; class Minisyncoccia; order Moranbacterales; family UBA1568; genus UBA1568. Next base: position 33 of record JAGOOJ010000041.1, on the reverse strand, counting down.
TGATCGGGCGTTGGGACAGATGCGCGGTCTGTC
>JAGOOJ010000006.1 GCA_017992575.1 Candidatus Moraniibacteriota bacterium | reverse complement strand
GCACTGCGACATCGCCCTACTGCTCCTGCTGTTCATGGACCGGACGGGTCGCCCCACGTACACCGTGACCCCGGCCATGAAGAACGAGATCTGCGTCTACGTCGGGAACGACGCGGTGAAGCAGGCGACGTCTCCCGATACCAAGCATCAGGCCCTGAGGGCCCTGCTCGGCGACCGGGTCGCGGTCGAGCTGGTACTCCAGCCCAACTATGGGGAACATCTGGCAACGGGACGCAACGTCACTGAAGTCATCGAAGTTGCTTGGGCGCGCCGGGAATCGCTCACGGCCCAGTCTCCCGAGCCCTTCCTGCGCCGGGCACTCATCATGCTTCATTCGGCACTCGACAGCGATGCTCTGATGGCCGCAACCATGCATGACGAGAGCTTCGTCAACTGGGCCGACACCTGGAGCGAACGCATCCTCGAACTGCGGAACTGCCTCCTGCCGGAACTTCAGACAGCCTGACGCTTCGGCTAGCCCTGAAACCAGGGCGCACTAACCACCCGAGCACTCACGTGCCCGGGTTTTTCATTGGTTACTTTCATTCGTGAGCAATGATGTAGTCAACCACTTTCGGCACCCAGAGATCCTGCGTCATAAGCAACCCAAACCCAACGGCAATCAAAGTAAGTAAAACGATTTGTATTCCCAAAAAGAATCGTTTTGAACAACATGCCATTCCACCCTTCTTTTCACCACAACTTTTCCCTCCACAACACTGATGTATACTCATACCTCGAAAAATTACATTTTTTATTTCTTCTTTTTTGGTTTCGGCACCGGCAATACCTCTTCCGTTATACGAATGAGCTCTCTGAGCCACTCCTGATTATCAATCAGGTCTTCGTCAATATACATCCATGGTTTCGCTCCCGGATAAGGAGTGCCTTCTTGATAGTGTTCCCCGACGAATACTTTTCCCGGTTCGGTTATTTTCACAAACAGCTGACCATCACACACGAGCGCCACCACCTTGTCCCCACAGTAGAGCGCATATTCGCCGAACATTTTTCGCGAATGGATTGCTAGTACACCGGTCAGCTGATCCTCGATATACTCGATAGTCGATTGTTTCGTCGCCATATATCAAACAATCATAGAGTGTTGCTTCTTTCTCTTCAGTATACACCCGTTAAAAATACTCTCTCGTTTGAATGTATAAAAAAGCCCAGGCGCGCAGTGCGAACCTGGGTGGTGTGAACCTCTTGCGAGGCGGGTGGTGCCGAGCGTTGCTCGTAGCTTGTTCGGCACCGAGGCCGGTCGCTACTGGCTGATGGCCGTGCCCTTGGCGCCAATCAGGCCCTGGATTTCCGGCAAGGCCACGGCCAGTTCGGCGACATCGAAGCCCGACATCTTGCCGCCATCCTTGATGAAGACCTTGTCGCCGATGCGCTTGATCGACAGCGAATTCACCTTGGTGCCGTCGTGCTCGCCGTGGCAACGCTTCCAGCCCTGGCCATTGGCAATGACCTGCTCGCGCGTCATGGCGATCTGATGGCCATCGATGTTGACCGGGAAGGTCTGGACGGGGGTGGGCTTGCGACCACGGGTACGAGTTTGTTGCTTCTGCATGGGAGAATCTCCGAAAGTACCGGTTGATGCTTCAAGAGCTCAGAGCGAGTCTTGTAAAGCAAAGATCGACCGTGTAGGCCGACAAAGGAAGAGTGTACAGGAATCCACCTCTCCCGTCAAGAGAGGTTATCCACAAAAACCTACCCAGTAACACCTAGACTTTTGTCTGGTCCATCTTGGGCTTACGTAGCAGAAAAAAGAATGCTGTCGCAACGATCGCCCCGAGAGTATCGGCCAGCATATCCTTTTGGGCGTCCCAGATATCACCCTGACTACCGAGATAAGCGAGAGCATCGGTAGCATTAGATTTGGCCGCGTAGATCCACTCGACCAATTCATAGCTCATGGCGAGAGTAGCAATGACAAAAACCGGATACGTAAACAGGAGAAATTTATTGGCTACCAATTTTTTGCTCCACAACCACTCAGCGACAGCGAAGGCGTAGAACCCAACAGTGAAGTGAGCCACCCGATCGAAGTGATTGCGAGAAAATCCAAAAAAGTCCGTCACCCAATCAAACGGTACCAGTGCGAAAGTCCAGTGTCCACCAATAGTATGGAGATAGACGAGCACAAACATGAGCCCATAGGCCAGTTTGGAAAAACGGATTCCTCGCCAATACAATCCGAGGATGACTGCCAGAATAATCCACACCGTCAGATTCTCATCGAACCACGTCGTTCGACTCACTGGATGAAACGCCAAGATAGTAAAGAGTACTCCATACACCACCAATAATCCCCGCAAAAATTTCGATGAATGCTCCATATCTCTTGTTCTCTACAGACTAAAAAACTAACTAGGCTTCTCTCTTCCACCGGAGCAGTGTCGGTATCTGCCGTACCGCGAACCACCGAAGAGGCCTCCACCATTTCATCTCGTTTTTCAAAACATCATCTACCAATCGTTGCATCTCTTCTACGGATATCTCCGGTTGCGTAAAGACTCCATCTTGATAACACGAACTGCAGTACATGGTACTCCGTGTTCCGTCTTTTTCCGAGCCACCTCCCTGCACATCATGTTTGAGTGGCATCCCACATGATTGACACTGCGTAAAAACTTTTTCCATAAACGTAAAACTACTTTTTAGGATTGAGGTAATAGTCGAGGGTATAGATCCAGTTTTCGTCATCCTCTCCGCCTTGTTCTCGGGTCATCACTTTTTGATTGAAGAGCCACGACAGGTAGTCTGTATCCTCGCTGGCGACCTGCTTCACTTCGACACCATTATATTTGCCAAAGTTAAATTTCTTGATGAGGATAGGTCGGGCCGAAACGACGAGCATTTCCCGAAGCACTGCTTCTTCACTCTCGTAAGTGACAAGCATCTGAGTATAATAAAAATCGAAGAGTTTCTGGAGTACCCGGACATCCCCCAAGGCATCGTGCGCTACCACTCCCTCAACCTCGAGGTCATGATAGTAGCGCAGGTACTGGAGGTTGTGTTTTGGCACTACACCTTCCAGATCGAGAAAGTGTGAGAGCTTGAATGTATCAATCATGTCTTGGACCACTATGCCTTCATGTCCCAGCATCTCGGCATCGAACCGTGCATTGTGGGCCACGAGTACAGCCCCGGACTGGAATATTCGCTCCAACTCCTGCTTCATCTCGGACCCAGCAAACGCCTGACAGTCCGCCACCATTTTGTTGGTGATATGGGTCACCGCCATAGCATCGATAGTGATCGGTACCGGTGGCTTGAAGAGTCCCTCCACTTCGCGCCCTTCATAGGTATAGGCTACCTGGCACAGCCGATCTGTCGGACCTATTCCTGTCGTCTCAGTATCGAGAAATATCAAATTGTTTCGTTTCATCATGATTGCATTCAAAGATCACTCATCCAGTATAGCAAATCGAAAATAGCAAGCCCTTCTGTCTTGACTTTCTCAGAAAATCACGCCACAGTAGAACCATCTGTTGCACCCCGCAACAGTCCTCTGTTCCCCCACAACCAGCACCACGAGGTTCCTCATGGATAGCACCCTCCCCGTCGTTCCGAAGTTCAACGGCCAACTCGAACACAGCTCTGCCACCCTCTGCGACTTCTTCCTCATCAACACCGAAGCCAAGGTCAGTGAGTTGGTGGTCAAGATCGTCATGGTGACCAAGAACGGAAAGAAGCACAAGTTTCCCGTCGAGCCGGGCAAGTACAAGATGGCACTCTTCCTCCTGTACTGCGCCGTGCTGAAGCAGAGTACGTCGTTCATCTTCGACGCCGACCTCCAGGCCATGCTCGTGTCCTACTTCGGCACCGAGACGGTTGAAAACTCCCGCCTCGCTGAGACGAGCCACGCGACGCTGCAACTGCTCGTCCTCGAAACTGACCTCGAAGTGAATCTCGTCCTCAAGCCAGGCTATGAGTTGCCAAAGAACGCCGGCCGGTCCCTGCACAAGCTCATCAAACACGGCTTTAGCCAATACAGGCACCTGAACGCGGATTCGCCCGTGCCACTCATCCGTCAAGCCATCGTGGCATTCCGACACGCCGTGGGCGATGGAACAATCCGCCCCTTCCCACACCGGGATCGCGAAACCTGGCCTAGCCTCACATGGCAAGACCGTGTCTGGGATTTGTACAACAAGCTCGGCATGCGCAGGAACATCTAGCATCGTCCTGTCCGTACTTCCGCCTCTGCGGCCGACACCAATAACCCGACACTCACCGAGTGCCGGGCTTTTTCTTATCTATTGAGATAGGTAACGGTCAATTGAAGGACAGTCGCAAACGACACCCAGAGGAGATACGGAATCTGAGCATAGGCGAGCATACGAGAGTGTGGAAAAATCATCACCATCGCCCAGATGAGTGTCCCGAGCACAAAGAGGATATCGGCTGATGCCAGGTAGTTGTTCTTCAGTCCGAACTGAATCCACGTGAACGAAAAATTTCCAACGAGGTTGAGGATAAATGGCAATGCTACCCAAAGCGACACCTGCCCCTGCCAGGCCATGAAAAAAACACGACCAAACGTGAGAGCGATAATCACATAGAGTACTGACCACACCGGACCAAACACCCAGGCTGGTGGCGACCACGTCGGCTTAATCAGTTCTGCATACTCAACGAAATTGTTCATACTATTGAAATAATTATTTACTCATTTCTCCCTCTAGTATACACCCAAAGAAAAAAGCGCCGTACCCGTAGGTCGTGCGCTGTGGCTCTGGTCACTGTGCATTTACCTTGCTCGACATCACTCCCGATAGGCTTCGGGGAAGCAGGTCCGGCAGAGCAATCGTCCAGCCGGAGCTTCCGTCCCCGTGTGTACCATCGGCTCACCAGCGCCGAACCAGTTCTCGATCTCCGAGTCATGGCCATGACCATGAACCAAGAGGAAAACTTCGTTGTCGACGCCAGCCGGATCCTCGCGCACGCTCACACCGACGATGCGATGTACCTCAACATCGGCGTGTGGATATGCCGGCAAGACGTCTAGCCAGACAAACCGTCCGACGTAGATGCCGGTATCGATAGGTGTCTGATTACTCATTCCCATGATGACTCTCCAATGCAAACCCCTGGATCTGCCAGGACAGAGAAAAAACGAGAAATTCTTATTACAGGAAAGAACACTCTATTATCCTCTTCTCATGATTTTTGTAAAGTGAGTATAAAAAAGCCTAAGGGTGGTCCTCCCGCACAATAAAATACACACCAAGACCAAGAATTCCAATCACAAAGAGAATGATGAGCAGTATAGACATAGCGCGGTTATGAGTTACGGGGCGAGGGTTTCAAGGGCTTTGAGAGAGTAGCATTTGATGCGCTCTTCCAATTCGGGATGATCGAGTATTTCTTCCCGGTTCAGCCAAGAGCAACCACCACTTTTCTCCCGTCCGTCCGGCTCAACGATGTCCATCGTCTCTGTCGTCGCGAAATACACATGATCCTCATGACGATGTTCTGCCGAAATAAAATGAACGTTAAGTGCTACTGGAGGTACGAGCTCAAGATAACTTTTATTTTCATATTCAAATAGTTGATTGCCCCTCCAAAGAATCACGTCGAGACCGACTTCTTCTTTGGCCTCAGCTATCGCAGCTTCAGGTGCCGTCTGATAATTTTCGATATGCCCGCCTGGTGGCAGAAGAATTTGGTATTTATCATGCATACGAAGTAGTACCCGTTTACTCGGCACATGCACGATATATACTGTCGATGTCCGATCAATCTCCCCCGGATTGGTATGAATATGTGGCATAGCGTTGCCTGTGATTGTTTAGAAATTGCTCTTACTTCTTTACTTTAGCGCGTTCTTCTTTGAGACGAAAGCGGACGATTTTGGTGATGAGCGGGAGCGGGAGCGGTGTGCCGAGAGGAAACTGGATGGCACCCTTGGAATAGTGATAGCGTTTGGCAATCTCGGCTTCAAATTGTTTGACACCCGATGGCGTCGGATAAAACCCGATGTGATTTTTCTGGACTGCCATGTGAAGCAAGTTCTTACCAGAGACTCGGATAGTCGGCATACCATAGCGTATTGCCTGCTCGCCCTCCGGTACTAATTCACAAAGCATCACCCACAGGCGCTTGGCCTCGGTCCGCACCCCCGCCGGCACATCCTTCATATATTCCCCTACTGTTTTGTATGTTTGCATATGAGTAATCGGTTACGTAATTCTCAACTGTCTATTGATTTCCAAAAAAATAGTGGCTCCCTTCATGAAATCTACAGCCATAAAACCAGCACGTGTCCGGATACTTCCAGTATACACCAGCGCGTAAAATTCTTGGATAGAAAAAAGCCGCCGGATATACCAACGGCTTGAGCAACTTCTGTCTACCAGACCTACACCTTCACACGCACGATGGGCATCTGTTCAGGCTTGTCGCGACGCACCACTGTGGCTTCAACCTTTATGGTCTTGATCCCCAGGTGAGCCATACCAGGAGGTGCACGGTAGTAGCTTCGCCTCGGGTGACGACACAGTTCCCGCTTGGGATGATTGTTTTTCCCATAACCCTCCACCGTAGGCGGATGATCACTAACCTCTTCAGCTCGTTCGGCCTCGACACGAAAGTAGTTTTCCGGCAAAACAGCGAGACCGGAATCGCAGGCAGGGGTCGAGACCCCAAATCCCGCATGTCCACCTTGACGCATCAGAGCCACCAAGGCTCGTGCACACAGCTGAACGCCACGATCATCGAAGTCCAAAATAGAGGCGCCGAGCGTAGGAACGAATGGATGGACAATGAATACGGTCTGCTCGATTCGCTCCCCGAACGATTTCAGTGGACTTGTCTCGGGTGGCGACTCGCGCACCAGTTTGAGCAACTTGATGCGCTCATCCCGATTTGGATAGCCCTTGGCCATCTTGCGAGAATAAAAACAGAACATCAAACGATACTTGTGCTCATCAGTTTCTTCATTGTCCCACACAACCACCGAGTCAAATTCCTCCCCAGCCACAAAGAACTCTGCCTGAAACTCCAGGATGGTGACGGGAAATGGGAGGTGTAGGTCACTCCACTTCAACCCCGTCAGGTCAATCTTGCGCAAGCTAGACTGGCTTGCGAAGTCAAACGCAAAGAAGCGTCTGATATTCCAGGCCCATTCTGCCATGAGGCTGAGGTTGATTTGCAAGGCCACCAACTCCGGATTCACCTGCTCTGGGTCGTCATAGACAAGACGATCGAAAATGCCCTCACCGTAACGCGAAAACATTTCCTCGACCGACCCCCGATAGTCCAGGTCAAAGTTCCATCGCCCATTCTTTTCTCTCTTGGCGATTTCCTGCAAACAATGTGCTCGCAAAGGCGACGCCTTGGGTAACTTTTCCACCTTCCTTTCCAGCTGGCGGACGAGAGTTGATACCCGCATGGAATACAGAATCAACCATTCAAGCATGGCAACAAAACCTTCGACAGCATTCATGAGGCCTCCGTCATGTTTGGTGTATGTAGCAAAGAACCGGTCGCCGTATGAGATAAATCACCATACAAACGATTCTAATTTGTAGCATATTTTTATCAATATGTCAATACTTCGTAACGATCCATGTCTTAAAAATTGAACTGCATTTTGGTTATAAAAAGAGAATGAATTACGTAATGAGTTACGTAACCAAAAGTTTTAGGCGAGCTTGGTTACGTCCAATACCTCATCAATTCGACGAGCTATTCCCGCTTGATCATATTGCCCATGATTTTCAAATCGCAAAAGCGGAAGATTCGCTTCCTTAAAAATACGTTCAACCTCCTCATCGCGTAGCTGACGAGACTCTTCGTCATGTGATTTGTCATCGAGCTCGATAGCCAGCAATGGCTTGAGACTGATACTATCGCAAAGTACAAAGTCAACGGACTTCTCATCTATATGTCGGAAAGCGCCATGCCAATTCTGACCATTTATTTTGCAATCGAGGATTGTCGGCAAATGTACCTGAGCGAATATCTGATATTTCTCTCCAATTGCAGACTTCAATACTCCAAAAAACTCGCGCTCTGCCGAAGTCATGAAGGATTCTTTTGATCGATACGTATATATTTTCTTCTTTTCACTAAAATACTTCTCCAGGAAAAACTTGAACAGAGCAAACACTCCTAAAATTAAAATTAGATAAAAAATTGATTTAGTCATACGGGTAATTAGTGTTTGATAGCAGAAATACAATTAATTTTTTTATTAAATCACTTCAAATCCAATTTTTTTCAAATATTCAAAGGTGCAGTCATAGAAGTCAGGATTTCTCGTTGAATCGTTAGGATCGCCCGACGGAATAACAATAACCATTCCCTGTCTAGCACGAGTGAGCAAAACACGGTATGCGTTCTTCAAATATACTTGTCGTTCAGATTTTTTAATATAATTCCATTTACTCCCCACAAAAGATCGATGCTCCCAACCGTTTTCTGTATACCTAAAATCAGCATCCCAAATCACACAAGACCAATCTAATTCTAGACCCTGGATATCAAACTCGGTTGCTACATCTTCAAGATAATATGACGAACGAACATCTTCCTTTCCATCAAGAAACCAATGTACCGGATCCATTGGCGACTTCACAAATATTGCATGTGGCTTTAATCTTTCTGCCTGTGAAGAAACAACTATCCCGTAACGCTCTGAGCCACGTGCCTGTTTTTTCAACCACTCTTTTGCTTTCGAAATATCCCTGGTAATTACCATCGGATATTTTGATCTCACCTGTAATAGCGTATTTTGTGCTTCCTTTATATTAGTATCCAAAATTTGCTTTATAAGTAAAGAAATGTGCTCTGCGCGAAAAGAACGCATTGAAACAGAGAGATGTAATTCATCTTTTGTGAATATATTTTTACGAGTCTTAATTTTATCTAGCATCTTTCCGGCTCCATATTCACTATCAGTAAGTCGTGAAGACACATAAACATTCCACTCTGGAAAGGAACGATTCAAACATTCTATCCATTCGCTAATTCCAGCTTCACCCGTATTGATTTCTTGACCCCCACCAACTAAGCAAACAACTACTGCCCAATCAGGGTGACGATCAAGGCAAGAAATGAGAAATTCGGGCTCGGACTGATCAAAATCTGGTCGACCTTTTTTCCTCTTCATAAAAGTTGCAGTCTGCTCTAAATTCCAAGCTCTCTGTGCCTCATCAAAAAGAGCAACGTGTTCAATCGGGGGCTTTTCGTCTTTCAGACAGTCATCACGAAAATTATGCACGTTTTGAATAAACAACTTAACATTTCGTAATGCATCACTTTTGGTAATTTTTTTTCCTTTTTCTTTTTCATGAGCCACTCTATCTCGAGTCAGTGCCTCTCGTAATATAGCAACGAGCGGTCCATTACCAGAAAGAAAAACGCTATATAAATCATTGTCTTTATCAATATGCTTATTCGCAATATTCAATCCAATCAATGTCTTACCGGCACCCGGAACGCCAGTAACAAAACAAATTGATTTCTGTGATTTGCTCTTCGAAGAAGTAATTATTTCCGATACAACCTCTGATGTTTGCGTCAAATTAATTGCGCCCGCATCACTTCGGGAAATATTTTTAACTGAATGACCACGATAAAGAGCCATTGCTGCCTCGACAATAGTCGGGGTAGGACAATACCTGCCCTCTTCCCATCCATCTACGCTAATAACGGATCCATCCATAAGAGCTAGGGAGCTATCTATAACACTCCTAAGCATTACTATATTTGATTTTATAGGGAAAAACACCTTGTCATTTTTCGGAGTAAGTGAAATAACAGAATCAACTTTCACTGCATTCGTTGCGATAAGAACTGGAACGATATAATGGTCATGGCTTGAACTGTGGAAATTTTTTAAATCTAACGCATAATCCCAAACTTGATCCGAGGCGCTTGAAGAAAAATCTTTTTCTCCAACTTTAAATTCAAGAACAAATATAGCTGATTCAATAATCAACACGACATCAATACGCTTTCCCATTCTCGGGATAGAATATTCGAAGTATATTGAACCAGAATATGAATCTAAAACTTTTTGTAAAATAATAACTTCCTCTACCCATGCATCCCGTTGATTTTGTCCAAGATCAAATTCGCTATTCCTTGTTAACGCGCCAAGAATTTCATCAGGCTTAACCTTCAAAAAATGAGCTATCGAATCAGAGTAGTATTCTCTCTTCATGGCTAGTATTATTTTTCCTACTCTAATTACTTTACATATTCTTCCCATCAAACTTTCCTGACTGCAGGGTTGTGAGATCGACGTCTTTGAGACAGCGGACGTTTATCATAACTGTCGCATTGCCGGTCGGGTCGGTGCCACGACCAAACGACTGCACGCCACAGACTTTGCAGAACAGATGCGCAATTTTCTTGGTGTTGAATCTATACTCGGTGAGCATATCTTCACCAGAAATGAGCGTGAAGTTCGTCGCCGGGACAAAAGCAAGGATAAATCCTTTCATCTCACAATGAGAACAATTACAAGTCATCGTTTGCGCAAGGTCAACCTCGACCTCATACCGCACCGCCTGACAATGACACCCTCCTGTATATTTCTGCATAGTTTTACTTCTCATTGCTTACAGACGAATCCCCTCTATTCTACACCTATCCCTACTCTCAGCCAAAAACCATGTCTAATACTCAGATTAACGCTTGACTGGGCACTTGACAAATCGTCAAAAAAGAGTATATTGTAGTTACTGATGGCTTCGGCCTCCGAGGACTCACCCGAAAGGGTGGGTCCGATTTTTTTTATTGAAACAAATCCTGACACCGTTTTAAGACTTGTCTGAAGTCATCTTCAGAGGCCATCCCTATCTTTCGCAACATTCTTTTCTTACTCAAGAACCGCAGCTGTGATGTATTGGCAAAGGAAATTCCCTTGTCATGATTGACAATGATCTCATACCGATGTCCTTTTTGTCGCGACGTCAACGGTATGCCGAAAAATCCATTCGCACTAATAACCTTCACAAGGAGTACAGGTCTTTCAAAATTTTCATTCTTCCCATCTACTTCAGAACCGACATTCACGCCAAGAGCGCACCACCACACTTCACGTGGGTATATGAACAACTCACGACTCTCTGACTGAGAATCCGTTTGTTTTTTCTTGTCATTCCAACGGTCGAAATCTTTGGTATATTTTCCCTCGTTCTTTTTTTGATTCATAAATTAGAAGCTACTTTATATAAGTAGTTTACCATACTTTCACTACAAATTCAACAAGAACCAATCACGCATAAGCAAAAACCAGCCTCAGGCTGGTTTTGATACTATCTACGCGCTTCCTTACTTCAGTCTCCGGTGAGCAAGGGTAATTCTAAAGAGAGAGATGATGACAAATAACCCAGAGAGGGCGACGGCGACTGTCCCCTTTACGACGGGAAACATCCAGTTGTGGGTATAGGCCGGGGTAATGAGGATAAGGAACATCGCCAGTGGGATAAAGATACGAGCCAACCGCCACCAGTCCTGAAACACCTCCTCTGACATTTTGTAAGTGATAAGAGAAAAAAGGAAAAGAGGAATGATAGGAAGAAAAAAAATAATCGCGCTATACAAAACATCCATACAGCTACCATATTCATTCGCACCACACAAACGAAACGTCCCTAATCTGTCCAAAATTATCAAAATAATCGTAACTGTACCTGAAACAAATAGCACACTTTTCTTCGTCATATATTTATATTAATATTTGATCTCTATTTCCCCTTGTCCTGTCTGCATATATGGTACCACAAGACCTGGAAGCTTCTTTTGTATCGGACGTCGTTCACTCTCATCATCGCGGTCATCGTCCTCCAGATCACGTGACTGCTCCATGATCCAGGTCTCGTTCTTGTGTGGGACGTAATGTGATTCCAAACCATACCTCCCTGCCTTGAGAGAGCTAGCCAATTGCTGATACTGATTTCTTCTGTCTACCCGCCACTTGTACTGAGCCTGTGCCCCGGTCAGCTGTACTTCCTGCTCATCATATCCGAGAGACCGCACCCTGACAAAAACATACCCTTTGCGATCCCTCGTTTTTTCAAATCCAATGCTCGTCGTATGCCCAGATTGATCCACCAATGTCGCGAGCATATCCGGCAAGTCTTTCTTGTGCCGTTTCAGCCACCGATCAAACCATGGTTTAATTTTCTTGAGCTTGGTATTGGATGCCACCAAGTCTTTCTTCTGTTCAACCATGACCACTGTCACGGGTCCTCCTAGACTATCAGTACCCGTGATAGCGAGTTTCTGTGTCGTAGGATTGAACATAATTTTTCCTTCTGGAGCTTGTTTATCAATTTTGATAGTTACTGTCTTTATCTCTTCTCCATTGCCAGCCTGATCCGTAGAAAAATATTGAAGTATCATCGTCCCCTCAGTAGCCACAATAAACGGGGCCGTGTAAGCATGCCACGTAGTACCATCTACTGAGTATTCTGTTTTCTCAATATCACCCTCATCAGTAGCAGTTAGCGCCACAGTCACATCGCTGATATACCAGTCATTCGTTCCCTGTGTGCCCGTCAAAGTAGTCGTGGTCACGGGCGCCGTAACATCAAACGTCACTACCTCACCAATTTTTGGTGGTAGGTCGATATCGGTCGTCCCATCGCCATCGCGATCGATACGAAGGTGCGACGCACTAGCGAGGTCATTCGGTACATCAAACGTCACTTTCGTTTCGGGCGTTGTGGGCATATCCTGGAAAGTCACTTTCCCAAGAGAGATATCATCCTCAAATTCCTCCACTGCAAAAGTGAACTTCCCGGTTTCATACCCATCGAGAACGACGTGCCCGGCAGACCCCTCATCAGCAAATATATACTGCACATCGCCAAACTGTTTATAGTATGTCCCAGGAATTTGCTCCTCTATCTCGCCCGTGGGAGAAACACCTGTGTGTCGCCCCTCCTCATCATACAGACTGAGTATCAGGGGGGAATGAAGTGAGTACTGCAGTCGTTTGTCAGTTGAGGACGGTACATCAGTCGAAAAATATGCATACTCCGAAAGTGGCTTGGTCGTATCGGTAATGAGATCAGCAAGAAACATATTCAGTTGAGGGATTTCCAAAACATTAGCATGTTCAACCCCTAGTAACCCGAAAGCTGTCTCGATCGGATTGTTCTTATTATAATTTCTTATGTTTACCCAATACCGCTCAACGTCTTTCATCCACAGGGCACTCGGCGTCACGACGGTTCCATCGCCATCGATGGTAAATTTGAAATCCGGGTCAAGCAGTTCGATATTAGACTGGCACAGCGACTCATCGCAGAGCTTTCTCTTTTCCACCGTGTAATCAGTACTACTGAGCGTACTCGGCACGCCCCACCCCGCGATCTGCACTACCCGCACGCCCGCTGGGGCCACCCAGGTATCGAGAGTATCATGCAGGTTCTCTGCTCGAGTAAGCAGTGGTTCGTTCAAAGTGGCTAAGGTATCAGTATCACTGTTGGTCGCGATAACCCGGCGAAACGTATCCGACAAAAAATCATGAAGTTCACCCTGGGAATTCACAGTGTCCACATAACGATGGTTCCAGTCCAAAGAAGAAGCCACGTCGAATGTCGCTACCGGAGTATCCACCGAAGAAAAGTACTGGGCCGTTGGAAGGAGCTGGTAGGCTCCTGGCATATTTTCTGCTAATCCCCGAGCTGTAGGAGTATCGAGGACCGGAAAGAAATTTTGCTTGTAGCCATGAAGTAATCCAGCAACAGCAGCCGGGGTACCCACCTGAGGTACTGCTACCAACACTATTTTGTCGACGAGTCGTGCTACTTCACTCTCACTGAGATTGTTCATGAGGGCCTTGGCCAGTAGACCGCCATTAGAATGAGCTACCAGCGTCACTTTGCCTGATTTCGATGTGCTGGCCAACTGACGCAATCGCTCGGCAACAGTGCCGTCCGCCAAAATATCATCCAAAGAAAGTCGCCAATCATACGCCACTGCCTGCCAATCATTGATGGCGTGATCAGTACTTTTCATTCTTTCCAATTCTTCCAAAAAAGAGCGGTAAATATTGGCTCCCGTCGGAGTTTCATCGAGTACGTCACCGTCCTTGGTATGAATATCGCCATCCAAACTCTTGCCCGACGCGTCGAGATAGAGTTTGCGTGCATCGTTGTTGCAACTCGGTTCCCAGGCCCTGGTCGGATCTGTTTTGTCCGCGACACACGACGAGCTTTGATCATCATACAACCGACTGGCTTCGAGTCCGGGCAAAAACAGAACGTTCGAGAAACAGTTTGTCGCACAAGAAGGAAAAAATTCAGTCGCGCTAAAGCCATTAAAATTAATACTTCCTATAATTGATTTTCCCATTCCTGCAGGATTGCCTACCATCTTCGGACCACTTGATGCTGCGTACCAATTATTCTCAAAATGAACTTTCCGTGGACAGAAGGGTATCCCGTAACAAGATGAATCCATAACACGCAGTGCCGGAGTAGCCGTATCACCTCTAAAGTCTGAATTTTTAATATATAAAAATGCCGGATCTTGAACAAAATTTCCATCTTCGTCGGTGTAGTCACCCCTTACTGACTCAGACACCCAAACATCACCAAAAATACTCTCAGAAAAAACGACATCCTCGACGTGAAGCTTCCCCCATTGGTATCTGAGAGTTTCGATTCCATCTTGAGTGGCAGCAAAGACATTCTTGATAAAAAGTTTCTGTAAAAATGACTGCCCACAATCAGGACACTCCGGTACATCCCACACATCCCCGCCATGTAAAAATCGTACATACTGAAATACTGACACCTGTTCAGCAGTCGCATCATTAAACTGAATGGCATACGCATCGCTGTCGCTGGCTCGATCAAAAACAATTGGGTCCACTTCTGTACCAATTGCATCTATTTTTCCATCAAAAAGACTCAATAAAAGAGCGCTACCACCTTGGTCGCGCTTGAAAGAAATATGGGTGCCGGGTTCAATGGTCAACTTCGCCCCATCAACGATTCTGATTTCTTTCTCAAAGACATACGTCACATCTTTATACCAAGTGGTATCCTGATCGATGAGCACGCCCGTAAAATCAGGAACATCATCCCGATATACTGCCAAGGACACGGGAGTGAACCAAAGAAAAACAACTCCCGCAACAAAGGTTTGTATTCCAATTTTCCGAAACATACAATCGAAAAAAAGTTTACACCGTTTATGAAACCTTCTTATACCTTTACCTATACTCCACTCTCAAGAAAAAAACAAGTACCTTTATAAAGACAAACACTCATAAATAACAGACACTTATTCAAGCGTCATTGCCTCTTTCGCAAAGAAGCGTATACTGAGGGCGAGCAAGAATCTTGCCCATGTTTTTTTGCAACTCGTGTCAGAAAGGACACCATGTTTACTCTAAGCCTCCCCCAGTCAGCGCCGATGACCCAGCTGTCGCTTCCGCCACTGTGGTTCCTTGAGAAGTCCGAAAGCGCCATGAGAGACCTGCTCTCTCCCCTCGCCCAATGGTTCCCAGCGCCGAGCCGATTCGTCCGCAACCGGTCGGACCTCCCGCTCCACCCTGGCCAATACGCTCTCCTCTCGACGCTCATGGAAGCCGTCAAGAAGACGATGACTCCCGGGCACTATTTGGGAGCGACCATGGAGCAGGGCCGCACCCTACTGGCAGCCGAGATGTCCGGCGACTACAACGACATCCATGTGAACCCGGATCGACCTCATCCGCTGTTCGGTCGGCTGATTGCTCACGGCATGGACGCCGTAACACAAGCCTTGGTCGTACTCCGAGACGAGATAGCTGATCAACAGCTGGTTCTTCATCAGGCGAGTATCACCTTTCTCCAACCAGTATTCCTGGGCGAAGACCAGCTGTCCATCCATGTCTCGAAGACAACACCCACGGAATGGCGCATCGATGTCTCGGCCAAGAAGAATCAGGGCTCTGTCGAACGAATCGTGATCAAGATGTCCGTGTGCCTCAAGGGCGGGACGCCGTTCAATGAAGAAGACTGGTTCCGCGCTCACATGACACTGTGGCGTATCTCCGCCCTGATCGCCGAGACCTGGCCGAGCGCTCTCTATGCCAAACAAGAGCTCACTTTCCACAGGCCGATGACTGGAAGTGAAATCGGAATTGTCGTCCGTGGCCAGGGCGAGAACAGTCGGGGTCACTGCGAAGTCTCCACCGAAGCCCTACCCCCGAACCGTTCACTGTGGCCGGCCATTACAGGCAAGGCTACCATCGTTCTGTCGAAGGTTGCCTGAGGGTCACATCTCGAAGCAACACGCCGATCACTGTGCCATGCACGTTGACCGGTTTTTTCTTTTTTGGAATAAAAAAAAACGGGTAGCGACCATTGGCCACTACCCTACTCGTCCGCGATGAACTACTCGATGATGACTTCACCCCCTGACCCGAATTTCGAGTGAATGGTCAGAGTCGGCGCACCGTGTGTTCCCACGATTTCACCACAGCGCTTGGCTTCGATGCCGGCTGCCCTTGCGTAGGTGATGGTGGCACCCACGTCATCCTGGTCAACCACCATGAGCACGCCCTGACCGGCGCTGAAGGTGTCGTAGAACCCAGCCGAATCAAAACCGCGCCATTCCCCGCACAGCCGAACGACTTCCGGCGGATCAAAGAGGTCCGTGAGGACCGCGGAGAAACCGTGCCGAACGAGAAAGTCGTCAAAGAACTTGCCACGAAATGACCCGCCCGTCAGGTGCACAACGAGTGATGCGCGCACCAGCGGTTCACAGGCATTGCTCCACCCGTTGAGGTGGGCAAGAAACGGGTCGTAAATGACCGACGGTTCGGCAGCCATTCGAGCTACTTCAAAAGCCCATTCACTACGAAACCGGTACCAGTCATCACCAAAGTGCATCCGAAGTGCTTTGCGCACGCTCGACCCTCCGTTGCTCCGGAACCCTCGCTCGCGCAGAGCAATGATGGCCTGGCCGACATGCACCCGCTCACCGGTGATGACGTTTCGTTCATTGAAGAACCCAAACGCCACGCCAGACCAAACGTACTTGAGCGTTGCATACGGGTTTTCCGAACCGATGCATGCACCGAGCTCGGCCGTCTCACCGTTGTACATGACGAAACGATGTCGTTCGGCCAGCTGACTGAGTCCAGTCATCAACCGGCAAGCCGCCAAATATGCCATGGACCGTTCGTTCATACCCAGCGTTGAAACGTCGAGGTTGTTGGTAAACAGTGCCGGCCAACCGCCATAACGCGTGACATCGCCACCGCACATAGCCACCCAGTCAGCCCCCGAAACTTCATGGAGCCCAGCGGCGTCCGTGATGATGTGCTTGGTACCGATGCCGTCCGGTGCCAGATGAAACCCGGTTCCCGGCGGCAAATCCTTGGGAATGAAGAATCGTGGCCCACGAAACAAACCCCGCGACAAATCCACGATGTCGAGATTGGGACAAAACCCGTAGGTTTTCGTACACAGCCCTCCGGCAAACCGACTGAACTGGTCACCCAAAGGAACGTTGACTCCATCTTGACCGTATAGGCCTGCCATTTCACACCTCTCGTTGGTAAGAGTACTAAAAAGGCTGGGCATTTGCCCAACCACCTGCCCCACCAAACTACCCGATATATCAGTTTCTGGCAAGAAAGATGACTATTTGCCGGCCAGCCAAAAGTCGGCAATGAGAATATCGGCTGTTCCGTGTTGCCCTAACTCATAAAGACCCACATGATCAACGATAAAAGAAAATTCACGCTGGGGGAGATGTGCCAGCACATCAGCTCGCGGTTGCTTCAATTTAGTAAAACTAATATGGGGAGAATACAGAGTATAAGAATTGGCCCAACCACATTCCTGAATATTGTTGCGTTGTTCTTTACTCATCTCTGACCAACGTTCGGCATAGCGTGTATCATCTTCAATCACTCGGTACTTTTTTAGCGCGTCAATAAAAAAAGTATGGAGATTAAAAAGCGATTTATCTGCTATATACCGCACTCCTATCCAGACACCCTGATCCGGATAGTACGTACCCTGTGTCAAAAGAAAGGGAGCAGTCGTATGGGCAAGTTTCTCAATGGACTCGACTACCTCCGGAAGAACCGATTCATGCAGTGGCACCCGGTACAACGAAAGATGGGGATGTCGAGCCACTCCATCAAGAACAAAAAAAGATCCAAATGACGAAAGGATTCGGCTCATGGCCATAGCCTGCTCCGCGACATCTGGTGGTGGGATAACCACGACATCATAGCGTTTGTAATCACTCATACTTCTGCTTGAGTATTCATCTGAACAACTGGATTCAATCGCTGATGTTCTCGAATATGTTCAATCAAATCAACTACTGTTTTCAGACAAATAAGGAGTACCGCTGCCACAATCGGACTCCCAAAAAACATCGCGAGGAACCCGCCAACAAGCACCGCTAGTTGCAAAATAATGATACGACTGTACGGTTGAGCAAGAAGATCAGAGGCCGAAATTCGCTCGTATTCTTTCTTGCCAATAAAATTGTTCCTGTACGAGATACCATGACTCATGAACAAAGAACCAAGAGCAACAAAAAAACCAAATATTCCCAAATCAGGCTTTCCAAACAAAGCAAAGGCTACTGCCCCATGCACAAAAGTGAACAGCCCGTAGTGGAAAACGAAAAAGAAGAAAAGAGGACCCTTCGACTTCGACGAATATGGCCGGCCCCACAATCTTAATTCGAACTTGTTTTGTGGAGCCGAAACCGCTGTCGATCGAATCATTTTGAATATATTGAAAATTCCTATCACTCCATTTTCCGCCCAATACAGAAAAATGATGCCCGACAGTGACCAATCAAAAAAAAGCGCCCCAAACAGCGGGGCCATATTGGCTACAACCAATGCTATGGTACCAGAATTCCATTCAATCCTCTGCAAAATAAAAGACATATCCTATCGTACAATTATTGATTGATAAGAGCAGTTGCCGGATCAGTCAAGAAACTATCCTTTGGATTTTTTCTTCTGATGACCGACGTTTTTGATACCAACATTTTTCACCGCGCCTTCCAGGCGGTGCGCCTCGTGCATGGAACCAACGCTCTGATGGGAGAGCATATTCTCATCTCGCTTGCCACGTTTGCTGTCATACTTCTTTGGTACGATGACCATAGCTGTGTGTATTAATTATCCCTTGGTAGTATACCACTACTCGTCAATCGATCCTCGCAGATCTCGACTGAAATGAGCACTTCTTGGGTTGAGTGTGGCATTATGAATCAGCCGAGTAATTTTGGTATCGTTAAAACTACCCACTCTTTGAATTAAATTCATCTCATAGAGCACCTCATCAAAGTACCCTGGCAGTAGTGATTTCCACGTCAGCGGAAAATTGACCGAGAACATCTCTTCGACTCGACGTGTCAATTCATTGGTACAGTTATGCCAGAGCGTATTATAGAAACGAGGAGTGTCATAGACGCTATTGATGTCTTCACTCAACCGGAGTAGAAGCGTTCGGGCCTGATCGGGAGTGGCCACGGTTGGGTAACGATAGACACGTTCCTCTCTGACTCCTATGCGCGCGCCGACAATATCCTCTTCCGAACCGACCACATAGATGATCTCATACTGACGAAACAGCCCAAGAAAAGGAGAGAATTCTTCTCCGACCTCACGTCGTGACTCAAGAGAAATTACCAATTGTTTTTCATCAGCAAATCCGAAACTGAGAAATATATGAGCCAACCCCTCAAAGGTATCAAAGTGTGATATGAAAACATCAAGACGCTCGATAGAGGAAAGATCAAATACCCGTGTTTCATAGCGGGCAATCGACTCCATCTCATCAGTCCAAGGAAAGTTACGAAAATTTTCTACTCGAAGTGTATTACTGTCCAAAACAAAGCGCGGAAGTTTTTCCTGGCCGAGCTCCCAATCACGATCATGGGATGGCTGGACAGAAAATAAGAATCCAACTACAAAAAAGAGGATGGCGAGCCCCACTCGTACCCACGTTTTTCGAAACAAGACAAGCAGTGTCATGATATGAACACTAGAGTTTTTCCAGTTCCTTCAGATCTTTGTCTGGGAAATACAGAATAGCAAGGCCAATGATGATTCCGGCGATAGCCGTGTAAAAGTGGTTCCCCTGGAAAAAGAGCAGGTCTGCCATATCGAGTAATTCCCAAATCCCGCGCCACACCAAAACAATACCAAGCACGACAGCGATGTTCTTGGCGAAATAAGCGACGATGTTTCCTTTGTTAAACATAGTTGTTTGGATTAGAATAGCCTCTTTAGTATATCACGCCTCTAGCGAGTGAGTAACCAATAAACGATGAACACGCTGGCTATGGCAAGTATCATCAACTCTCCCACTAGTTTCGGGTTGAGTCGCAGGTATTGCTCCTCGAGCCAATGAGGATTCCCATAGACAGTCGCCACCGCCCGCTGTTCCTCCCGATTGCGAAAATACCGCTTAGGACTATACGATGCCAGCGTGAAGTAGCCGGAAGAGAACGGATAGAGCCACTTGATACCGAAGCCCCCATCAAACGTATCGTGGATAAAGTGTGCCAGGGTTCCGAAAAACCAGACGACTCCAACGAGTGGAGAAAAAAGAGCAATGAGAAGTCCGCCCCCGAGACCAAAAATAAGCGGAAGATGGAGGAGGTCACGGTGTTCATGAGCATACTGATTGACACGCCACTTGTTCCGAACAAGCCACACGATGAAGTCGAGGTCCGGTGCTAGCGTCGCAAACATACCAAACAGCATCAAACTCAAATGCTGTTCCCCGACGAACAGTGACACAATCCAACCAATCATGAGCCCAACAGCAATATCGATATACATACTCCTCCAACAATCTTTTTAAGGGAGCATCTTCACAACCCATTCTCTGACGCTTCTACTCTCAGTCCATATTTTCCTTGCTTGTGGTAACGCTGCTTCGAGATGCGGATAAAACATGTGTTCTTCACGCCTCAGAATATTTTGAAATGCAGGCTCATTCAAAATAATGACATTCCAAATTTCGGAAAGCTCCCAATACGGTCCGCTGTTCTGGTCATAACCCGCTATCACATCAGCGCAGTGTTCGGCACAATAGTGGAAAAAAAGAAAATGCATTACTTCATGAAAGGCGACCTCTCCTTTCCCTAACAAATCACGTTGGGAGTAAACCTGGAATAAATTCCGCTCCGGATAACGGGGATTACAGTCGAATATCGAAAGTGCTCCTGTAAATACCTGGTTGGAATAATCCTTCTGGTACACGGCCTGGGCAGCAGCAAAAAATTCCGCCTGTGTCTGGTCAAGGTGCGACTGAAGTTCTGCGACGGCTGACTGCAGAAAAGTATCGTTCTTTTTATAAAAATCAGTGATGTACTGTTCATAATTTTCTCGGGTCACCGTCGGATGATCGCGTCGAATACGCGCCCCGAAGTCCATCCCGGCCACAGCAAAATCTGCAAAATCGAAGTAGACTTCTTTATCCAAATTTTGATCGATACCAATAGTAATCATATTTTCCTCTCCTTATGCCAGGCCAAGTTTTTTTAACCGCGAACGGATGCCTCCAGGTTTGCGACCGAGCTTTTCAGTCATCTCCTTCATCTGCTTGCCCCGCTCAAACATTTTCTTGAGCTCTGCTTCTTCGTCGGCCGTCCAGGAACGATAGGCCTGCGGGTGCTTGACTCTGATGGCATCAAAACCGTGTCCTTCTGTCCCTTTGTCGATTTTTTTGGTCGTCGATTTTTTTCCTTTTTTTATTTTCTTCTCCCGTTTCTGTTTTCCACCACATATGGTGATAAAATTCTTTTCCATTTCACGCGCCCGCTCTGGAGTCAGTTTTTCATAGGCTCTTTCTGCTCGTTCTGATGCTCCACGAAACAGTATGTCTTCGGCCAACACTATCGGATGCACCTGAAACGCTCGGGCATTCACTCCCAAAAGGTGGATACCAGACAGTGTCCGTACCCGAGAGAGTGCTACGTACCCCTGTCCGTATTCAAATGTCTGAGACAAATCCATAACGGCTGCATCGAGAGAAACTCCCTGACTCTTATGAATCGTCATCGCCCACGCCAAACGCAGTGGTATCTGCGTAATCTTGGCAAAAACTTCATCTCCTTCGGCGATAGTCCACTCCATCGGTTCGGTTTCAATCTTGAGTCCGTCACGCGTTTCAACGATGGGGTATTTTTTATCAGTAGTG
>JAGOOJ010000040.1 GCA_017992575.1 Candidatus Moraniibacteriota bacterium | reverse complement strand
ATATCCTTCTTCAATCATGAGTTGATTGAATGAAGTACCATCTTCCAAAAAAACATAACGGAGGAGACGGCCATATTTGTCCCTTTCACTCTGTGTCGCATCGGCAACCAGTCGCACGCGTTGATTCGAAAGGACATCCTTGGCTTTCTGTGATGCTTCCTGACCGAAACACTGCACGGGTCGCCGTGGGTCGACTACCTCCGGAGTATCGATACCAATGAGCCGAATCGTTTCCATCTGTCCGTCCGCCTCTGCCTTGAGAGTATCACCATCAACAACCGCCGTAACCAATGACCATGTTCCTTCGACTCCCTTTGTTGAATCAGTGTTCGTTCCTAACTGAAACAGTTGCATCACGTTTTGCGTGAAATACTGAGCATCACTCTTCCCCATCGAGGTATACTGCATCAGTATCATGAGCAGGAGCACCCCCGCGATTTCAAGAATTTTCTGAGGTATCATACTGTGTCTTTCCAGTGCCACCACTGAAGTTTTTTCGTATCGGGTCGTTTGGTATTCACGAAATATACCGCACAGCGTAAAACATACAGCATGCAACGATCAACCGTTTCTCCCTGAACGGAACACATTTTTTCATATAAACGCTCGGGGTTTTTCCCCTTGAGACAACTCGGACGATCGATACCAATTTCACGGAGATCCTGGGCAATACGCTTGCCGACCCCCGGAATACTCTCCAGCCCTCGTTCTATTGATTTCATACTTTTTTTTCAGAAAAATGAATGAGCATCAGTTTTTTCATTCGGGAAAACTTCTTGATACGAGCTTCTTCACGGGTAGCAAGAGAGCGATTCCGAAACTGCCGAGAAAACACGAGTGTCACTGGTCGACGACCACGTGTGTACTTAGCCCCCAGAGGAGAAGAATTGTGCTCTCGTATTCGTCGCACCACATCGGTCGTAATCCCAGTATAGAATGTCCCATCGACGCAACGAAGCATGTAGAGGGTGTACATAGAGGAAAACCATCAGATTATTCTAGGGTGATAGCAACGATTTCTGACTTCGTCCCGATGCGCATCGTCGGCCCCCAGGTCCCAACGCCACTCGTCGTGTAGAGATGAAAGTCCCCAATCGTGTATAGTCCGTAGTCAAATCCCTTGTGAACGAGTGCCGTAATGAATTGAAACGGAAACTGTTGACCCTGATGGGTATGGCCAGAAAGCATGAGGCTGACTCCTCTGGTTGCTACTTCAGCAATACTTTCCGGTGCGTGATAGAGAAGTACGTTGGGTTGATCCGCGAATTGACTCCTCAAGGACTCTAGTGTTGGAAGCAATTTCTTTGCTTCTCCACGCAGAGGAAAACTAACACCGATAAGGCGCAAACCAGCGACATCACGCACCTCATCATTCAAAACAACAACTGATGTTTCCCTAAGAGCAGAAAGAGCGGTTTCCACGCCTAGATATGTCTCGTGATTCCCCGTCACAAAAAAAACACCTTCCGAAGACCGGATATCGTTCAACGGTTGCACGAGAGATTCCAGTTGGCCATCCATCCCATCAAAGAGATCTCCTGTTATGACCACAGCTTTCGGATGCAGTGCATTGACCTGTTCCACTACTCCTTTGAGAAACCCTGACTGATACACATGACCAAGATGAACATCAGAGAGCTGGACCAGGGTTTTCCCTTTCCAATTTTCTGGTAATCCTGGAATATGAACCGAAACACGAGTAATCGTTGGATGAAGTGCTTGCCATACACCAAAGAACGAAACAAACAACGCCAATCCAAAAAATATTGTCCCCACCCACGCTTTCCCCAATGGCAGATGGAGCCACTGACCCATCAAAAACACCAACCAAGCGATGAGACAGACTACCATCAGATTAACGAGCAGACCCAACCAAAAACTGGAAAGGAAGTAGGCGGTTCGAGTAGCGAGATTCTCATAATAATGAGCAACGAACGAAGACAGGATAAAACTCACTGACAGAAACCCAAGAGTTCCAGCCAAAAGATATCGGTATGTTGTCTGACTAATGGTAAAGAAGTGGACCAACGACACGTAAACAAAAAAGTGGACTCCGAAAAGAAGCGACACTGTCACCACGAAAAAAATAATCATGGGTATAAAAGACATACGATGTTGTGTGTTTATGTATGATTTAGACGTCCTCTGTTTCTTCATCGAGCAGGACATCCTGAAAGGATGCCGTCTGACGATTCCAAAAACCAGCATAAATACCTCCCCGGGCTATGAGGTCGCTATGAGTACCTTCCTCTGCCAATTTCCCCTCTTCGAGTACAATGATTCGATCCATTTCCCGCACTGTAGAGAGACGATGAGCAATAACGATAGTCGTTCGTCCTTGCATCAATTCATGCAAAGCCTCTTGAATATGGTGTTCACTCGTCGTATCAAGGGCACTCGTCGCTTCATCAAGTACGAGAATCGGTGCATCCTTAAGAATAGCGCGCGCGATGGCCACCCGCTGACGTTCACCTCCAGAAAGTTTGATTCCCCGTTCTCCGACCAATGTTTCATATCCTTGTGGAAGACTCATGATAAATTCATGAGCATGAGCTTTTTTGGCTGCTTCTTCAATAGCTGTGCGTGTAGCTTGTGGCTCGCCATAGGCAATATTCTCGCCAATAGTTCGATGAAAAAGTGCCGTGTCCTGAGGGACATAAGCGATCAAACGACGCAGTTCCTGAGGTGAATACACAGCAATGTCACGACCCGCCACCACAATACGACCAGCATCGGGAATATTGAATCCAAGAAGTAGTTTCGTGAGAGTGCTCTTGCCTGACCCGGAGGCACCTACCAAACCAACCTTTTCTCCACGCTTGATATGAAGTGAGAAATCATCAAACACTTTGCCTCCGTTGGGATACTGAAAAAAAATATGGTCGAAAGAAACAGCGCCCTCCACTAGCAAAGACTCGTCCACTGGCTTTTCATCGACAGGCTCACTATCTGTCCGATCTATCGTCTCAACCATTTCTCCGGCATCAGCAATATTTTTCATTAACTTGCCAAAGGCTCGTCCGAGACCAAAGAGTTCCCCAAAAATCGAACCAATGTAGACCTGCACCAACACGACGGTACCCGTACTAACACCCCCTGCCAGCCACAGTTTGATGACAACATACATAGCAACGATCTCGAGAATACTGAACATCACTGTCTGAATAGCAATGAGTATATTATTGAAACGCCAGGCTTTGATACGCGCCTGCTCATCAGCATGGGCTACTCCCCGAAATGCCATCTCCTCACGCGACTCGGTAGCAAACGTCTTAACGGCAAACATATTGGCAATAACATCCGAAAAACGAGCCGTAATAGCTGAATCCTGTTCAGCGCTAGCTCGGTCGTAGGGTAACTTTTTTCTGGTCATCCATAGAGCAATCGTAATATATACCGGAATCCAGACGAGAAAGATACTAGCCAACATTCTATCAATGAAAAAAAGAGAGCCAATCACGCCTGTCAAATGAACAAACGGTAACCAAAAATTGAAGATGAGCTGATCAGCGATATCTTCAAACGTCCGAGCATACCGTCTCGCATGAGCCACTAAACTCCCGGCAAAACGATCAACAAAAAATGTGTGCTTCTGTCGCATGAATGCCTGAAAAGCTCGGTTGTTCAAATCCTCCATGGTCCGACTTTCCGCATAGGTAATAGCGAAGTCTCCCAACCGATACAAAAATTGGTACGCAATAATAACTCCAATAAGGAGAAAAAGGCTCTGAAACAAATCGTCGGCAAGCTCCGCTCGATTGGTGGTTACTCCTGAAATAGTATCAATAATACGACGGTAAATGAGAGGCGATACTATACCACTCACAAAAGAAGCGCTCCCAAAGGCTACAAGCACCCCGAAAAAAGCCCATCGGAACCGTCGTACTGATACTCCGTAGGATTTAAATACTGTGAAAAAAGGTGACATTTGAGCCATAATTTAAAAAAAGCAACGCCTCATTAACCTTCCTAGGATACCAGGAAAACCTCGGCTCTGCCAATAACAAACCATTACTCACTCACTGTTCGCCAAAATTTCTCGGCCAAATTGACGAAACGACCAGTGTTGCCAGCAAGCAGAAACAATATTGCGCCGTACACCGTCAGATTGACGAAGAGATTTGCTGATTTTATTTTAAGAGCGCTCCCCAACGCTTTGTTAGGAAGAAACGGCGTACCATGAAAATTAACCGCTGCGTAGAGTTCATCCAAGATCAGATGTCCCACATACCCAATCATCATAGCCACCCCAAGAATAAATGCCTCCATATCGGAAAACAGAAAATGAGTGGCGAGAAAAAAAGTAATGAGTCCCGTGAGAAACGCCGCCGGAAGGGAATGCGCCATCCCTCGATGACGCGTAAACCGTTTGAAAATACCACCAATAATGAGATAAACGAAAGCAAACATCCCTACTGCCCACAAAGCTACACGTAATCCTTCATGAGGAGTCTCGTGATACACAGCGGACCCAGCGAACACCGAAGCCACCAAGGAAAACGATCCAAACGACACATGGTATGGAATCCCGGAGTCGCTGTCCATATCCGGTAGCACTGACCCGAGTACGGCAGACAAAAACACAACCGCGAGAAAACTCGGCCCATCAAAAAAAGCAAGTGAAAGAAGCCCGAATGCACCGAGTACTCCCGAAGCGATACCTAAAGAAATGTGAGAACGAAAACTGGCCATAATTATCAACCTGCTTCGACTCAAATCGAAGTGGGTAAAATCAGGTGAATATCTATTATTTTTCAGTATACCATTCTCCAATCAACCAATGAAAAAGCGAGGGGTCAGTGACCTTCCTCGCCTGTTGGCGTCGGCTACTGTGATTCCTTGCTAGCCCGAGCAGCCCTCTCAGCCCTGAGCTTATCAGCACCACTCTTGAACCGAGCCGACTTCTTGGCTCTGCTGTCCTCGATGAAGCCCATCGGATAGGCAGGAACATTGGCGTGGTCTCGCTTCCAGAAACGAAACGCGAGGACGTCACCACCCTTCTTGGCCCGAATCATCCTCCGCACAAAAGCACCTGGAATGCAAAACATCGGCCGTTCGTCGCCATCGTTGCACAGGACCCGTTCGTTCTTGCCAACGCTGTCGTAGCCAAAACCCTGAGCAGCAAGTGCCTCTGCAAGACCATTGTTGCTGTTGTGATTGCCACATTCGGCAAACCATTCCCCTACCGGCCGTTCTTTCTTCGTCTTCTCGTTCATCTCGTCTACTCCTTAGTGGTGTTCGTTGGGCGCAAAGAGGGTCTCCTTACGACAAAGCATGATAAACAAACCGTGCCCTCCTGTCAATGGTACTGCATTCAAATATAGTATTGAAGAAGTAGAACTCTACTCCGTTTTAGCGTCCTCGGTCTTGGGTTCAATCTTACAGGTAGAGACACCCAGCAGGGTATAGGCCCCACAGCGTCGAAACAGCCCAGTCAAAAAGACAACTACCCCGACTGCCACGAGCCACCACATCATCTGCATATATCCCACGACGACCAACACGACCCCGAGTGCAAATCGTACGTAACGATCAATCTCTCCAACATTCTGCTTCATAATTTTTTTATTACCCAATTACAATCCCTATAGAGAACAAACGCTGTGTCGACAATCCTTATTCCCCCTTCTTTCCGAAG
>JAGOOJ010000039.1 GCA_017992575.1 Candidatus Moraniibacteriota bacterium | reverse complement strand
AAAAAATATTTTTCTTTTGCTTCAAACTTTGCTATAATTCTACCATAGAAGTCCAAAAAAAAATACTTGTGGCACCAAAAAATATGTGTCCACTTGCTCAGTATGTTTGAAAAGAAAAATCTTTCTCTTGTTACCACACTCTCACTCATCTGTATTGTGGTTCTGGCCTTTACGGTTCGCTTCTCTCATATCGAAACGATTCCCGTCGGTCTCTATCCTGATGAAGCAGCCAACGGCGTCGATGCTGTCCATGCCCTTGAAACACATACCTATAAACTCTTCTACCCTGCCAATTTTGGTCGCGAGGGGCTGTTTATTAATATTCAAGCCTTTTTCATCTCATTTTTAGGCAATACTCTTACGGGGCTCAAGTTTGCCTCTATTCTCTTTGGTACCCTCGGGGTACTTGGTATGTATTTCCTCGGCAAAGAGCTGTTTCATCGCAAAGTGGCCGGCCTCCTCGGCGCTTTTATGCTCGCTACCTCCTACTGGGCCATTAACTTTTCCCGCATTGGCTTCCGAGCCATCATGGTTACCTTCGTGCTCACTTTTTCCTTCTACTTCTTCTTCCGAGGACTCCGTACCCGCCTGTGGCGTGACTTTCTCTTCTCCGGACTCATTTTCGGAATTGGTATTCATACCTACATCGCTTTCCGTGTTGCTCCACTCATGCTCTTGATTCTCCTCCCTGCTCTCTTCTTGTCCTACGAGAAATTTTATAAACGGTTTTGGAAACATGCTCTCGTATTTATCTTAGGTGCCTTCATCACTGCCTCACCGATGTTCTACGACTTTTTTATTGCTCACCCTGATAATTTCGCTTCGCGTTCCACCCATATCTCTGTCTTCAACCCGGAACTGAATCATGGCAACATTCCTGGTACTATCGCCAAAACATTTTCCCTCTCACTCCTCAAATACAACTTCTGGGGGGACCAAAATTGGCGTCACAATTATCCACCCTACCCGGTACTCGATCCTTTTATTGGTACTTTTTTCCTTGCCGGATTTCTCTTTCTTATTTGGCAAACCGTCACCCTTCTTGGCAAACGCCTGCGGGAAGGTGATCGTGACACTCGTCTCGTAACCAACTTCTTTCTTCTGGGATCATTTTTTGTCATGCTTATTCCGGAATTCTTGACCGACGAAAGTCTGCCTCATGCCCTCCGCTCCATCGGTACCCAGATGCCGGTCTTCCTCATGGCTACTCTCTCAGCTTTTTGGATATTCCAGAGAGCACTCCGCTCTCAACCTGGCACCAAAACAGCGCTGTTTTCACTGCTTATCATCGCGCTCGTTGCCAGTGCCACGTGGAATCTCACTAAATATTTCGTCTTTTTTCCAAACAATATCCATGCTTCCAATTACTTCAATGAAAGCTACACGAATATGGCCCGCTACCTCCTCTCACTCCCTGCGACGACACACAAGTATATCTTGATTGATGAAAAGGGACGCAATGACCGATTCAATTTGCCGGTCTATGCTCACCCGGTCTATTTTCTCACCTACCATCGAGTACCCAATCTGGAAATCATTGCCGAAGATACCGTACTCCGGCGTGGCAGTGTTTTTCTCATGATTCATTACAATGAAAACCTCGCAAAAAAAGTAACCAAACTATACCCAGACGCCTATACGGAACACATCGATATGAATGGCCCGCGAGAAGGTGGCGAATTCGATGTGATCATTTTACCGAGCCCACAGAACTAAACGTTCTCTTGATGTAAAATAAAAAATATTTTCACTATGGAGTTTATAAAAAAACACGCCATTCTCTTGGTTTCAGGAATCCTCTTGTTTCATTTCGTTCTGTCACTGTCAGTCTCTCGCCAGGAATCGATGACCTACGATGAAAAGGCGCATATTCCTGCTGCCTACAGCTATGTGCGCTACGGCGATATGCGTCTCAATCCCGAGCATCCACCCCTCCTCAAAGACTTCGCCGGACTCATGCTCCTCCCCCTTGGACTCTCCTTTCCACTCCAGTCTCCAGAATGGCAAGATGGTTACAACGAGCAGTGGGCCGTCGGCGACATGTTTGTGAACTGCTCCCGTCCAGCATGGTCTTGCAACGACGCTGACACCATTCTCTTTTTTGCTCGCATCCCCACCACGATTATTGCGGTGGTACTCGGTATCATGCTCTTCTTATGGACCAGAGAACTCGGCGGGGCCCTGGCCGGAGTCTTCGCGGTTACGCTTTATGCATTCGACCCCAACATCATCGCCCACAATCACTACGTCACGACCGACATCGGGAGTGCCACCTTTATTTTCATCGCCTTCTACTGGTTCGTTCGGTTCCTCAGGGACCCCTCCCGAAAAAATATCGTACTCGCGGGAATCATGCTCGGTTTAGCACAGTTAGTTAAATTTTCCGCGGTACTGCTCTTTCCTGTTTTTGGACTCTTTGTGATACTCTATGCCCTCACCAAACTTCGTACCAAAGACGAAGCATCGCTTTCCGCTTTTCGTCATGCTCTCCGAACGCTCTTTTCCTATTCGTGGAAATTCCTCGCCGTCATCGTTGTTTGCTTCACTACGGTTTGGGCTCTCTATGCCCTGAATACCTCGGGCATGCCCGCTCAAAAAGTCGTTGAGCATGCCGACCTCTTCCTTTCTCAGCCCAATACCCCGGCCCGAATGACTCATGATATCATCGTCCACATGACGGCGTCTCCACTCCTCCTTCCCTTCGCAGAGTACTTCGTTGGTATCGCCAAGGTTTTCTCCCGCGTTGCGGCTGGCAATGTTCACTACTTCCTCGGTTCGGTCAGCGTCGAAGCCTCCCCCTCGTACTTCCCTGTTATTTTTGCTCTCAAAGAAACACTCCCTTTTCTCCTCCTCCTGCTCTTCACGACAATCTATGGTTTGTATCGTATCGGAAGACAGTATGCCAAGGAAAAACTCCTTCCCTTCCCTCTCTTCTTGGCTCATTCCTTCCATAACAATATAGCCCAGTATTTGGCGGTATTCTTTGTCCTCTTCTATAGCTATATCAGTATCACTGGAAACCTCAACATCGGCTTTCGCCACCTCTTCCCCATCCTCCCTTTTCTCTACATGATGATCGGCAAGACCCTCGCTGATTTCTACAAACGCCACAAGGAAGAACGGGTTACCCGGGAACTGATTACTGTGCTCCTCAGTATCGTGTTCTTTATCAGTATGGCCACAGTGCTCTTAAGCTATCCGAGTTACCTGTCCTACTTCAATCAGACCGTTGGCGGTCACAAAAACGGCTATCTCTATGCTACTGATTCCAATTATGACTGGGGTCAGGATTTGAAACATCTCAAGAAATGGATTGAGATCTATAACACTGATTGCGCCACGTCATCATCCCCATGCTCTATCACTAACAATTCCGTTCCAGTAGTATCACAACCCATCGAAAAAATCCGCGTCGACTACTTTGGTGGGAGCAATCCGAGCTACTACCTCGGCAACATGTTTATTCCTTGGTGGGAATCCCGTGCCCCTGAGGCTGGATGGTATGCTATTTGTACTTTTTTCTATCAAGAAAGTCTCTACAAAGAACGCCCTCCCGAGACACAGAGTTACGCCTGGCTCAAAGACAAAACTCCTCTCGGACGAGCCGGGGACTCCTTTCTCATCTATTACTTCTCAGAAGCAGACATCGCCACCCTAAAACAATAATCCATTCCCCCTCTAATCAATCCATAGTAGTCACACATCCCTCAAAGAAAAGAGCCCCGAGCGGACTCTTTTTCTTTGGTCGCTTTACTACCAAACGAATACGCGTACATTCAAATGAATACCCGTTATTCTTTTTTCTTTTTTCCACTGGAGACAGATTTTTCTTGAGAATCTGTTTTTTTAGTTTTAGTTATTTCTTCAGACGACACTTCTGTTACTACAGTCCCATCCTGATACCGGTAATACACCCTATTCTCTGTCCGCAGGTCAATATACTGGAGAAATGATTCCTTTTCTTTTGGAATTTCCGATCCCAAAAGTAACCCCAGAGTATTCAGTGATTTCTCAGGCGCCATGCGAGTACTAAAATAGAGTTCCCATCCATCATCAGTTTTCATACGAAGTTCATTCGCATATCGCGATGCCATTCGTATATTTTTCTCTATTTCAATACCAAACCGATTCCGCAGACCCTCTCTTAACGCAAGAATCACCGCCACAAAACTTTCATCAAAA
The DNA here is from genome assembly GCA_017992575.1 of Candidatus Moraniibacteriota bacterium. Taxonomy (GTDB): domain Bacteria; phylum Patescibacteriota; class Minisyncoccia; order Moranbacterales; family UBA1568; genus UBA1568. Next base: position 1,501 of record JAGOOJ010000039.1, on the reverse strand, counting down.
ACGTTTTCATCAAGTGGTACCTCCTGATCACTTTCATCATACAATCTGAGTACATGCGATTGATTCTCTGCTCTCTCCAAAGCATCCGTCACAGCTACCGCCCTGCCATCTTCAAGGATCTGCACACAGCGTTCAAAGGAACACCATATGACCAATGTTTCCCGTTCCTTCACCGAAATGTCGAGCCGGTCAGGGAAGTGACGTTGCACTACAACCTCTCTCAGAAGCGGGTACTGTGTATGGAGCGCTTGTTCAAGGGCTTTCGGCTGAAGGAAGAAAAACGTATTTCTCGGAATCACGTCGAAGTACTTCCGAGAAAGTTCTTGGTCTACTGTCTGACGAAAATCTTTCTCACTAATACGCTCCAGACCATCTACCTGCCACGAAATAAGCTGGAGGTGGGGAGAAAAAACAACCAGATATCCTACTGTACCGAGAAAAAACATCCATAGAAAAAACATCCCAAAAACTGCCCACCGAATAGTTCTCGGCGCCAAACGCTCCTTGCGAGTCACTTTCTTTTTTTCCGCCCCGGTTTCAGGCAGAAATTTTCCCCGCTCTTTTTTCAGTTGTGATTTCCAAAGAAAACGCATGCAGACACCATCAATACTTATACCATCAAAAAAAGCTTTTCCAAGAGCAGTCGTTTATTACTCTCTGTTGTCTTAAGGAGACGCATTGTTTTTTCTATTTCATCAAGCAGACTAAAAAACCGAGTAGTCGTCAAAGTATCAGTTAACTTTCTCCCCTGCTGATACAACCCCGGAAGCCACCATTCAAGGAGACGTATTGTTCGTTCACCCTGCTGTCCCAACGTTTCTGCTAGTGTCATCCGCTCGGCCAGTGTCAGGGTTGAAAGTCGAAATAATGATCCTAACAATTCCCGTTCTACTACAAAGGTTTTAGGATCCTTCAGTGCCGACAGAACCATGCCCGGACGACCGAGGGCAAAGAAAAACGGGGCGACTTCCGTCAAGGCCTCCTCTGGAACAAAAGAAGTGACACTCTGCCGCAATTCTTCTTCAGGAATAAAATCAAATCGCACTCGCTTCACTCGAGAGAGGACGGTTGGCAATATCGCGCCCACTTCATGCGTCACGAGAAGAATAACGGCGCTCGATTGTGGTTCTTCCAGTGTTTTCAAAAGTACGTTTTGGGCTGTCTCCGATAAACGATGAGCCTCCTCTATGATAAGTACTCGAAATTTTCCCGCCACTGGAAACTGACTAAGAAAGGTAAGGGCTTCTCGAACCGATACTGCTGGAATACTTTTTGTTTTCGTCACACCACGCTTTGTCTCTTCGAGCGGTCGTAGAACCATGACGTCATAAGGGTGTGGTTTTTCCTCGCTGGGAATGAAATCTGGCTCACCAGTAAGTTGCGAAGCAAACTCCAAAGCGCAGAGACTTTTCCCCACGCTCCGCGGTCCAAAAAATAAATACGCCTGAGCGATATCTTGACGCTCCGTTGATTGACGTAGGACTTCACGCTCTTTGTGATG
>JAGOOJ010000005.1:13340-22589 GCA_017992575.1 Candidatus Moraniibacteriota bacterium | reverse complement strand
GCCCAGCCTTTCAACCAAGCGGGAGCGCCGTGTTTCAACCGGCTCCGCCAGTTCAACCGGGAGCCATGTCGTTTTCTTCCAAGCACGTGTTGCCCGCAGAGAAGGCAGCGAGCGAGGTTCCTGCTTCTACTCCTCGTCCGGTGGTTACACCGAGACCAGCGATACCAGTGGCCCCAAAAAGGAACCCGTTTCACATTCGTCCAGTGAGTATGGGGAAAGAAGAGTAGAAGGACTATTCAAGAAAAAGTAGCAAATAGCAAGGAAGAGAAAAGATGATGTCTTGTCATTCTACAAGCTCACGAAGCTAAAAGCTAAACAAGCTGTTCGTATGATGTCTTCCGTTCCACAATTTAATGATATTGAGGACAAAGTTGCTGGTCCGCTGACTATCAAGCAACTGGGGTGGATGATTGCTCTGGGTGCGGTACTACTCCTTTTGTTTGCTGTTTTTGATAGGGTAGTAGCAATTGTGATCGGCATTCCAATAGCGTTGTTGTTCGTGGCACTGGCTTTCTACAAACCCAATGGGATGCCCATGGTATCATTTATTGGCCATAGCTTTGTGTATATGTTCAGTCCAAAGGTGGCGATGTGGGAACGACCAATCCCAGAGATGACCACGGTGGCACCTCGGACCGAAAACAAGAAGGAGCCGGTTCCACAGAGTAAAGAATTAAATCGTGAAAAATTGAAAGAATTGGCGAGAATTATCGATAGCCGAGGCAGAGGGTAACAGCGGATACACAAAACAAATAGCAGAGAGTAAAAAACATAGAATAGATAACGTGCAACAGAGGAGGTGACTACTGACTATATTAACTGATGATTGATGAATATGGAGTTTTTGAAGCCGAAAAACAAAACAAACAGCGCCAATAGTACCCAAAAGTACGTTGATGTTGAAGAAATGCGTGACGGTATCGTCGTACTTAAATCCGGAGCACTTCGGGCGATACTCCTCGTGTCATCACTTAATTTTGATTTGAAATCGAGTCAGGAGCAGGAAGCTATTATCGCGCAGTACCAGGCGTTTTTGAATTCACTAGATTTTCCCGTGCAGATTGTTATCCAGTCCCGCCGTTTCAATATTGCGCCTTATATGGAACAGCTTGATGTCGAGGAGCGACGGCAAGAAAATGAATTACTTCGATTCCAGATTGGTGAATACAAGAGTTTCATCAAAAATTTGAGCGAGGTTTCCAATATCATGTCGAAATTTTTCTATGTCGTTGTTCCTTTTTCTCCAGCCGAAGATAAAGAAGGGGGATTTCTTGCCAAAGTTGCCGGCATCTTTAGTCCCAAACAGGCCAGTCACTCCAAGGGGGAAATGTTTGAAACCTATAAGAGTCAGTTGTTGCAACGAGTAGACCATGTTTCACAGTCATTGACAGCGACAGGAGTGCGGATTACGCAATTGAATACTGAAGAAGCCATCGAGCTCCTGTACAATAGTTATAACCCATCACTTTTTACGACGACGAGTCTCAAAAATATTGATAATATCGAGCTCAGTTAACATATTTCCATGGATAAGCGCATTACACTTCGAACCGGTGAAAAAGAAGAGCTGTGGGAAATGGCTTTGGATCCAAGCACGGCTACTCCTCCGGCTCCTGTTCAAAAAAAATCCGTTTCAAAAACGCTCTCTCGAGCATCCTCCAAAAAAGAGGCGAGTGTTCAACCTAAAGTGGTAGCCGAACCTCTTCCTGAACACATCAGAGAGGAGAAGACGGCTCCTCGAAAGAAAGTCGTTTCTAAAGCGCTTCCTCCGTTGGCTGTAGCTGAAGAAGATGCCCCACTTCTTTCAACAGAAGAAGTACGTCCTCTCAAAATGACTGAAAACCGAGTGGCCCCCGTGGTAGAAATGCCCCAACCAGTAGCAAAAGTAGTCGTTCCACAAGCAAAAGAAGAAGAGTCGGTGCCTGAGGCGATAGTCGAAAAGAGAGTGTTGCCCCCAGTGATAGAAGCGCCCAAATCAGTTTTGCCCGTCGCTAACCTCTCTCTCTATGCAGATGAGAGCGGACAAAAGAGTGCCCATGCCAAAGATGCTGATGCTCTGTATCGCCAAGGCATCGCTACCCTGCGTGATTTGATCGCGCCACCGGCTATTAAGATGGGCCCGAACAGTATGCAGGTCGGTACCGTACTGGCACGCACCTATTTTGTCGTTGCCTATCCGCGCTTTCTGTCAACCAACTGGTTCTCTCCTATTATCAACATTGATTTCAGTATGGATGCTGCGCTCTTCATCCATCCAATTGATACAGCGGAGATCATGAAAAATCTGCGTAAGTCTGCTACTCAAGTACAGTCGCAGATTCATATTGAGGCTGAGGATGGAAAAATACGCGATCCGATGCTGGAAACCGCCTTGGAGGATATTGAAGGATTGCGAGATCGTTTGATGCAGGGTACGGAGAAATTTTTCCGTTTCGGCATTTATATGACCGTCTTCGGGAAAGATGAAGCGGATCTGACGGATAAATGTAACGCCATTTCTTCTATTTTGGAGGCGCAGTTGGTGTATGTGAAGTCGGCAGTTCTCCGGATGGATCAGGGATTTGCTGCTACTCGACCACTCGGCAATGATGTTTTGGATGTAGCCAATAACCTGAACACCGAACCGCTCTCAACAACATTTCCTTTCGTGTCTTCTGATCTCTCATCAAATCAGGGTGTACTCTTTGGTATCAATCGTCATAACAACGGGCTGATCCTTTTCGATCGGTTCAAGATGGAAAATGCCAACATGGTAGTTTTCGCCAAATCCGGTGCTGGTAAAAGTTATACCGTAAAATTGGAAGTGCTCCGTTCGATGATGTTCGGGTCGAGTGTTATTATTATCGATCCGGAAAATGAATACAAGCATTTGTGCGAAGCGGTTGGTGGAAGTTTCCTTAATATTTCGCTCAATTCTGATGCTCATTTGAACCCGTTTGATTTGCCGAAAAGAGTGGATGATGAAGATACACAGGGGGTTTTTCGGAGTAATATTGCCAACCTGATTGGTCTCCTTCATATTATGTTGGGCTCGGTTACTCCGGAAGAGGATTCGATTTTGGATCGGGCTATTCGGGAAACATATGCTATTCGAGACATCACTGCTACCAGCGATTTTTCTCAGTACACCGCTTCGTCATTTCCGACGATGTCCGATCTCTATGCTGTTCTTCAGAACATGGATGGAGCGGAGTCATTGTCGACGCGTCTCGAGCGCTATACAGAGGGTATCTTTGGCGGATTTCTCGATAAACAGACCAACATTGAACTCAATAATCAGTTGGTGGCCTTTAATATTCGTGATTTGGAAGAGGAACTCCGACCGATTGCTATGTACATTATTCTACAGTTTGTGTGGAATGAAATTCGTACCCGCATGAAGAAACGGGTGATCGTCGTGGATGAAGCCTGGGTCATGATGCAACACGAAGACGCCGCTGGGTTTTTGTTTGGGATTGCCAAACGTTGTCGGAAATACTACACAGGTCTCACGACGATTACTCAGGATATCAGTGACTTTATGTCGTCACGGTATGGTAAACCAATCATTACCAACTCTTCCCTCCAGCTTTTGCTCCGTCAATCACCGTCGTCTATCGACCTCATTGCCGAGACATTCTTTCTGACTGATCATGAAAAGTTTTTGCTCTTAGAAAGTAATGTCGGAGAGGGGATATTCTTTGCCGGGACGAAACATGCTGCGATTAAAATCATTGCTTCCTACAGCGAAGATCAGATTATTACATCTGATCCGAAGCAGTTGTTGGAAATTGAAGAAGCGAAGCGCGATTTTGATTCCAAGAATTAAAGCGAAGTGAAACGGTATGGCGGGTGAGATGTATACAGAGGGAAATGTTGTTCAAGCAACTCATAATCACTTTCGTTTTCTTTTTACCAAGAAACAGGAAGAGTTAGTGGTTGCCAAAAAGAGCAAACCAGGGTTGATTGGATACGCCCCGATATTTACAGTAGCCCTTTTCAAAGACCTACTTGATTTGATTGGGATCGGCTCTCTTCCAGGAATTGGAACCGTCATAACCTTTGCTTTTGGTCTCCTTATATTCCTTCTGCTTATGTTGGTGCGGGCCAACAAAAAACTGCTTGATTCACGCTTCTTGTTGAGAATGGGGGTTATACTCATCTTCGGCACCGCAGCAGAGGGATTTTTATTTGGTTTGAATTTTCTTCCGATTGAAACAATTACGATTGCTATCATTTACCTGATGGATCGTCATATGAGTGATGCTTATATCGCCCGAATGATCGGATTTTTGCAACTCTTACACAAGGAGGAGGGGACAACGATGCGCCGAGCCCGTCAGTTACAAAAACAGCATGATGCCGAGGAACAGGCAGTAGAAATAGCAGAATCACAAGCGAAGGCCGACAATGAGGCACGGTATCAGCAAGCAGTAGCGAATGATGCACAGTCTGCCGGGGTTTCACCTCGTAAATTCATGTAAACATCTATGAATACTGATGTTATTTTTCACAGGCGGTTTATTGTCACGGGGGCTCTCGTGTTATTTTCCGTACTGTTTCTTGGTCTGTTCAGTCAGTCTGGTAAAGTGAACCCATTTTTTCAAACATTCCTCGTGAGCATTACATTTTTCTTGGTAGTTCCGGTGTTATATAGTAAAATAGTGTTAGAGGAGTCCTTGAAAAATTGGGGGTGGCAGGAGGGAAAGATGTTTCTGGGCATGTTAGTTGGAATGCTTTCTGTAGCTGTTGCTTTGGGACTTATCTTTGTTCTAACACGGACGACAGCATTCTCGAGCGAGTATTTTTTTCCGGTAACGGTTCAGACACATTTTGGTTGGTTTCTGGTATACGAATTGGTAGTCGTAGCATTCACGGCATTGCTGTACGAAGTCTTTTTCCGAGGGTTGATACAGCTTCTCTGGCTTCGCTCCTTTGGTTTGTGGGCAGTACTTTTTCAAGCGCTGTTTGTGCTCACGCTCCTGTTCCTCACGGGTGACATTTCTTGGCAACGGGCACCGCTCATACTCTTCAGTCCGTTTGCTGGTCTTATCGCCTACTTCTCCCAATCGATCTGGTACTCCTGGGGGGCAAGTTTCCTCTTCTTCTTCCTCACAGATATTTTTTTACTAGTGATTCATTGATTTCATTGTTAACTTCTTATGATGAGTTTCTTGCGTCGAAAATACACTGCGCTATTGAGTGTTGTATTGCTCGCTCATATTTTTTTAATGAGTGTCCTTCCTGCCTCGGCGGGATTTTTGAGTCCTTCTCCTCCGATGCCCAATCCATCATCATTTTTCTCTGATGGTGAAAAACGGTACCATATTGATCCACAGGCTGTGCAGGATCAGGGGGAAACCTTCAATACTGCTGCCAATAAGCAACCGACACCGGATGTGTCAATTTTTTTCAATCCCAGTGATCCCAAGGCGGGGGAGAAAATCTCAGCCAAAGCCTTCCCAATGTATTTTTCAGGCAGTGAGAAAGACATGTACTACACGTGGTATTTGAAGCATAGTGACTGTGGATTAACAAATGTTCCGACACCAACCCAGAAAGCGCTCTGTGATCGTGACTCTAATAACAAGATTACTGTTGAAGATTGGAAGATTGAGGCTATGCAGATAATTGCTCAGCACGGATTTGATAAAGCTGAAGCGAACTATGCTTCCGATAGTGATAATGATGGCTATAAAGCTCGCTTTGGTGGTGATAAACGGGTTGGGATGGCCAATCACTGCTATATAATGGATAGTACCGATGGTAAAAAATACGAATTAGGAAATAGTGGCGAGATCGAATTTGACTGTCGAGCGAATGAAACAGCCATTTGTCTCGAAGGAGAGACCGCTATATCACCTTCGACTTTTGACGTTCCAGGAAGCGACCCTTTGCTTCCTGTTGCTGGCACCAGTAATACCGCTATTTCGTTTGATCCTACTGGCACGTATAACATATCAGGGTATCCCTACTGTAATGCGCTCGGTGTTCCTGCCTGTAGCGTTGGGACCCCACGCTGTGTCACAGATACACAGGCCAATCCTCTTGGTGCAGGACGAGCACTCATTAGTTGTTCTGGAGTTAAGCCATTCAATCCTTTTTGTTCACACCTCTTTCCGAATGCCTCCGGCTTTACCAGTGGCGATGGGACATTTGCTCAAGATGAAGAAAAATTTTGGGGAACGAGTCCTCAGGATCCGGACACGGCGGATAATGGGAATAAGGATGAGGCCAATGTTACCGGGTTAGGACAAACGACATTTGACTGGAATTATGTTAATGGTGATCAAGTCGGTCTTGTCGTCGAGGGGACATCAATGATTAGTACCAAATATGATGACTCATCATCGATGATTATGTGGGCTTTCTCTAAAAATGATTGTCCACTTTCTCTTGCAAGTTCAACAGGATCGTTTCAAAGGCAAATAAAGGGGTATCAGGTGACTATGCTCTCAGCTGATTTGGACTTGAATAAGTGTCTGGAGCGGAATCTGGTAGATCCGACACAGGGAGGTCAGGCCACCAATCTCGATGTCAGCGTAACAGCTAATCCCGACTCTCCTATTAATGATGAATCGTTTGTGGTTGGACCGCCTCCTCTTTTGGCAAAGACGAGTGAGGGAGGAGGGGATGTGGTGAGTGCTGAGGCAAGTGTCGCCAACTCAGCCAAGGGGACCACGGAAATACTTTTTGACTGGAGTGTTGAAATGAGTAATAACCCTCAGTTTCTTAATAGTGGAGCACTTATTTCCAAGGTAGTGACAACAGATTTGCAGAATTTGAAACTTTTGGGGAATATCAAAGGAACAGCTCTTGACACTATTTCTGTCAGGCTTGATATTATGAATCAGCCGACGGTTCTTTTGGCTGGAAATCAACTGAGTTCGTATTTGACGAATAATATTGGATATATTCGTTTTACGGCCAAAGCATCGGAGAACTTTTCGACCGGGGTAGCTCGCAAAGGAAAGAGTGATGTGATCGTCAAATTCACTTCGACCGGAAAAAAGATTTCGGCCTACAAAGTGGATCCGGTAGCGGTTGGTACGGCTATGCAAGTAAAGCTTTCTACTCCTCCGCCTCCGGCAACGGGTGTCATTTGTAATGATGACCCGCTCGATCGCATATCGTGCCGTATTATAAAAAATGAAATCGTTGGTTTACGAGTAGACCCGACGGACTTGTCGAATTTTGAGTGGACCATTAATGGGTCACCACTTAAGTGTACTCGATCTGTAGTGTCGCAGGATTGCGAAAAGGATGCTCTCGGAAATATTACCGTTGGACAACAGAATTTCGTCAATTTCTTTCCAGTTTCTGGAAATGTCGGTGATACGTATACTGTGACGCTCAATGCCAACGATGTAAAAACAGGCAAGACAGTGACGCTTACCCGAACGTTTCATGTTATTGAGCCGGCCCTGGCAGTTACATCAGCCGATTCAACTACGGCTTGGCCTAAACTTATTGGGCAATACAAGGATATCAATGGAACAGCCTCCCCTTGTCCGAATGCCATGTGTAACCAGTTTAGCGAATCAATCTTCGAAGGATTTTCTGGTGAAACGTTAAAGTTTAAATCAGTGTTTATTCCAAGTTTCTTGGCCTCTCGAGCGCTTCGTCAGTGGACGATTGATGGTGTGGCTATAGCTGATGTGGCCAGCGTGAATGCCTTGGGAGTGACTGAGTATACGATCACATATGGAGCTCTTAAAGTGGCTCCAGACGTATATAATATTGCACTAGCAGCTTCTCTGGTACAGCCACAAAATATTCGTCAGGCACTTCGCGATATTTGGAATATTTCACCTCTTGAATCAACGGAAATTCATTTTTCAGCAACGGCCCAAGTGGAACTGAGGGAACCTGGCTTCGCTCAGGGGACACTGCAGGGGACCAAAAAGTATTTAGCAGCCCTTGCTTCTTATATTCCTGCTTCAGTGATGTTTTCTTTCCGGATTGTGCTCAGTGTTATGTTGCTTCTTTTTACGGCGAGATTCTTTTTGGTGATGTTGCCAGAGCGTTCTCTGGTACAGACACCTGGGGGGTGGAGAAAGAGAGCGTAAAGTAAAGATAAAAAATCACCCAGAGAGGGTGATTTTTTTTGGCCTGTCTTCTTTAAAAGAAAAATCCCCTTCGAGGGGATATTCTTTTCTTGTGCTGTGGGAGAGACTCGAACTCTCATGGGATTGCTCCCGCTAGCTCCTAAGGCTAGTGTGTCTACCATTCCACCACCACAGCATTTTTAAATGATATGTGCCTCTTCGCCGAGTAGTTTGACCAGGCGGGAAGCTTCTTCTCCAACGGCTCCAGAATCTTCATATTCACCGTGGTGTCGGGTTCCCTCACCGTAGGTATGCTTTTTTTGATCAAGGTGAAGGTTGAGGGATAAATCTGTACCGAGTACCCGAGTGTAACAGTGAAAACGAGGATAGCCTGATTGAGAAAAAACTCGAACAAAACTCATTTCATCATTTTCTTGACGTTGAAAAACGTAGCCTGCCCGGCGGAGTAGAGAGACAGGATTTTCACTTAAATTTTTTACGAGAATTTTCATACAACATCATTTAAAGTTTCGCTCCTCCTTACTCCACCTTGGTCGGAGTGCCGGGAATTCCCTGTGGGCCTGGACGTTTTTACGAGATAAACCCGTCCTTCAATTCCGGGCGAAAGCCAAGCAGTTGGCTTTCTCACTCCTTACTCCACCTTGGTCGGAGTGCCGGGAATTGAACCCGGATTACACGAACCCGAATCGTGCGTAATACCGTTATACCACACTCCGATGATATTTTATTCCACCCAATGGCGTTTTTTGATTTGAGTGTCCTTTTCTTTCTTTGTTTCGCTGATTTTTTCTTGGGCCAATATTCGCAGGGTGGGGAGATCGTGCTCTTTGAGTTCGATAGCTCGTTTGAGGAGGATTTCCCTCGTATTGATACTCGGATCTTCAATGACTTCGGCCAAAAGGACATCGAGGAGCATGCCAATTTTTGGTGAGGCAGGGAGCGCAAGCGCCTCCATGAGGTCGTTTCCTTTGACAGTGAGCATTTTGGCTGAGAGCGGGTCTTTCGAGACTTTCTCAATCATATACTCCAAGTGACGCAACTTGTAGGGCTTCCCTTTGGGGACACCGGAACCCAGTCTATCACCGATTCTGACTGCCATCAAATCATCCATATTTTCGAGCCCGACTCGTTTGATGAGACGGCGCACCGAACTTTCTGTCACCTCGTCAACATTGTAATAGAAGAGGTGGTTGTCTACGAG
>JAGOOJ010000005.1:0-13240 GCA_017992575.1 Candidatus Moraniibacteriota bacterium | reverse complement strand
GTCTATCACCGATTCTGACTGCCATCAAATCATCCATATTTTCGAGCCCGACTCGTTTGATGAGACGGCGCACCGAACTTTCTGTCACCTCGTCAACATTGTAATAGAAGAGGTGGTTGTCTACGAGTAGTGTGGCGTGAGCCACAACGGCTTTAGGGTAGCGCAGTCGAATGAGGGCCTTTTCTGCAATTTTTGCCCCTACATGATCGTGGTTATAGAACGTAGCCCGGTATCCTTCGCCACGTTTTGTTTGTGGCTTTCCGACATCATGGAGCAAGGCAGCGAGGCGCACAGATAGTTTTTCTGAAGGGCAGGTGTCCAGGGCTCGCAGATTGTGCTCCCAGACCGTGTAGATATGATGCAGATTCTGGGTGACCCCGATGCCTACTTCGAGTTCGGGAAGAATGGTGGCGAGAAGTCCTGCTTCATGAAGTGTCTGAATACCGAAAGCACCATTCGGGGAGAGGATAATTTTTGAGAGTTCATCACGAATACGCTCCTGTGAGACATGCTTGAGGTTGGGAGAAAGTTGCTTCAGTGCTTCGAAAGTAGCTGGTTCAATCTGCCAGTTATGAGAAGGCTCCTTCTCTCTTTTTTCTCGGAGTTCTGACAAAAAGCGAACGGCACGCATGAGCCGGAGAGCATCTTCACCGAAACGTTCGCTTGGATTTCCGACCGTCCGGATAATTTTTTGATGGAGATCATTCTGTCCAGAAAAAGGGTCAACGAGATTCCAGGCACCAGTAGAGTCTTTACCATAGGCCAGAGCATTGATAGTAAAATCTCGGCGGGCCAAATCTTCGGTGAGAGAAGTTGTAAACGACACCTGGTCTGGACGACGCTTATCCTCATAGCCGGATTCTGTTCGATAGGTTGTTACCTCGACAATCTCTTTTGATTCTACAGGGGGAGTGTGGCTTTGAGGTGTTCCGCTTAACGCGATATGGGCCACTTTGACCCCAACAGTGCCAAAGTCATTTTCATAAAAGCTTTCTGGGAAAAGAGTGAGAATATTCTCCGGTAGGGCAGAAGTGGTAACATCCCAATCTTTAGGTGTCCGACCGAGGAGGAGGTCACGGACGCATCCCCCAACGATATACGCCTCAAAACCAGCCTCGTTGAGGGTACTGAGTATCTGAATGACAGGAAGGGGAATCTTTTGAAACATAAAATGAATGTCAAAATCCCAATGTCAAATGCCAAGTCAATGATTCAAATCAAAATGTTCAAAATTCAAATTGGACATTGGAACTTCGGATTTGATTGGAAATTTGTAATTTGAGTTTTGAAATTTAGAGGGTCCGTCGTTTCTCTTCTTCTTTGTAGCAGATGAGCGTGTCGCCGACCTGGATTTTGATGGCACCTTCAAAGACGACACCGCATTCGTTGCCCTGGCCAACCTCATCGGCGTTTTCTTTGTTGCGCTGAAGATTGAGCATTTTTCCATTACCAACAATTTCGTCACCGCGCTTTATTTCAATGAGCGACCCTCGGACGAATTTTCCTTCGCTGACACGTCCACCGACGATCATATCGCGTTTACCGGTTTTGAAGAGAGCGAGTACAGAGAGGCGACCAAAATCGGTACGAACAATTTCTGGAGGGAGGAGTGCTGTGAGGCGATCCTTCAGAGCGTCAACGAGTTTGTAGATAATATTGTAGGTGACAATTTCGACTTTACTCCCTTCGGCCAGGCGTTTGGCGACAGACGTTGGCTCGCTGTTGAAACCAACGAGGAGAGCGTTGGCATTGTGAGCAGTACGAACATCGGATTCAGTGATGCTTCCGACACCAGACCCTAGAATTTCCAAAACGACTTCATCAGACTGAATCGTTGAGAGGATTTGTTCGATAGCCTCGAGTGATCCTTGAACATCGGCTTTGAGAACGATAGTAAGACGCTTCATCTCTTTTTCTTCTTCACTCTGAATCTTGCCTACTTTGCTTTTGGTGGTGTCTTTGAGAAGTGCCTCTTTGGAGCGAAGTCGGGCTAATCCTTTACCACTGACTACCTGAACGACATCGTTGGTCTGAGGCGTCGTATTGAAGCCGTAGAGTGTAGCTGGAACGGACGGGCCAGCAGAGAGGAGGTTTTTCCCAGCAAAATCTTCAATGCGTCGGATGCGTCCAAACGCTCCTCCAGCAACGATGTCCTGACCGACTTTGAGTGTACCTGTTCGGACCAATGCTGTCGCCACCGGGCCTTTTTGAGGGTCTAGGTGCGATTCGAGAATCACGGCGAGCCCGTCACGCTTTTGATCAGCTCGGAAGTCTTCTACTTCAGCAACTAAGAGGATATTGTCGAGGAGTTTGTCGATGTTGATATTGCTTTTGGCACTTATTTCAGTGCACATAGTATCACCACCCCATTCTTCGAACAAAATACCGTGTTCAGCGAGTTCTTGTTTGACGCGCTCTGGCTTGGCTTCTGGTTTGTCGATTTTGTTGATAGCGACAATGACGGGGAGTTTATGTTCCTTCAAATATTCGATGACCTCTTTTGTCTGAGGACGGACACCATCGTCAGCAGCGACGACGAGAATAGCAATGTCAGCAATGGAAAGTCCGCGCTTACGCATAGCAGCGAACGCCTCGTGTCCTGGGGTATCAATAAAGGTAATCAATTCTTTGTGCTTTTTGGCTTGATAGGCGCTGATGTGCTGGGTAATACCGCCAGCCTCTCCAGAGGCGACACTGGCTTTGCGAATGGTATCAAGGAGAGTCGTTTTTCCGTGATCGACATGGCCTAAAATAGTGACAATGGGTGGTCGGGGAGAAAGGTTTTTCCCAGAATTTTTCTCTTCGGCAAGCAGATTATTTAATCCTTCCAGTGTCAAACTTCCCTCGAGAACTTCTTCGAGGGCTGGCTTTGTTTCGAAACCGAGTTCTCCAGCAATAATGCTCGCAGTATCGAAATCAATTTCCTCATTGATAGTGGCAAGGATGCCGTTTTTCATCAGTTCAGTGATGACAGCAGCTACTGGGACATGAAGCAACTCAGCCAATTTTTTGACCGTGACTGAAGGGGGAAGGCTGATGATTTCTGGAGCTACGACGATCTCTTCGGTCATAAGATTGTTAGGCTAAGAAGAAAAATAAATGATGAGGAATTATACTTTGGAAATTGTTTTGCCACTCACAGCTTGCTCGATAGCTTGTTTTTCTTCTTCGGTGAGAGGGAAACCGTTGGCGCCTCCTCCGAGGACTGGTTTGGCGTACACTCGGGTTCCTTCACGGGTGTGGAGGGAAGAGAGGATGACTCCGGAGTTCTTTCCATCGAGCAAAACGACGCTGAAGCTTTGATTTCCGCCGACTTCTTTGAACGGATTGAAGCGGATGACACTTGTTTTATGCAGGCTTTTGAGACACAAATCCCGTAATTGATTGGAAATTCCGAAAAGTTCTTGAATTTCTTGATCAAGCTCCTGCACCTCTTTGAGCTGGTCGAGAAGCACCTTTTCGAGGTTTTTAGCTTCTTTTCCGGTGAAAAAAACTTTCAAATCGGCTTGGATACGACGCTGTTTCACAAAAACCAGGATAATCACGCCCGCGAGGAGTACTTCACCTATGACGAGGAGGACGATACCGTTTTGTACCAAGGAAGAAGAAAATTCTCCGAATAAAGCTGGCATGACAAAAATTTCAAGGCTTTGCTCGTTACGGTATCACGTTTTTGGCTTATTGTAAAGCTATTTGCAAATATCTGTGAAGCATTTGCTTCGGGGCGAGTACGAGTATATTGAGAGGAATACCTGTTACAAGAAGCGAGTGGGAAGTGGTATAATGAAGAAAGACAATTATTAATGACAAACTGGTATGAAGAGTGTACTTGGAGTCATCATCATCGTTTTGGTTCTTGGAGTAGGCGGGTTTTTTTTGATGCGAAAAAACACTCCGGAAACTCCTCTTGTAGCAGTTTCAGAAAATGCAAAGGGGAATGAGGGGAAGATGGTTCAAGAACCAGCGCCTTCGTTGGTTTCCTCTCTCAAAGATGCTATCGGGTTGGGACAGAAAATGCAGTGTACCTATACGATAAAGAACAAAGACATGGTAGCGACGTCTCGAGCCTCTATTGATGGTCAGAAATTCAGATCAGAGACTGAAATGAACGGTATGAAGATGTTTATGCTTTCTGATGGTGAGACGCAGTATATGTGGAACAGTGCCAGTCAGCAGGGTTTCAAGATGGACAAAGCATGTCTTGAAAGTTTAAAGAGTTCTGTGCCGGAGTCAGCCCAGGGAACGAGTAATCCAACCCCTCAGGCAGGGGATTATCAAGCCACTCTTGATACTGCAACCAATGTTTCGTGTGAGCCGACCACTTCAGTTGATTTTTCTCTCCCAATGGAGGTCTCCTTTGTTGATCAGTGCGCCATGATGGAGCAAGGGAAAAAGATGATGGAACAGTTTAAAGGTCAGCTTCCTTCGGGAACCTACCCTGGGCAGTAGAGGAAGCCGTGTTGATACTAAGAGTCTAGAAATGAAAATACAGGCGTATATTTTGGAATCCACAGTGTTTCTTTGTGGCGCTGTTGTTATGGTGTTCGAGTTGGTGGGTTCACGGGTATTGGGACCATATTTTGGGACGTCAACTTTTGTGTGGACTAGTTTGATCGGGATTATTCTCGGGAGTCTGAGTTTGGGTTACTATCTTGGTGGTAGGGCAGCTGACAGGCGACCCCAATACCAAAACCTTTCACTTATTATTTTTTTGTCAGCACTTGGTATCGGGTTGACGATTGCTCTCAAGGAACCACTCTTGATGTTTTTGCAGACTCACATTGTTGATATACGACTCGCCTCTGTTATTGGGGCGGTTTTGCTGTTTTCACCAACCAGTATTTTGTTGGGCATGGTTTCTCCGTACGCAGTGAAACTGACGCTGGGAAATCTCAATACTTCTGGTGCTACCGTTGGAAATTTGTATGCTCTTTCTACGGCCGGGAGTATTTTTGGGACATTTCTTTCTGGTTTTTATTTGATTCCGTACTTTGGTACCAATACCCTTCTGATCATTCTTTCAGGAACACTGATACTACTCTCGCTGGTTCTCGCCTGGGGACAGTCATTCTATACAAAAGCAATCATGGTGGTTATTATGGTGCTCTGTTGGGTGGGAGCAGAAAAAACAAACCCTCTTTTACTGAAGCAGGGATTTCTTGATATCGATACTTCTTACAACCGGGTGTTTATCTATGATACAGAGGACCGTCAAACACACCGCATGGTCAAAGTCATGGGTATTAATAATGAAAATCATTCCTCAATGGATTTGGAAAATAATGAGTTGGTGAATGAGTATACCAAGTACTATCATCTGGCCCGGCACTTCAACTCTGGTTTTCGGACAACCCTGATGCTGGGGGGAGCGGGCTATTCGTACCCGAAAGCTTTTTTGGAAACCTACCCAGAGGCGAGTATGGATGTCGTTGAAATTGATCCGCAAATGACCGAATTGGCTAAAAAATATTTTCGTCTGACGGAGAATCCACGTCTTGCGATTTATCATGAAGACGGGCGGGTTTTTTTGAATGCAACTCCAAAGCGATACGATGTCATTTTTGGTGATGCTTTTGGATCACGGTATTCACTCCCATATCAGTTAACGACCAAAGAGGCTGTTCAGAGAAAGTACGATGTACTCGAGGAGGATGGCGTGGTGATAGTCAATACTATTTCAGCCATAAAGGGGGAGCGGGGAGAATTTTTGCGGGCGGAATATGCTACCTACAAAAGTATTTTTCCACAGGTATATCTCTTTCCTGTGAGAAATCGAGAGGATGGTCTTTTGGTACAAAACATCATGTTAGTCGCTCTCAAATCGAAAGAGGCCCCATCTTTTACCAGTACAGACCCTGTCTTGAATGAGTATTTACAGCACTTCTGGAGGCAAGAAATTAAAAACGATCTACCGATTCTGACAGACGACTTTGCTCCAGTGGATTTCTATATAAACAAGACTATCTAACTCACTGAAGAAGTGAGTTTAAAAGTCGCATGGTTTGATTCAGTGTATTTTTTGATGTACTATTGTAGTTATTCTTTAACAATATCGAAAGGGAAGCCTATCAGAGAAAATCCCCCTATTGTGAGTAACACTTCTTTGTAAACTTGGATTGGAGAATCGAAATGAGAAATATCATAGCAGCGCTTGCACTGCTTGTCTGCTTCTTCCAACCGGCTTTTGCGGCCTTCGACTGGAGTTCATTCACCGCTCTTCCACGAACCATTCCTTTTGTGGAGAATGGCGTGACCTACACAGCTTTCGTTCAGACGAGGCATCCGTGGTACACACAGAACTACATCGTCTACTATCCCGCTGGGATAAGCGCAGACTTGAAACCGGTCGCCGTTGACTACAACCAGGGCCCTCCCTATCAACACCTTTGGATCCTGCTCAATCCGCTTTCCCAAAGCCAGGCGTTCGATAGCTACGACTACAACCCGAACGTCATCATCTACAACTGCTACGGAAATACTGCTTGTCAAAACGATACCTGGGGCAATCCGGTCTCGATAAATCAGAGTCGCTTCCGGTCGTATACCTGGTTTGATTGGACGGTTGCCGGTCCGACGGGTTACGATCTCCGAAATGATCTGGTCCGAGCGGTCGGCATTGATATCAAGGTGAACTTCACCTACAACTGGAACGGACAATTCGGATTGCCGAGCCTGGCGGCGGGAGATGCGCTGGTAACGGGAAGCAGTCTCTTCAAGTGGCCTCTTAGCGGAACGTTTGCTAGCCGAACTCAAACAAAGACGTTTGGTGCAAATTGGGTACTAGACTGTCCTTCTGGAACGCCGAAAAAACACGGCGGTCTTGATGTGAATGCCACCTATGGTGAGGACGTCTATGCCGCACATGCCGGAACGGTGAAGGATATTAACTACGACGCTGGCTGGGAATACGGTATCGTGATCGAGGATACCACTGGTCAGTACACAACCGTCTACTGGCATGTCAACGCATACGGTGGTTTAGCGGTAAACGATACCGTGACAAAGGGCCAGAAGATTGCCACTGTGGCCAATCTGGGTGGAAATACCCATTTCCACTTTGGCATCCGTTCGGGCGCTTACAACGCCTCTCTTTCGCTTGCAGGTGCACTCCCTGTGGCAAGCTGTGGCTCAAATCCTGTTTATCCTGCTTTCCCAGAGAATCTGATTGATCCAGCAGTTATCTCCTATTGACTAGGGGTTGCAGTACCAACGGAAGCTCGCAAGGCTTCCGTTTTAATTTGTTTGTTATTTTTTAGTCAGCATACCAACGTAAGTGGGAGCGCCATCAAACCGACTAATGATATAAATTTTGTTTGAAACAATATCAACCGTAAATGGAAGGTCATTAATTGTTACAAAATACTCTGATGCTTTATAGTTGATGGCATCAGGAAACTGCTTCACTTCTACACTGAGAATTTCTTTTCTTTTCTGGTTTATATTTTCACACATTCGCTGTACCTTATCTTCAGCAGCAATTTCTGAGATTCTTTGAACTACATCAACAGTATCTATCAGTACCGGTGTAGCTTTATACGCTTGTCCACAAAATGAGTACTGAGAAAGAGTCCTATCATTGACCATCGGTTGATCTCCTAGAGACGCCCCTTGTTTAGATTCAATCATTGTCATCGGTTGTGTTGGTGTTGTTTTATCATTGAAACGTGAGGTAACTATGAATACTAAACCGCCGAGTAATATTACCCCTAATCCAACAATAAGCACCCCTTTTTGTTTATTTCCCATATTTTTTGTATATTTTTATACTCTTACTATAAATCAAAAATCTCTCAGGTACAACCTGAGAGATTTTTCACTGCGGGGAGCCTGGGAAGAAGTTAGAACGTATTATCATTTAGTCATTCCCAAAATTTGTAGATCTGATAATTTCGTTGAAGAGCTCGTCTTGTGAAGCGCTTTCAGTAACCATAATAAAGGCATAATGCGTGCCGTCTGATTCTGTAATATCAATTCTTGTTTCTTTTTGTCCTACTAAGGCAATATGATTCAGGTTTTCTGTTTTTACTATACCCGAGACTTTGGTGCCCGTTCGTCCGTCAATCATAACCTTCTCGCTTTTCTGGTTTTCATAACTCACCTTTGGTGCGACATAAGAAGAGCTGCTAACAATAACTTGGGCCACTAATCCTGTTTCACGGCAGTTTACAGCCCTATTGCTCGCAGTCTCACACTTCTTCAAGTATTTACTCTTATCAAAAAATGGAACGGTTGAGATAGCTCCACCGTCGCGACTTCCATTCTGAAGCCAAATTGTAGGATAATTAAATCGCACACCAAAACTCAGGCCAGTATCTTTTTTGCTATCAAAACCAATCCACAGACGCCCTCCCTCTTCCTGTACCTTATTTTGTTGAGAGGGAATTTGACTACTACTAATAAGTGCCTCAAAAGAGGCTCTCTCATTAAAATAAGAAACAACGACTAGGAAGAGTCCAAAAACAAAAACACAGCCAAGACCAATATATAAAACCCTCCTTTGTTTATATTCCGTAGAAATACGTATTAATAGAATTTTTCATTATTATACAATTTTTTACTAATTTGGTAAAAGCGAGATGAAGATGGAAAAACTACTTTTGAACGCCACAATAGAAAACAAAGCAATGGCTTCTTACAAACTAAAACAGCCTTACCAAATACTCGAAAAAGTAAACGATAAAGCTGATTTTCTACAGATGCGGAAAGGGAGAGATTCGAACTCTCGATACCCTTTCGGGTATGCCGCTTTTCGAGAGCGGTGCCTTCAACCACTCGGCCACCTTTCCAGGCTATTCTTTTTTTCAACCACTCTCCGCCCAAGGTCGTGAGCCCGAGGCTCATCAGCCCTGGGTTGAGACCAGCCTTGGGTTGGGGTACCTTTCTATTTCACTCACTGCTTTGTTGTACAGGAAATCGGTTTTCAAATCAAGCGCTTCTAGTGTACAATGGAGTTATAAAAAAAGTAAGTTCTCCATGAAGTATGGGCGCTCCACAAGGTTTGAATTTTGTTGATCCGGCGACAGTGGTGAATCAACTCTCCATCGGGTCCGGGAGTCAAGTAGCTGATTTTGGGTGTGGTTCTGGATACTTCACTTTTGAATTTGCGCGTCGGGTTGGTGCAGATGGCGGTGTCGTGTGGGCCCTCGATGTTTTACCATCGGCTCTCGAAGCGGTTGCCAGTCGGGCCAAAACACTTGGATTATTCAATATTTCTACCAAGCGGGTGAATCTGGAGAATGAACAGGGATCAGGACTGCCTCCATCAAGTATGGACTGGATTATTCTCAAAGATGTTTTGCTCCAAAATCAGAAGAAGGATGTCATGCTCCGTGAAGTTAAGCGAGTTCTCAAATCAGGCGGGCACGCTCTTATCATGGAATGGAATCCTGACGAAGCACTGGTTGGGCCGGAAAAGCAACTTCGAATCAAACCGGAAGAGTTGAAAGGGCTTCTGACTCAGGTACAGTTGTCAGTGGAGCAGGAACTCAATGTTGGAGGGTTTCACTACGCTTTTGTTGTTAAGAAATAGTTCTATGAATTTTTTTTCACTGAAAAGAGTATTTTCGATAAGCTTTCTCCTTATGGGGGCGCTTTCTTTGTCTGGGTGTGGAACGGCTCCAGCACCTCCAGTGAGCTACGATGTCAGCCTCGAGATTTGGGGTATTTTTGATGACACGAGTGTTTTTAGTCCGGCTATTGAGGAATATAAAAAGATGAATCCGAATGTGAAAAATATCACTTATCGGAAACTGGCCGTTGAAACCTACAAAGACGACCTTATCAATGCTTTTGCCAGTGGGAAGGGGCCGGATATTTTTTTGATTCGTAATTCGTGGCGCAAAGCATTCGAAGACAAGTCGGCACCCGCTCCGAGTGCTCTTATTAGCGAGCAGGAGTATCGCAATCGTTTGGTTGATGTAGCAGCGGATGACTTTATCAATGCTGACAAGCAGATCTATGGAGTGCCTCTTTCGGTTGATTCGCTCGCTCTCTACTATAATAAAGACCTTTTCAATGTAGCGGGGATTACCCGGCCTCCAGAAACATGGGATGAGGTGGCAGCATATACTCGATTTCTTACCAGTATTGATCAGTTTGGTTCATTCACCCGGTCAGGCATTGCTTTGGGAACGGGAACCAATATTAACCGTTCTTCTGATATTCTGATAGCTCTCATGATGCAACATGGTGCCGAACTTTCGACTCCAGGGCAGAGGAGTCAAGTGAACCTCTCCGGACAGAAGAGTGAACAAGCATATAATTTCTATGCTCAATTCGCCCAGATTACGTCAGATGTTTATTCTTGGAATATTCGTCAGGATTATTCTGTAGATGCCTTCTATAAAGGAAATTTGGCGATGATGATCAATTACTCTTGGCAGTATGAGACTATCAAACAAAAGAATGCCAAGCTCAATATTGGGATAGCGCCACTTCCGCAACTCAACAAAACAAACCCGATGAACCTAGCTAACTACTGGGGATTTGCTGTGGCAAAGAATATGCCCGCTGTCACCAGTGGGGTACCGGTTGTGCCGAAGCTCAGCCCTGACAAACAGAATGAAGCCCGGATTTTTGAAGCTTGGCAGTTTCTCAAATACCTGACACTTGCTGGTAAAGACAAGTCGGTAAAATTGACAAGCGCTTTTTCCGGTGTCAGCAAAGAGTTTCCTCTCGCAACAGACCCGACTGAAGTCTACCTTTTGGAAACCAATAAACCAGCTGCTCGTCGTGACCTCGTAGCCAAACAGCAAAACGATCTCATTCTCTCCCCATTTGCTTATGGGAACCTCATTGCCAAGAATTGGTATCAGGGTGATTCCGATGCTGCCGATGGTGTGCTCATTGATATGATTGATAGTATTGGTCGTGGCGAGAAATCAGTACCAACTGCTTTTAATACGGCATCAAGTCGTATCAATCTCTTTACTCGTTAGGAAACGAGCTGTTGACTTTCCGATGAAATTCTGTCACAGTGATATGAATTCATATACTCACTATGGCCGAGGAGATTTTGTATCCTATTCGTATCAATCGGTATCTGGCTCAGAAGGGGCTAGCGACACGTCGTGGTGCCGATCAATTGATCGACGCTGGTTTGGTTCGGATAGCGGGCAAAAAAGCCGTGCTCGGTGATAAAGTGGAAAGTGCCGAGACCTTTGTGGAAATACTCAAGGATAAGACGAACCCAACGAAGAAACTGGTCTATATCGCCTATTACAAGCCACGAGGGATTATCGCTCACTCACCACAAGAGTTCGAACACTCTATCGATCAGGTGTCTGGTTTTCCTGGGACATTTCCGATTGGCCGGCTGGATAAAGATTCGGAAGGACTGATAGTACTGACGAACGATGGTCGGGTGACGGAACGACTCCTTCATCCTCGTTTCAAACACGAGAAAGAATACAAAGTTATCGTGCGTGAAGGAATTCCGAGTAACTTGAAGCGGGTGCTCGAAGATGGTGTGTACAATGCAGGGGAGTGGTTGAAGGCCAAGAAAATTATGGTGGTACCGCCACGCACGGTGTATGTCACGTTGACCGAAGGCAAGAAGCACCACATTCGTCGTATGATGTCGGAGGCCCATCTGACGGTAGAACAGCTTATCCGTATTCGTGTCATGGATATCCACCTTGGGGCGCTCAAGCCTGGCAAGGCTCGGGTGCTCGAAGGACCAGCCCGCAAGGCATTTTTGGCCAGTATCGAACTCCAGGAGTTGTAAACAAAAACAGGATAACACCCAGGAAGAGGGTGTTTTTTTGTGCCATCTTGACATACCCCCAGGGGGGTATTAGAATAGGAGTATAAGTTGTGAAGTACTATGCATATGCAAGCATCCAATAAGCAGAAGATTGAGCGCCGACTCAAGATCATTGCTGGGCAAATACGAGGACTCCAAGAGATGGTCGGGAATGATACCTACTGTATTGATGTCATTACTCAGACATCAGCGGTCAAACAGGCACTTACGGTCATCGAGGACATGATGATGGAGAGTCACCTCAGTACCTGTGTTATCCGACAGATCAAGGGTGGTCAAGAGGAAAAAGCCAAAGCCGAAATTCTTAAAGTCTACAGACTGAAGCGCAAGTAAAAAAAATAATTTTAAAACATTTTTATGTCATCACCATTTTCAACACTCGCTATCGCCTTCATGATTCTTGCAGGTATCCTCGGAGTGGGTATCGGATATTCTCTAACCCCAGAATATCGATTGTCTATGTATGAAAAAAATACCATGGACCTAGGACGCGCTGATCGGACACTCGATTTGCGTTATGTGAACGCTATGATTGCTCATCATCGGGGAGCAATGTTACTCGCCGAACAAGGGAAGAGAAGTGAACGAACAGAAGTGAAGAATTTGGCCGAGGCCATCCTCAAAGATGAGCCCACAGCTATCGCGGAACTCTATGCCTGGAAGAAAGAATGGTATCGTGATACGAGAAACGTGACTGATCCTGCAGTACCAAAGCTGGGAAAATATGACCAGACGTTTGACCTGCGATTTTTGAATGCACTTATCGCCCATCACGAAGCAGGGGTGGAGATGACGAAGGATGTTCGTCTGAAGTCATCGAGAAGTGTTGTACTTGATAATGCCAATGCAGTCGAAGTATTTTTGAAGGGTGGAATTGTGATGCTCTCCAATTGGCGCACTACCTGGTATAACCTGTAAATGTTATGAATAAAAATATTTTTTCCGTAGTGGGGATGCACTGTGCCAGTTGCTCCACGATCATTACCAAAGCTTTGCAAAAAATAGAGGGAGTGCAAGAAGTGCAGGTGAACTATGCGACTGAAAAAGCAACCATCGTGTTTGATGAGCGCGTCGTATCAGGGGAGACACTGAGTACGGCCGTCACCAAATATGGCTACACCCTCGTTGCAGAAGAGGGAGAGAAAAAAGCCAAAGAGGCTGTTTTTAGTGTTGAATCGAAGGAGAAAGAAATGGCTCTACAGAAAGCAAAAACAGAGTTTGTAGTACCGATAGCACTTGGCATATTTTTTATCATGATGTGGGATATCGCTGGGAAAACACTGACCTTTGTCCCGAATCTTCCGCTTCCGATGGAAACGTTTAATATCATCGCCCTCGCACTTTCGACAGTGGTGATGTTTTGGATTGGTCGCCCGTTTATTGATGGAGTGGTTCGTTTTGCTCGCTATCGTGTGGCCAATATGGATACCCTCATTGGTATTGGTACACTCACGGCGTATTTGTACAGTGCTATCA
>JAGOOJ010000038.1 GCA_017992575.1 Candidatus Moraniibacteriota bacterium | reverse complement strand
GCGGATTGGGGAAGCGCGGAAAAACTTGGAAACCGTCGGCGTGTTTGGAGACTTTGATGCTGATGGCGTGACATCATCGGTTATCATGCGTGAGGCGCTCCAGGCCGTCGGGGTCCCGGTAGAGGTCTATATTCCCGAAAAAGTGAATGAAGGGCATGGGTTCAATGAACTGGCGGTGGATTTTTTTGAAAGTAAGGGTATTAAGCTGGTACTGACGCTTGATTGTGGGATTATGAATCATGACGTGATTCTGGAAGCCAAGCATCGGGGAATAGCCACCATTGTCATCGACCACCACCATGTGCCCGAAGTCATGCCCGAAGCGTACGCTATTGTCAATCCCAAAGTACCGGCTGAAAAATATCCGTTTCGTGAACTCTGCGGTGCCGGGACGAGCTTCAAAGTCGCTCAGGCCTTGTACCAACGGTTTTTACCAGACCAGGTAGAGCAGTTGAAATGGATTTTGGATGTAGTAGCAATAGGAACGGTAGCTGATGTTATGCCACTTATTGGAGAGAATCGCTGTATTGTAAAGTATGGATTGCTCGTGCTGTCTAAAACCAAACGCATCGGATTTCAAGAAATGTTTGCCGTGGGGAGGATGCAGATTGATGAAGAGCACAAACCCGATGCTCATATGATCGGGTTTCAGATTGCTCCCCGTATCAATGCAGCTTCGCGAATGGCCCATGCTATGATTGCTCATCAACTCCTTATGGAGCGCGATCAGGTGGGAGCACGAGTACTAGCGCTTGAGCTTGAGGACTGTAATGTCAGACGTCAAAAAGTAAGTACGACCGTGACCGATATGGTCCGGAAAATAGCAGTGGAAAAATTCAGCGACAAGAAATTTATTTTTGCCGCCGATGAGAATTTTCCCTATGGTGTGGTAGGCCTCATTGCGGGACGTATTGCCCGGGAGTTCAATAAACCGACTTGTATTATGACTCGGGGCGAGACCACAAGCACAGGATCATTTCGGAGTATCCCAGAATTGAACATTATTGAAACCATCGAGGAATGTGGCGATATGTTGGAGAAATTTGGTGGCCATGCGCAGGCAGCCGGTATGACTATCAGAAATGACCGTATGGATGCCTTTTATGACAAATTTAATGCTCTGGTAGAAAAGAAATTGGTCAATGTGGTGACGGAACCGGAACAGTGGATCGATGTGGTGCTCCGGCCAGAGCATATTACCCCGAAATTTTATCGCGACTTGTCGGCTTTTGCGCCATTCGGAGAGGGTAATCCCGAGCCTGTGTTTGCTCTCGAACAGGTGGTTGTGCGCGAGGCGCGCTTGGTAGGTAATGGCAGTAAGCACTGGAAATTGTCGCTTGTACCAGAGGGTGGTATCAAAGCATTTGATGCCATTGGATTTTCTCTTGGGACTAATTTCCCGGATCTCAAAGAAAACGATGTCCTCGATATCGCGTTTACGCTCTCAGAAAACACCTGGAATGGCTCGACGTCACTCCAGTTCAAGTTGGTTGATATCAAGCAGAAGTAGGGTTTTTCTGCTATACTGGAAACATGGAAAAGATAGTGATGTACAGTGATGGTGGGTCACGGGGAAATCCGGGACCAGCGGCTTTAGGTGTCTACATTGAGACGCTTGACGTGGCGTTTGGCGAATTTCTTGGAATCAAGACCAACAACGAGGCCGAATACTCTGCCATCGTCGCGGGACTGAAAAAGATAAAATCACTCATTGGTAAAGAAAAAGCTAAAAAAGCCAAAATCGAATGTCGCATGGACAGCGAGCTCGCCTGTCGCCAACTCAATCATATTTATAAGATTGAAAACGAAAAGCTCCAACCGCTCTTTTTTCAGGTGTGGAATCTGACGCTCGATTTTGCTGAAGTAGTCTTTGTTCACGTCAGGCGAGAATACAATACGCGGGCTGATGCTGAAGCCAACAAAGCTATGGATGCTCATACAAAACAGAAAGAAATGTTTTAGAAAATTGAAAACCGCGTTTTATTTAAAATTATGTTTACCAAAAAAAGAACCATCATCGTTACTCTCCTCATCGTTCTCATCGGTGGTGGATATTACTATTTCAAAATGAGAGATACAACGGTGCCTGTCCAAACAGAGACGGTGAAACGAGGTGACGTACTAGAAACGGTCAGTGTCACTGGAGAGTTAGTGCCGGCGTCCTATGCTGATTTGGCGTTTGCAAGTGTTGGAACTATTGATGCTGTTTTGGCCAAAGCAGGAGACACCGTAGCCGAAGGACAGAAGATCGTATCACTCGATCGTTCGGTACTTTTTTCACAGTTGAAGGAAGCGCGTGTTGCTGTTATTGTGGCAGAACAAAGCGAATTGTCTGCACGCAAAAATCGGGGGCACATCTATACACCCGAGGATATTCAGGCAAAAAGGTTTCTTTCCGAGCAGGCCCGAGAGAGAGTGCGTACACTGGAAGCTCAAATGAAAGAGAATGTTTTGGTGTCGCCGATAGCTGGGCAAATTTCAAAATTTGATGCTCGAGTGGGAGAGGTGGTGACACTCGGGAGCGTGATTGCTCGGGTAGTGGCACCAGAGGGTTTACTCCTTGAGTCACGAGTACCGGAATCAGACATAGCCAAAATTACCTTAGATATGAAGGCTACTATTACGTTTGACTCTCTTTCCTCGGACGATATTTTTGAAGGAGAAGTGCTTTCTATCGATCCTGCAGCTACGGTTGTACAGGATGTTGTTTCTTACAAGGTGCAGTTTCGTTTAGCTCGGAGTGATGAGCGATTGAAAGAGGGGATGACTGGTAATATTGATATCGAGACTGCCCATCGCTCCAATGTACTTTGGGTGCCGTTTCGAGCGCTTACAAAAGAGAATACAAAAACGTTTGCAGAGGTAAAGCAGGCAGATCAGTCTTTTCAGAAAGTAGAGGTCGTCACGGGACTTGAGGGTGATGACGGGACTATCGAAGTAAAAACTGGATTGAAAGAAGGAGACGAAGTGACTATCGGAGCAACGCAAAAGAAGTAGTTTTTTTGAAAACACAAAAACAAAATAAATTCTGATAAGCAGATATGTGTGGGTTTTGTGTTTTGAAATGTGTGCTTGGTTTGGATTTTGTGTACTGTGATTATTTTTACGACGTATGTCTCTGATTACTGTTCATAACTTGGAGAAAATATACGATAGTGAGGGTGTCAAAACCCGCGCTTTGAGTGGTGCTAACTTTGTTATTGAAAAGGGCGAGTTCCTTTCGATTATGGGTCCTTCTGGTTCTGGAAAATCGACCCTGATGCAGGTACTGGGATTACTCGATCGAGCCTCTGGAGGCAGTTATTTGCTTGATGGGCGTGACGTGACGCACTTTACGGATGATGAATTAGCGCGTTTGCGGAATAAAAAAATTGGTTTTATTTTCCAGGCATTTAACCTTCTTCCAAAAACAACAGTTGCGGAGAATGTGGAACTTCCATTGCTCTATGACGATGTAGCGGAAGCATCCAATGATACTCGGGTGAAAGAGGCGCTCAGTGCCGTCGGAATGTCACATCGTGCCAACTATCTGTCGAACCAGCTCTCGGGTGGTGAGAAACAACGTGTGGCAATCGCTCGAGCGCTGGTAAACAATCCAGATATTATTTTTGCGGATGAACCAACGGGCAACCTTGATTCGAAATCGGGTTTGCAAGTAATGAACATATTACAACAGTTAAATACTGCTGGTCGGACGATAGTCCTGGTAACGCACGAGACATCAACGGCAGAGCATGCCAAGCGTATCTTGCGTATGGTGGATGGTGAAATTGTTTCAGATGAACCAGTGGAAAATCGGCGTATTGCCAATGTCGAAACGGAATTGTTGAAGTAAGTATGAAATTTTCTGACCCAATCAAAATAACCTATCGATCGCTGTCAGCTTCCAAGCTGCGCTTTTTTTTGACAGTGCTCGGGGTGGTGATTGGAGTAGCAGCCGTCATTATGGTCATGGCTATTGGAGCCAGTGCTCAGAAATTGGTGCTGTCTCAAATAGAGAGTGTTGGATCGAATCTTGTCGCAGTTCTTCCTGGAGCTTCAGAAGAAGAGGGTCCACCGGCTTCAGCGCTCGGTATTGTGACAACGACATTTGTAAATGATGATTTGAAAGCACTACGAGAGCGACGCAATGTTCCACATCTGACTGCTGTCTCTGGATACGTGAGTGGTTCAGCGACCGTCGAATCAAACGCTGACTCTTTTGAAGCAAGTTTTCAAGGGGTTTCTCCCGATATGGTAGTAGTAGAAAATATCGCCGTTGCAGAAGGTCGGTTTTTTTTCGCTGAGGAAGAGTCTGATCTGTCGCGGGTAGTAGTACTAGGCGCGAGTCGCGCACGAGATTTGTTTCCGAATCAAAGTCCGATTGGCGAAGTGGTGACCATCAAGAAAAATCCTTTCAAAGTGGTTGGGGTGCTTGAGGAACGTGGTTCTGCTGCGTTTTCCAATCCCGATACACTTATTTTTGTACCGCTTGTGACAGCCCAGAAAATTTTGCTTGGTATTAATTATTTGAATTTTGCTCGTGGTAAAGTGGACAGCCCAGAAAATATTGAACGAACTATGGCTGATATGACGCTCCTCTTACGCGATCGTCATGATCTCGAAACAGAGGAAGAATCTGATTTCTCTGTGCGTAGTACCAAAGCAGCGCTTGGCATTTTGACAACTATCACTGATGTTTTGAAGTATTTTTTGATTGCTATCGCTTCCATTTCGCTGTTGGTTGGTGGTATCGGGATTATGAATTCGATGCTTATCTCGGTCTCACAGCGTATCCGAGAAATTGGGTTACGCAAGGCAGTAGGTGCTCGGCCAGAACACATCATTACTCAGTTTCTTATTGAGTCTTCGTTTATTACCCTCGTGGGTGGATGTATCGGAATTGTTTTCGGTATTTTTATAGCCTATGTAGCAGCGCTTATTATTCCGAACTTTGGCTACGACTGGCAATTCCTCGTTCCGCTTTCGTCAGTTATTATTGGTTTTTCGGTATCGCTCGTTATTGGCATTACTTTCGGATTATACCCAGCGTATAAAGCATCTAAAGTCAGTCCTATGGAAGCGCTCCGCTATGAGTAAAAAATTATGAAAATTGCCCAGCCACTCCTTTTTGCCTTTCGAACTATTGCCACTCACCGTGCCAGGACTGCTTTGGCGCTTTTGGGTGTGGTCATAGGGGTATTTGCTATTGTGGTCGTGACGTCGCTCGGCGAAGGAGTTAAGGGGTTTATCTTGGCTCAGGTAGCGAGTCTCGGGACAGATATTGTGCAGGTGGAAGTAAAGATTCCCAACACCACATCAACGTCGAATGAGAATGCTACTTCTCGAGCCCAGGGGACACAGATTACAACACTCACGGTCAAAGATAGTTTGGCTATAAAAAAACTTCCCAACGTAGCCGGGGCATACGCCGGTACTATTGGTCAGGAGCGAGCAACCTATGGTTCTGTGGGGAAGCGGATATCCTTGTTTGGTACGGGTCCAGATGTGGCGTTGGTGGATGCTAATGCCAAACTGGAGAGTGGTCGGTTTTTTACCGAGGAAGAGGATAATAGTTTGGCAAAAGTAGTTGTGCTGGGAAGTGAGACAAAAGAAACTTTTTTTGGAGAGAGTGACGCTCTCGGTGAGTTCATCACCTTGAAGGGGGAAAAGTATCGTGTGATTGGGGTATTGGCATCACGAGGAGCAGTAGCTTTTCTCAATTTTGATACCTTTACCTACGTACCGGTGCAAACGTTGCAGAAAAAGTTGCTCGGAGTAGACTACGTCCAGTTTATTTCTGTGAAAATGAAAGATACTTCTCGTGAAGTGGAAACGGTGGCTGATATCGTCGGA
>JAGOOJ010000037.1 GCA_017992575.1 Candidatus Moraniibacteriota bacterium | reverse complement strand
GAGCCGGAGATTGCTCAGTTTGCTGGTCGCACCATATCTATTCGAGATGGACAGATTGAGAGTGATACTCAAAATAATATTTTACCAAAATGATTCTCAAAGATATTCTCCTGGAGACGTTTCATTCACTTTCGGCTAATATGGTCCGATCAAGTTTGACGATACTCGGAATTGTGATTGGTATTGCTTCGGTCATCACTATGGTTTCCATCGGGCAGGGAGCACAGGAATCCATAGCCTCAAGTATTCAATCTATCGGATCCAATCTTATCATCGTTCGTCCTGGTGCACAGCGCAGTGGCGGACTCAGTAGCGGTGCCGGAAGCGCTCAATCACTGACACTTGATGACGCAAGTGCTATTGAAAGTAGCGTCCAGAATATCAAGGCAGTCGCTCCGGAAGTATCACGACGGTACCAGATTACCGCCAAGGGAACGAATACGAACACACAGGTCGTGGGAACGGTTCCGGCGTATCTGACGGTGCGTAATATCGCCATGAGTTCTGGTGTCTTTGTGAGCGATCAACAGGTGAGAACTTCCGCTAAAGTTGCTGTCCTAGGGCCGACTACCCGGGACGATTTATTTGGGGCAGACGTAGATCCTCTCGGAAAAACAATTCGGGTGAAGAACATTGATTTTGAAGTGATTGGCGTGACGCTTTCAAAGGGAGGAAGTGGGTTTACCAATCCGGATGATTCTATTTACGTACCGATTTCGAGCGCCCAGCATTTTTTGGCGGGAGACATATTTGTGTCGACGGTGAGTGTAGCGGCTGCCGATGAGGGAGCGATGGTCGCTGTTCAAGAGCAGATTACCAATCTTTTGTTGCAACGGCACGGCATTGCTGATCCGACGGCGGCTGATTTTAGTCTGACCAATCAAGCCGATATCATTGCTACCGCTTCAAGTATTACCGGGACCTTTACTATTCTCCTGGCATCTATCGCTGGCATCTCGCTTTTGGTAGGAGGTATCGGTATCATGAATATGATGCTGACGACCGTGACAGAGCGCACTCGGGAGATTGGGTTACGTAAAGCGGTGGGAATTAAAAAAGAATATATTTTGTGGCAGTTCTTATCAGAAGCAGTTGTACTGACGTTTTTTGGAGGAGTGATAGGGGTGGCACTGGGTTGGTTAGCATCACTTCTCGTGACAAAACTGGCGGGGCTCGCTACAGTGGTTGCACCTTCCTCGGTTTTATTGGCTTTTGGTGTATCCGCTGGTGTCGGTATCATCTTTGGATTCTATCCGGCGCGCCGGGCAGCGAATTTGACGCCCATGGACGCGCTTCGTTATGAATAAAGAGTAATTGAGAACACTCATCGCCATTGTGGTGTTTTGAGTAACGGATATCAAAAAACAGCCTGGAGAGGCTGTTTTTTGATAGGAAGAGAATGTTTACTCAACAATCAGTTTTCCCCACTGGCCCTTGTCCCGATGGCCTGGCTTTGAACAGTAGTAGATAAACTCACCAGTCTTGTCAGCGGTAAATTCGATAGTCACTGCTTCATTCATAGGGAGTTCTTTTTTGACACCGAACTCATCAATAACGAAGTCATGCATGCCTTTGGTGTTGGTGGCCATGACTCGAACGGTATCCCCTTTCTTTACGCGTATTTCTTTGAGTGAGTACCACACGCCGGTTTCATCATAGTAGGCTGTGGTCGTAAATTCTTTTACTGGACCAGTGGCTTTCATGGTCAGATCCTTTGTATCTGGTTCAGTATTGGCGACCTTACTTTTTTGAAACAGCGAGTAACCGATAAAAGCGACCGCGATAATCACGACGACACCAAGAGCTTTCCCCATAGTTATTATATTATTGTTTACTTATATCTTTCGTGAGTATAGTACATTTGCTCTCAGCTCTCAAGGCTCCTTTCCTGGAGACTTGATTTGCCTTGGTATTTCTGGTACTGTGGGTATTCTCTGTATTAAATTGAATCTTACTATGGCTGTATCCAAAACACATTCTCCATATATTCGGGTGAAGCGTTCTCGGGCAGGATTGGGACTTTTTGCAGTGGTACCAATAATGAAGGGGACAACTCTTATTGAATATGTCGGTGAACGGATTCCAACAGCAATTGGCGACACCAGAGAGAACCGTTATATGTTCAATATCAATACCAAGTGGGATATTGATGGCAGTCCGCGGTACAATACTGCCCGCTATGCCAATCATTCCTGTCGCCCGAACTGTGAAGCACTCAACCGTCGGGGTCGCATTTTTATCGTAGCCAAGAGATCTATCCCTGAAGGGGAGGAAATCACGTATCACTACGGTAAGGATCATTTCGAGGGCTTTATCAAACAGATCGGCTGTCGCTGTGTGAAGTGCATTGCTGTCGCTTGATTGTTTCTTGGAGAGGAGTAAGGGGTACTTGCACAAACAAGCCTTATCAGGTATAGTATCAGGGATACGACATCTTGTAGTTGTAGGCGTGAAAAACGCCTTTTTTCGACCTTGAGGTGAGTATTTCAATTTAAAGTATACCGTCCTATGGAAATTAGAAATATCGCCATCATCGCTCACGTTGACCATGGCAAAACAACTTTGACTGATGCTTTGATGCGCCAAACGGGTATGGTAACCTCGGACAGCGTTTCTATGGATTCCAATGCATTGGAACAGGAACGAGGAATTACGATTTATGCCAAAAATGCTGCTCTGTTCTATAAAGATACCAAGGTCAATATTGTTGATACCCCGGGGCACGCTGATTTCGGATCTGAGGTAGAACGAGTGCTTCGTTCCATCGACAGTGTTGTTTTGGTGGTGGATGCTCAGGAGGGGCCGATGCCTCAGACGCGTTTTGTGTTGAAGAAGTCACTCGAACTCGGACTGCGACCGATCGTGGTATTGAACAAGATTGATAAACCGGCTGCCCGCCCAGAAGAGGTAAAAGAAATGGTATTCGAACTCTTCTTGGATTTAGGGGCCAGTGACGAACAGCTTGATTTCAAAGTGGTCTACGCTATCGCTCGTCAGGGTATTGCCAAGTTAACCCTCGAAGAAGAAGGGACTGATCTCTCGCCACTCCTCGATACTATTTTGGAAAAAGTGCCAGCCGCTTCACATAATATTGATGAACCGCT
Source organism: Candidatus Moraniibacteriota bacterium (assembly GCA_017992575.1). Lineage (GTDB taxonomy): Bacteria > Patescibacteriota > Minisyncoccia > Moranbacterales > UBA1568 > UBA1568. Next base: position 2,879 of record JAGOOJ010000037.1, on the reverse strand, counting down.
CCGAGCTCAGCCATTTAATCTCGGATACGATAATTTTGTTGGCCGTTTGGCGGTGGCTCGGGTATACGAAGGAACACTGCGGGTTAACGATCAAGTGTTGGTGCGTAGTGTCACCGGGAAAAGTGAGACCGGACGTATCGTGAAACTCTTTACCTTTCGTGGTTTAGAGCGAGTAGAGGCCACCGTTGCGGAAGCGGGGGATATCGTCATGATTGCAGGACTGCCCAACATCGATATCGGTGATACGATTTGCGCCACGCATTTTCAGGAACTGTTGCCCATCATTGCTATCGATGAACCGACTATCTCGCTCAATTTTTTGGTCAATGATTCGCCATTTGCGGGTCGTGAAGGAAAGTATGTCACCAATAAACAACTCCGAGAACGTCTCGAAAAAGAACTGGAAATAAACGTTGGATTGAAAATTGATTTTTCTGATGATCACTACAAGGTGTATGGTCGAGGAGAGTTGCATGTGGCTATCCTACTCGAAAATATGCGTCGCGAAGGCTATGAAGTCCAGGTTTCGCAACCCCAAGTCATCATCAAGGATGTAGAGGGGGTCAAGTCTGAGCCATTCGAGGAGGTAACCGTGGAGTGCCCGCTCGAAGTATCTGGTACCGTCATTGAAAAGATGGGCAAGCGCAAGGGTATCATGATGGAAATGAAAGAGGGATCTGGTGGCTACACTCGGCTCATTTTCGAGGTCCCTACTCGTGGACTCCTTGGCTATCGAGGAGAATTTATGGTGGATACCCGCGGTGAGGGGACGCTCTATTCTCGCGTTTTGGGATTCCGTCCCTATGCCGGCGAGATCAAGTCTCGAGAGGCTGGATCAATGGTCTCCATGGCTACCGGCAAGGCTCTGGCGTTTTCGCTCAATAACCTCCAGTCCCGCGGAGTGCTCTACATCGCTCCATCAACGGAAGTGTATGAGGGTATGGTGGTGGGAAATGTGGCCAAGGGAACGGATATGGCTGTGAACCCGATCAAGGGCAAGGCCATGAGTAACATGCGTTCTTCTGGTACTGATGAAGCGATCAAACTCGTGCCACCGCTCGAAATTACTATTGAGCGGGGCTTGGAAATTATTCTGGGAGACGAATACCTGGAAGTGACTCCGAAGAGTACTCGTCTGCGCAAACAGTTTTTGACAGAAACTGATCGTACCAAAGCAGGCAGAAAAAAATAAGAGCCTGATCTTTTCGAAACTGCTTCTGAAGAAGCAGTTTTTTGTTTGAAACAAAAGATTGTTCTTTTCTCTTTTCTCGTGATAAAATAACGGTGTTCAGGAAATTTATTCTCCGTCTATGAAACATATTTTTGTTAGCCTTCTCTTTGTTGTCGGAATATTCGTTGCGTTTACTCCGCAGGTTGCAGTAGCGGGTCTCATCCCCTGTGGTCTGACCAATGATGATGTTGCGACACCCCTCCCTATGGACGAATCTGCGCCCTGCACCGTCTGTCACATCGTTGTAGCTGGCAATAACCTGATTAAATGGGGTCTCGGTGTGATGACGGTTATCGCTATTACGGTCATGTTTGCTATGGCTGTGCTCTACGTGGTGTCAGCTGGTAATCCGGGGATGATGCAAACAGCCAAGGGTGGTATTCTTGCTTCTATGATTGGTTTCGGTATCATGTTGTCTGCCTGGCTCATCGTCAATACGGTATTGACGATATTGGTCAGTAACGCTGATGCTACCAAACCACTCGGTGGGCTAGTAAAAGGTGGGACATTCTCATTTGCGTGTGATCAGAGTTCTAACGCTGCCAAAAAATAATTCATCGTCGCAGAGAATATGGAATTTTTTTCTCTTGTATCAGTCGCCTCGGCTGCCGGAACGATTGAAGACGCGGTGCCTCTCGGTAGGGTGCTGGTGAATACGTTACAGTTCTTGTTGTCAATTGCCGGGGTTGTTGGTATAATCGGATTAGTAGTGTCGGGTATCTGGTACCTCACAGCGGGTGGCGATGAACAGCGTATGAGAGTAGCCAAACAGGGGGCACTCGCCTGTGTGGTAGGACTCGCAATAATTTTAGGGGCAGTACTCCTAGTGACCCAGATTGGGAATCTCATGTCTCCGTAATTTTTTCCTGAGGGATCGCTGTTCCGAATATAATAAAAAGAAAAAGAAAACGTTCATCTGGATGGGCCGGATAAACATACTGAAAGGAGGTGAGAATTATGAATAAAATTAAAAACGTTCTGTTCGGAGCGGTTGCTATGGTGGTTGCTTTTGCTCCATTGAGCGCTTTGGCTTTGGCTTTGAACGACGGAGTGACGAATGCTAACACCACTGCTGGTTACTCTGGCTTGGCGAATACTAGTATCAGCACGCTCATGACTAACCTCATGAACTGGCTCCTCGGCATCGTCGGATTTTTGGCGGTTATTGGGTTCGTTATCTCGGGTATCCTCTATCTCACTGCTGCCGGGGATGATGATCAGATCACCAAGGCCAAGAGCGCTATGATGTACTCGATTATCGGTGTCATCGTGGCGTTGCTCGGTTTCGTTGTTTTGACAGCAGCCAAGACTTTTTTCGTGGGTGATTCCAACACGTTCTAGTGCTAGGAAATTACCTAAGAGCAATCCCTTGTGGAATCAATCCACTGGGGATTGTTTTTTTTGCTGGAACAGGTATGATACGAGGAGAGGAGCTCGGATACTTTTCTCAAAAATAAAAATAGAATCACTATGAATTTTTCTTGGAGAAGCTTCGTTTTAGTAGGAGTAGTCTTAGGCGGTGTGGCGGGTATGACTTCGTATGTGCAGGCGGTCGCCTGCCCGGCGCCGGCGGGTGACTGGACTATTGTCGGAGGCGTCTGTATACCCAAGACGACGGGTTTATCAGCGACCAGTGTCAGTGATATAC
>JAGOOJ010000004.1 GCA_017992575.1 Candidatus Moraniibacteriota bacterium | reverse complement strand
TCCATGGTCCGACCCCGTAATCAGGGCCGAAAAGTCAAAATCGTCATTCATGGTGTTTCCTCTCGGAAAACTAAGGGTTGCCCCTCACATGATGACGAAGGGAGGGAGAGCCCCGGGTTTGAAAAAAAAGGTACCACCTTTTTGGAAGTCCCTCGTAAAGGGTGATTTAATGGGCTTTCCCATCCAAAAAGGGACTTTCAACCATACGCCTCAGTTACTTTTCTGTCAATAGATAAAAAACCGAGGTACGAGCCTCGGATTTTTGATGTTCTTTGTCGGGGTAAGCAGAATCCCTGTCCGCCTTGGGAGGAGAACCCGGCCTACATACTCCTGGGAATTTAATAATTGTCGGGGTAGCAAGGACCCAAGACCTCAATTACCCATTACTATTTGTGCGCAAGATCACTTATCAAACCCTTACTTGCTACCGCATAAACTTCAATTTTACCTTTTTTTGAAAATACTTTCCTCACACCCACGCCCCTCCTCGCTGTTAATACCTCGTACTCATCTCCTCGAAAACACATAGCACTACAGTCATCCAGTGCCAAGGCAATGCCAGGAGTGCGTTGCATAATCTCCTGTATCCCCGGATCACGCAGTCTCTTCTCCCGAATATGGTGCGGGCTTAAAGTAAACGGCAAAAAACCGAGTCCTCGTAGACGCATGAGTGCACTCGACGGTTTCCCATTCTTCATAAAGGATCGGGAGTCGCTCGACCCATAAAGAAACCAGCATATGGCTCCCGCGCTCAACCCAGAAAGAATAATTCCCTTTTCGTAAGCCCTGCGAAGCAGGAGATCAACACCATATTTTCGCCAAATTCTCAGCATTCGCAACGTGTTTCCGCCACCCACATAAACGATATCTGCTGCCAATATTTTTTTCTCTATTTCTTCATACGCTAATTTTTCACGGACAAGAAAAAGAACATCCGTTTTACAACCAAGCTTCTTTCCGTACACAGCCTGGAAGGTTTCCCAGTACCCAAAAGAATCATTACTTGCTGTTGGAATAAACAAAACACGAGGAGATTTTTTCCGCGAGAGTTGTATAATAGTGCGGTCAATTGGAAGGGTTTCTAGATCCTTTAATTCCCCGCCACCGATAGCAATGATAGTTTTTACAGTTTTCATAAGCTGAAAATAATCTATCAAAATTTCGGGTCATTGGCAAATAAAAAAACCGGATACCATACGTAATGGTGTCCGGTAACTCGCAGGTTCTGCGGATGACTTACGGCCGCAGGCGGTTTGGCCCGCGATAGACGTAGGTGACCTCTCTCACGTTGTCCCGGTTGAGCAGGAGCATGAGGAGCCGCGTCAGACCGGCGCCGAACCCTCCATGTGGCGGGCAGCCGTGGTGGAAGAAGCCCAGATAGTCTGCGAGCGACTCGGGCGTGATGCCCTTCTCGATCGCCTGGGCTCGCAACTGCGCCAGCCGATGCTCACGTTGCGCCCCCGTCGTCACCTCCACCCCCTTCCAGAGCAGGTCGAAGCTCTTGGTGGTTTCGGGGTCGTTCTCCTGCCGCATGTGGTAGAAGGCACGGACAGAGACGGGGTAATCGGTCACGAAAACGAACTCGTGACCGTATTCCTTCGCAATGTACTGAGCCAATAGCCGCTCCCCGGCCGGGTCGAGGTCCGCCTTGTGCGCGATCATGTGACCGCGTCCGGCCAGTATCTCCCGCGCCCTTTCGAGGGTGACTCGCGGGAAAGGTAGCTCCGGAATGACCACTTCGGCGCCGAAGACCCTTTCGATCTCATCACCATGAGCTTCCTTGATTGCCTGGAGTACTGAAACGAGCCAGTGTTCCTCGAGAGACATGACGTCCTCGTGGGAAGTCACCCAGGCTATCTCGACATCGACCGAAGTGAACTCGGTGTCATGCCGGGAGGTGAAGGATGGATTGGCACGGAACACGGGACCGATCTCGAAGACGCGTTCGATGCCGCCGACCATCGCCATCTGCTTGTAGAACTGCGGCGATTGGGCGAGGTAGGCGGTCCGGTTGCCGAAGTACGGCAGGGAGAACAGCTCCGCTCCCGATTCACTGGCAGTGCCCATGAGTTTCGGTGAGTGAATCTCGACGAACCCGAGGTTGTGCCAGTACTGGCGCATCGCCCACTCCATGGTGGTCTGAACGCGCATGATGAGTTGCGATTCCGGGAAGCGTAGACTCACATGGCGATAGTCCATCCTGAGCTCGAGGCTCGAATCGTGCGTCACGGGAAGTTGTTCGAACGCCGGCCCGTGGACCGTAAGCGTATCGATAACCACCTCGACGCCACCGAGCTTCACCTGCGGACTGGCCACGACGGTGCCGGACACCTCGATGGCCGAACCGACGCGCAGGGCGGCGATTTCGGCCGCCAGCTTTGCTTGCTCGGGGTTTTTCTCGTGGATGAGCTGGACCGTTCCAGAGCCGTCACGCAAGACGATGAACTGGCGATGCTTCTGGTCACGGACGGTCTCGACGAATCCGCAAGTACGGACTGCGGCACCGATCATGCCGGTGATGTTGCCGGCAAGTACTCTTTGAATCGTTGACATGGTAACGTTCCTTTCACAGGAGTGGATGATTCACGGGAAGATACGGCGGCGGAAGATACGCGGGAATGCCGCCGCGTCACGAACGTGCTCGATGTTCAGCAACCAACGGATGAGGCGTTCAAGCCCCATACCGAAGGCGGCGTGTGGCACGCAACCAGAACGATGGACATCCCGGATCCATTCGTAGCGAGGGTCTTGGAACTTCCCCTTTTCCTGCATACGCTCATCGAGCATCGCAGTACTGGAGATCTTTTCGGCGACCCCAAGCAGCTCCCCGTAACCGTTGGTGGCTATGAGGTCTGCGACCCGAGTGACACGAGGATCATCCGGATCAATGACATAGGGAAACGGTTCGATGGTGCGCGGTATCCCGGTGATCCAGAACGGTTGCTGGAACTGTCGGGAGAGCGCCGCCTCCTCCGCCGAGCCCAAGTTCGTGCCGAACTCAAAGGCGAAGCCATCGGCCCGAAGCTGCCGCGCTGCCTCCTCGTAGGAAATGCGAGGAAACGGCAACTCCATGCCATCGAGGCACATGCTGGTACCGAGGATCTTGGCGACATCGCTTTGTAGTGCCCAGCACTGCCGAGAAACCATGGAGATCACGGATTCGACGATGCCAATGATGTCATCGAGATCTGCGAAAGCGATCTCAGCCTTGATATGCCAGTATTCCATGAGGTGCCGCTTGCTCCGCGACTCCTCGCCGCGGAAACTCGGCCCCATGTTGTAGACGCGCTCGAAGGCATGGACTGCGGCCTCCAAGTAATAGCCCACGCACTGGGTCAGGTAGACCGTCTCGTCATTGATCTGGAGCGAAACAGCCGAGCCGTCTTCATAGAGCGGAACCGCCGTCAGTACCGGAGCGTCGATCTCGAGAAAGTTGTTCGCTTCGAACCAGCTCCGCACATAGCTCATGAGCGCGCTGCGGAAGCGCAAGATGGCCATAGACTTCGGATTGCGGATGTAGAGATGCCTGTTGTGCAGGACATGGTCCGCCAGACCGCTGTCGAAGACGTTCCGAGCTGTCCGCGGTTGAGGAGAAAGCCGAAGCTCGTCGGCGCCGATCAACTCCATCGTGTGCGCTCGAATGTCATGCGGGTTCTGGGGTCGCGTCTCGAGTCTGCCACGGATATGGATGGCCGACTCCGTCGGTACCGTTTCAGCAAGCACGAAGACTTCGGGCCCAACCTGCGACCGATCGAAGATAGCCTGAATCTTTCCGGTCGAATCGACGAGATCGAGGAAAACGACGTTCCCCCCTTTTCGCCGCGTGGCCACCCAAGCCGAAAGACTGACATCAACTCCCGCCGGATTGGCAAGAAGGTCTCTTACAAACACAGTTTTCATTTCACGATCCTTTCACAGGAATATATACCGACCAATAGGGATTTTTTTATTGTTAAAGTTCCACCGAAGCATACAAATGCTTCCACGTTTCATACCATATCCAAATAAAAAAAGCAACCGTGCCGAGACATGGTTGCGAATGGATTTAGAACCCATACACCCGTTTTGCATTCTGAGAAAAGATGTGCGTTTTAGCAGATTCACGTTCGTCTGCCGGAAGATTCTCAATGGCATCAAACAAAGCGCTCAGCGAAAGCCACTGTGCATGAACCAGATTCCTAGCCAAATGAGCATATTCCCGCTGCTCCTGCGGATCCGCCCAATGATATGGGTAGTTCGTCACCAAACGCTCGCCGAGTACAGGATGCCGATAGGGTCTTGACCGGAGAAGATTCAGCGGTTCATCTGAACCAAATATAATTCTTCTCCAACCGAAGGTTTCGATTGCGAGAGCAACCACCTCACTAGAAGGATTAAGAGCCGTATCCATAGAGACATTCGGATATTCGGCGAACCTTAAGAATGCTTCACGTAGACCAGGAATGACAGACTTCGATAATCCAAGATGGGCCAGCACTATCCGGATGGACGGAAAGTCCTTAAGCATCGCCGCTAGGTCATCCTGGCTCCTCGTTATCACTTTCGGCAGATGCAACACGATAGGGATATCCAGCTGTTGAGCCCTTTCAAGTACCCGTGGCGGGAAGCAATCATAGATGACTTCGGCCGTTGGTTCGACGTACGAATAGTACATCTTCAAGGCAGAAACCCGCTCATGGGAAAGCATCCCCCGCGTGTACTCGACATCCTCCGGCAGACCGAAGAGGGCCACGCGATCATCAGGATGACTCTGATCAAGAAGGTAGGCATTCGCCCGTTTCTGATCGATACCACGGAAGGCATTTGGAAACCGAAGACAGCGCACCGTCTTGCCAGGATACAACAGACCATGGACGGAATAAGACTCCTCCAAAGAGAAATACGGGAATGTCGAAAGCATGTGGCAGCACGCCTTCTGTGGCACGTCGAGCACTTGCTCTTCCGTATTACAATGAACATGACCATCGATGATTTCGTGGGGCAACCATTCCGCAAACCTCGCGACTTGCGTACGCTCAGCGTCGTTAAACGTCAGGGCGTGACGCAAATAGTCATCGCGCCTGACAATAATCGGATTCATAGCCTTACTCCCTAAGTTTGGCAGGTTGTTAAACAGCATATTCTCTCTCGAGAACTCGATGGAAAAACAATATCATGGTTACGATTATTAGTAAAAGCACCCCCTCTCGATCCATGAAAACATCAATACTATGCGGAAAACGTGGTATTGATGGTTTCCTTTGTCGGACTGCCGGGAATCCTTGCCCACAATGCTACGTATAGACGTTGCAGACAGGGAACCCGGCCTATATGCTCCTTGGAATTTAATAATTGTCGGGGCGTCGAGAATCGGACTCGAACTACAAGACCCCCAGCCTTGCGTACTACCACTATACTACGCCCCGTGACCGACAATTCTTTAATTCAAACACTGGGTCCGGGGTGTTTTTTATCCGTAAGTCAGAGACGACTTACGGAAACACCCGTGAAAAGTGAAGCAGTTCACTTTTCACCCCCATCCCGCGTACTGCCATATACTACAGCCCGCAATTTTATACGAAGAAGTACAATTGAGAATACCAAGATTTTTGGCAAATGAAAAGAGAGCAACCGTGAGGTGCTCCCTGTGTTGTGGTACCGGACGATGCCGGATTTTAGGCGGCCAGCTTTTCGCGTTCCGCCTCCCTTCGTGCTACGAATATGCGCGTCATTGCGCCGAGCCCACCCGGAATGGATGTTCCCGATCGGGAGCACGATCCGGAACGGATCGATTTCTGACAAGCTTGCCCGAACTCCATCTGAAGCGGGCAAGACGGATTGTTGACCCGGCAACTCCACGTTGTCGGTTCTTGCTTTTCACTCTTTTTTGACACAACGCCTCCTGGCGCTTTTGTTAGTACACACTCGCAAACGATTGCGAGTACTCTTTGGGGACGTCAGGTAACTTCCCCAGAAATTTGGCATACCAAAGCTTGTGACTCTGATATAGCAAGCATTATACAGTGCTTTTGTCTGTCTGTCAAGTGCATAAATAACCTTTGTTTCTAGCGCTTTTCATACAAAAAAGACCCCTTTCAGGGTCTTTTTCAAGTTTTGGAAAACACTCTCATTATTCGAGCATACCATCTAAGTTCACATCATAGAGCACCTGTTCCTGTACCAAACGGTACCCAATAATATCAGCAGAAGTAAACCAGATTGGAATTTCACGTTCCGCCTCTTCTGGACTATCAGAACAGTGAATCAAGTTGCGTACAGCACGGTTATCCAGACTGGAGAGCGCATAAGAATCGACAGTGAAGTCACCACGAATCGTACCGACATCCGAGGTTGTTGGTTCGGTACCTCCGACCAATTTCTTAACAATAGCGACAGACTGGTTTCCCTCAATGACAGCAGCCAATACTGGTCCGGAAGTAAAGAAATCCACGTTTGATTGAATGATGTCTTTCCCATACTCTACGGCCTCTTTTTCAATAGGCAACCCATGGGTCGTCCGATCATCAACGATACGCGCGCCTTTTTTCAAAAACCATTCCTCATCTTTATTGTAGTGTTTCCAACACTGATCCGCCTCCGGCAGAAGAAACTTCATAGCAACAAATTTCAACCCTGTTCGTTCAATCCGCATGAGAATTTCTCCCATCAGGGAACGCTGAATACCATCAGGCTTTACGATAATGAGGGTGCGCTCCTTTTTTGGATGAGCAGTAGACATAGGATTCTAACACTTACAACTTACACTATAGTTAATTATGCCACAGAAAAATATATTTAGCAATACCAGACTCATTTCTCGATGTCGGACCAAGTATACAGGGGTTTTCTTTCCTTGGCAACTGATCCCTTTCTGAGAGTGTCTCACGGCCCCTATGGGACCTGCTGACACCCATTCAACGCCGGCGTACACCGATACTGTATGTCTCCTCTCTGGTCTGTCCGATAGACAACCGTGCCGAAACGCTCAAGACGCTCCAGCACCTCCGGAGCCGGATGCCCATAGTTATTCTCTCCAACCGAGATAACAGCCTCCTTGGGGCGAATACGGTCCAGAAAGGCCTCGCTCGTCGAGTAGCGAGACCCATGATGAGCCACCTTGAGTACCGTAGCGACTGTTTCATCAGGGAGCACTGTTTCTTCGTGGGGAAGATCGCCCGTCAACAAAAAACTCGTCTCACCATAAACAAACCGGGCCACGATACTTCCACTATTGGCATCGGCTGTTTCTTTGGGAAGCGGAGTGAGCGGATGTTCGACTAACAATTCCCCGCCCGCAGGAAAAGTAATTTTAGTCCCTCGAAAAATTTTCAGTGCCTCATGCTGTACATACTGTTTGATAGACCATTGAAAGAGCCAAAAAATTTCCGTCTCACTCTCCGCTCCCGTCGTCAGTACCTGTTCCACTCGATAGGAACGGAGGAGTCCTGGAAATCCGCCGATATGATCGGCATCTGGGTGGGTCGCGATGACTATTTCGATAGTACGATCCCAAAAAGGAATATTCCTCCCGAGACGAGCGAGAAGCTCCTTGCCTGTTCGTCCACCATCAATCAACACCTGGTTTCGTCCCTGAGCGATGAGAATAGCATCTCCCTGCCCGACGTTGAGAAAAGTGACTGTGGTCCCTTTCTCTAATTGGAGCAAACGCCAAAGAAACCATCCGCTCGCAAGCGTTAAACAGAGCAGTCCTACCAACAAAAGAGTGTACTTCTTATCCATAGATATACAGTTTCTTGGCAAACCAGTAGCGACCGGCGAGGATTATGAGTATCAAAACAGTATACCAGAGAAATAGGTGGGGTAGGCCAAATCCTGCAACTGTCATACGCGCTCCGTCGAGCGCTCCAAGAAACTCTACACTACGAGTGAGAATAGTCAGGAATCCAAAAGCAACCCAAGCAACAAACAGATGAGCCCCTGGCACAAAAAGAAACAAGAGCGCTGCTCCGAAAGAAGTCGCCATGGCAAACGGAACTAGGATGACTAGTAGATTACTCACCAGGATGAGTGGCGAGAAGAAATGAAAATTAAAGAGAGTTATCGGAAGCACAAACAGGAGCACGGCCACTGTCAAAACGAATACCTCACCAATTTTTTTTGCCACCCAGCCTTCCGGAGCAAAGTATTCATAGTAGGGAGATATCCATAAGAGAGCCAGTGTAGCAAGAAAAGATAACTGAAATCCGAGATCGTAGCGAAGGAGGAGCGGATGAAAAAGAAGCATCCCTCCCCCCGCCAGCAAAAGTGCGTTGATGGGACGCGCCAGCCTCCCTGTTTGCCAAGCGATGAACACTACTCCAGCCATCGTTCCAGCACGCAGGGCTGAGGCCGGTAAACCAATCATGAGAATAAAAAAGACCACACCAAAAAATGCCATCCATACAGCCTGCCTCCGCCACAGTCCCAAACCAAGCCCTGCTACCAAAAGCATTTCAGCAATGAGAGTGATATTGTATCCCGACACTGCAATAATATGTGTGAGACCAACAGACGTGAAAGAGTCCTTCAGTGCTTTCGGAAGATACGTATCCCCTCCTAAAAGGAGTCCTTTGGCGAGGCCGGCTTCCGGTTCAGACAACGCCCGCGACAGTGCTCCCTCAAGCACATGCTTCGGAACATATAGCCACGACCGAAGTTTCCCCTGCCAATCTCCTGATACCATACTCACACTCTCGGCTTTCCGACAAAGGTAACCGATACCGTCTTTGGCCAGATACATCCGATAATCAAAGTCCGGCGTAAAATTCTTCGGTATTTCTAAACGACAAGAAAAATCAAACCGGTCACCAGCCGCTATTTTCGAAGCCAGTGGAGCTTGCCACAGCACATCTGCCACTGGGCACCCTTGGCTCGCGCACTGTTCAAACCGTACTACCACCTGCTGAAAAAACTCACGCTCCTCCGGATCAGCAATAACGCGAACTTCACCCTGTACAGCATCGGAAAAATCAGTCAGATTCTGAAAAGCATGGAGTGCCCTAACACTGAGCGTCGCCCCTCCGAACCAGAGAAGGACAATCAGGGCACTATAGATCACTTCTCTTTTGGGAAAAACGGCAAACACGGCGATGCTCACGGCGCCGGCACAAAAAAGAAGCACGTCAATCGGAAAAACAAAAAATGATCCGGAGGCAACACCGATGATGAAAGACAGCATCCCCAAGAAAAACACTTCATCTTTCTCCATAGAGCGGAGCTCTAGAATAATACCCGTTCCATCCGATTTTTTCTTGCGCTACATCTTGTGCCTATATCGATCAAGTAGCTATTTCAATTTTTGTAGCGCCTTGAGGAAACTCTGTGCACTCCCAAATGATTTGTACACCGAAGCGAAACGGATATAGGCCACTTCATCCACCTCTTTCAATTTTTCCATAATCAGGGATCCGATTTCGCGGCTCGGAATAGCCGGGACCTGTTTCTCGTGAAGAGTGTACTCTATCTCCCCCAAAATCTTTTCAATCTTTTCTTCTGCCTGGGGACGCTTCTCAAACGCCCGGCGCAGACCCTTTTCTATTTTAGTCTTATCATACTCTTCCTTGTGACCGTCTTTCTTCACCACCAGCAACCGAAAAATTTCTACTTCTTCATAGGTACTAAAACGAGCATCACACTTTTCACACTCGCGACGACGACGAATAGCCCGGCCCTCTTGGGTTTCGCGGGAATCCACCACTCTCGTTTCGGGATGATTACAGTAGGGACAGAGCATGAGGGTGCAGCTTGTTGCTTCTTAGCTTCATTAACTTCTTAGGAAAAATACTGACGCCTCCAGCATAGCAGAATCGCGGAAGAAAAGGAAAATCCATCATCGCCTAGTGGATGATAAGCGTCGTGCCAATATCGGCCCACTCATACACCTGCTTGGCATGGCCCACGCCAAGACGAATACAGCCATGTGACACTGGCCGACCTAAATGGTTAGCCCCTTCTTTATAACCTCCCGGCCACTCTGGCAACTCATGAATACCATACTTTCCATCAGCGGTAAACGCCATCCAATAGGGCATGTACAGTCCGTAGGTTTTGGACCAGGGACGCGGAGCTTTGTTCTGTATAGCAAACTCACCCTTGGGCGTGTCCATCCCCCGCTTCCCAGAAGACACCAAATAACTCTCCACTGGGACGCCATCCTGAAATAGCACCATCGTCTGATGAGTGATATCAACATCGATATACTTTCCCTCTGTCCGACGGGCAACGGTGTTCGAAGGAGTGACCGACTCGGAAACTTTTGGCTGGGCACTGACCGGGGCAACGAGCGTCGTAAAACTCGTTTCTGTCAGTGGTTTATAGATACCATCCGGTGTTTCGCGCGAAATATAGGCAATCGTGAGTGTGTACCGTACCCCTTCACGCAGTGGCTCTTTGGGGAGCAAACGAAACTCTGTCTTCTCAGGATTGTTTTCGTACAACAGCTCCGCCTCAGGGTCGAGTTCAAAACGAATGTGATACTGCTTCACGGATTCTGCAAATCTCACCATGATCGGGTCCTCTATCCCAAGCAAAACATCCGTGGCATCTCTCTCAGGTACTATCTCAACAATCCGTGGTGGAAACAACAGAGGCGCTTCTCCAGAACCAATGACAATAGGTTCAGCATGAACCGATGAACCTCTATTAGGAGAAAATATCCAAAGACTCACTCCAGATATCACCAATACCAGTGTCCAAAATTTTATCAGGGTAGAGAGGTGTTTTATAGAAAAGGGCACAGACATATTTTTATTCAAACAAACTCTTTATTCAGAATATCAATAAACAAGAGAAAAGAAAAAACCACCCGAATTGGGTGGCTTAGAATGATACAAATTATTTCTTCATTTTTCTGCGGATGAAGGCTGGAATTTCGAGGTCTTCTTCCTCCACCAGTTCTTTGGATTCGGTTCGGACTGCCATACCCCGAGGCTGAATCTTTTCTTCGATAATCATCACTGGTTGTTCAATCTTGCGTGATGGGAAGGTGATAGCTTCTTCGAATACTTCTTCTGCTTCCTGTTCCCGCTCCTCTTCAACGACCGCAGCCTGAGCAGCACGCTGACGACTGGCGATACTCGGTGCCCGATTGATGAGTCCTGGTGTTTCTTTGGCTCGTGGAATATCGAAACCGGTAGCCACCACGGTAATCTGAATTTCACCCTTACGAATCTGATCATCGGTCACCGCACCAAAGATGACTTTGGCATTCGGATCGATATTTTCAGTAATAATATTGGCTGCTTCGTTTATTTCAAGCATCGTCAAGTCAGTCGAACCAGAAATATTAAACAGTACGCCCTTGGCACCATCGATAGACAGCTCGAGGAGCGGACTGTTGATAGCAGCCTTGGCAGCCTCCACCGCCCGATTCTCACCCGAGGCGATACCAATCCCCATAAGGGCACTGCCACTGTCTTCCATAATGGCACGGACATCGGCAAAGTCGACATTGACGATACCAGGTTTGGTAATCAAATCAGAAATTCCCTGGACACCCTGACGGAGCACATCATCGACGATACGGAAAGCATTAACCAAAGTCGTCTGACGATCGATGATCGAGAGCAGTTTGTCATTCGGGATAGTGATGAGCGTATCGACACGGTCTTTCAGATTTTCCAATGCTTCTTCAGCAATAGCACGACGCTGTGATCCTTCGAAAGCAAATGGCTTGGTCACAACTCCAACGGTCAGTGCACCTAGCTCTTTGGCAGTCTCCGCTACGATGGGAGCAGCACCAGATCCAGTCCCACCACCGAGTCCACAGGCAACGAACACCATGTCAGCGCCCTTCAACACTTCTTGAATTTCATCACGGTTTTCTTCAGCAGCCTGACGACCAATTTCTGGATTCATACCGGCACCCAGTCCCTTGGTCAGATTCTTTCCGATATGGACTTTTTCCTGGGCTTTGGAATGATGCAGCGCTTGAGCATCGGTATTGATAGCGACGAATTCTACACCCTTGATTTTGGCGTCGATCATGCGGGAAATAGCATTGTTGCCAGAACCACCAACACCGACGACTTTAATCTTGGCAAACGTTTCGATATCGGGTTTGATCTCAGCCATAGAGCTTCATTGGTTAGAAAAATTGTTTCGGCAAGTAAAGGTAGTATACTGCGCTTCCGCGAGACAACACAAGTACCTCATTTCACTTTAAAATCCACTCTATCACGAGAAAAGAACGAGTGTCAAGAAAAGCAAAAAAACGGAAACTTCCGCCCTCTTCCTAATAAAAAATATTTGTTTTTGTCTCGAAAATTCAGGGGAGAAAACGCTGAGACCAGTGCTTGACTCTCTTCGCCAACGACTGAACTCCATCCGGGAGCGTCCCAAAAATTTTGTGGGCTGAAAAACTCTTCTTTTCTCCTCCGGTAGACTGCGCCAACAGTATGAGACCGATAGCGGTGGCAAACTGTGGATTATCTACTTCGTCCAGTATACCACCAAGTGGTTTCGGATAGCCAATCTGAGACGGCAAACGAAGTGTACTCTTGGCCAGTTCGACAATGCCCGGCAAGAGAGCTCCTCCTCCCGTCAGTACTGATCCCCCCGGTAACAATCCTTCTCTTCCGATATTCTTGAGTTCGATATTCACGAAAGTAAATATTTCTTCGAGTCGCGCTTCGATAATTTCTGCCACATGATAACGAGAGACAAGTCCCTCTTCCTGTGAATCAATCATACCAAGATCAATCTCCTCCTTTTTGCTCACTTCTCTCGGTGAAGCAATCCCATACTGGAGTTTGACGGCCTCTGCCACTTCGATAGACGTCCGCAGACCGATAGCAATATCGTTGGTGATATGAGCGCCTCCCACTGGGAGTACCGCCAGATGAAGAAGGTCACCGTCTTCAAACACCGCTACTGATGTCGTACTTCCGCCGATATTAACGAGTACTGTCCCGAGTTCTTTTTGTTTCTGATGAAGCACCGCTTCAGCTGAAGCCAATGGTTCAACAACAAAACTATCTGGATTAGTACCGGCCTGTTCGAGACTACGGCTGATATTCTTCAAATGGGCTGTGCTGTCACTCACCACTAGAGCATTCATCTCCAGACGAACACCGTGCATCCCTAATGGATCCTTGATATTTTTCTGATCGTCCAATCGATAATCTTTGGGGATGACATGGATAATTTCTCGGTTGAGGGGAAGTGTCAAACGCGCCTGCACTTCTTCGAGCACCCGAGTAGTGTCATCGTAGGTTACCTCTCCGTCAGCCCGCCCGACAGCAATCACTCCCAGGGCATTCTGACAGGTTATCTCTGTACCGGAGACGCCAACGATGACGGTCTCTGCTGGATGTCCGGCCATACGCTCTGCCTGCTCCAAAACAACATTGACTGCCTTGGCCACCGCTTCCACATTCACAACTGAACCACGACGAATTCCTTCGGAAGGAGCCATTCCTATCCCAACAACCCGCAATGGTTCATCGGGAGTTATTTCCTCGGCTATGACAGCCCGGATATTAGCAGACCCGATATCAAGACCAACGTAATAATTACTTCTCGACATAGAAAAAACTCAGATGCAATATAAACACTCTTTTTTGTTTGTCTATTCTGTGAAGGGAAAGAATAAAAAAATCCAAGCTCTCTGTAAAAACGGAGCTCCCTCAGCTATGAGTATACCCCAAAAAACGCTCTTCGGCAAAAAAGAAAAAGTTCGTACGCCTCCTCTTCACACACTCTTCAGATGATATATCTCCACAAATACGGAAGAAATATCAACATGCCAATCAAAAAAGCTCCGAATGAGACCAAAAACACCGCTCCGGCCATGACATCCTTAATCACCCGGGCATACGGGTGTACCCGAGGCTTCAGTATATCCATCACTCGTTCCACGGCTGTATTGATGAGCTCCATAGCCAACACCAGCACGATTATTATAATAAGCAACGCTTCTTCGGTTCGATTCAGCGGGAGCCAGAGCATGAACAGGAGTGCCAGGGTAGCAATCAGAGACTCTACTCGGAAATTCCGTTCACTTTTCAATGTAAAAGAAATTCCTCTCACCGCATGGGTGACACTACGCATCAAACGTCTCATAGTATTGGTATGTGTTTATTACTGCTTTTCCTGTGACTGCATGAGATGCTCTGTCACATCGTCCTGAATAGCGAACATTTCCTCTTCATGATCATACCCCAACAGATGGAGCACACCGTGTGAAAAAACGTACATCATTTCATGCGTTGCCGTCACCGCATCTTCTCGGGCTCCTGCCACAATATATTCGTAACAAAAAAATATCTCTCCCAAAAAAATCTCCTGATTGGTATCGTGTTCCAAACTCCCCCTATCGGGATACTCACCAAAAGACAAGATGTCAGTTACTTTATCTTTACCGCCATAGGTCCTATTGAGTTCTTGAATCTTGGCCCGAGAGACTGCCACAGCGTTCAATGAAACGGTTTTCTGTTCCAGAATTGTAGACGGAAAACGTACCAGTGTTTCTTCGGCTATCCTCTTCAGAAAGGATTCTGCCAAACTCGTCGGGACTTCCTCTGTATAGTGAACCGTAACATGCATACTACGAGAGCAATGACTCGACGACTCGACGAACATCATCCCCGGAGGCCCGTCCGGCCACTTTTTTCATGACAACACCCATAGCCTGACCCATTTTGTCTCTGGTAGTCAAACCTGCCTCTTTCAAGGCGTCAGCAACGAGTGCACCGAGTTCTGCTTCTCCCATAGCCTCGGGAAGATACACCGAAAGGAGAGTCAACTCCTCTTCTTCTTTCTCTGCGAGATCTTCACGGTTCCCTGCTCGATACTGTGTGATACTGTCTTTGCGTTGCTTCACCAGTCTTTTGATCACATCTTCCACATCCGTATCACTCAGTTCGGCTGGTGCCACACGCTTATCGATAGCCACATTTTTTACCGCGCTTTGAAGCAGGCGAAGCGTATCCCTTCGGAACGTTTCACCTGCTTTCATCGCTTGCTTCAAGTCATCCCCCAGGGTCTGATAGAGTCCCATATGTGCACAGGGTGATTAAATTCTCTTTTTGATATCGCGCAGAGCCTCGTCATCAAACTTCCCGAGTTTCTTCAATCGGGTAATTTCTTTGCGGATCTTTACTTTATAGAGGGCGCCAGCACGTCGTTTGTCACGACTCTGTTCTTCAACGCGAAAACGCAGTTTGCGGACCTGCCTTAGGACACCGCTCTGCTGAACGCGACGCGAAAAACGCCGGATCAAACTCTCGGCTGTTTCTCTCTCTTTTCTTTTTACCTGAATCATATACAAGACCTCCTTTCCTATCATGCTTTCCGCTCTGGAAAGCGATCAATACATTTACACAGGGTGAATATTCTCACTCAATCGTGCCCCGCCAAGTAAGTGAAGATGTAGGTGGGCCACTTCTTGGCCACCGTCCTTCCCTACCCGGATAAGCAGTTTATACCCTTTCTCAGAAATTTTCAAGTCCCGAGCGATATTTCGGGCCACCAGAAACATTTTGCCCACTATACGCTCATCACCATCTTCCATTTCAGCAATACTAACAATAACCTTTTTTGGAACAATGAGTACATGCACCGGAGCGATAGGAGCGATATCATAAAACGCCATCACTTCATCGTCTTCGTAGAGGAACTCCGTAGGAATTTCCCGGTCCCGAATTTTCTCGAAGATGGTTTTCATATCACAATTTAGACATTGAGCGCTACATTGGTCTTCAAAATCTTTTTTACAGCATCTACCAAGCGCTCCTGCGTGACTGTTTCTTGCGTCCCTGAAACCATGTCTTTAACGATGGCCGTTTCATCGAGAGCCTCTTTTTGTCCAACAATAACCGTCACTTCGACGCCGAGACGATTGGCGACGCGCATCTGCGACTTGAGACTGCCTCGTCCGAAGCTTTCTGCAATGAGAATACCATTTTTTTCCAAAGCTGAGAACAAGCGTAGTGTTTTTTTCTTGGCCATATCACCAAGTTGAGCCAGAAATACTCTCGGGCGTGGTTCCTGATACGGCTTGACCTGAGTTCGTTTCATCTCGAGCACGATACGATCCAGTCCTAATCCAAATCCGATTGCTGGTGTCGGTTCGCCACCAAGTGTTTCGATGAGACGATTGTACCGTCCACCACCCCCGAGTGAATAATTTTTACCATCCTTATCCGTAGAACGAATCTCAAAAACAGTATTTGTGTAGTAGTCCAGCCCTCGTACCAAACGAGTGTTGATGACATACGGCAACTCCAATTCATCGAGGTATTCGAGCAAACGTTTGAAATGATCTCGCGATTCCTGATCGAGGTAATCAATAGACTGCGGAGCATGAGCCGTCAACTGGATACACTTGTCCTCCTTGCAGTCAAGAATACGCATCGGATTGGACACTAATCGTTCGCGACAATTCTGACAAAGTTTCGTCTTTTGTGCCTCCAAGTATCGGACGAGCGCTTTTTCATAATCCCGCCGAGACTCCGGAGTCCCGATACTATTTACTTGAAATTCAATGTTCTTCAACCCAAGCTGACTCACCACACGAAAAGCAAGCTGGATAATCTGAGCATCGAGAATAGGATCATTTTCCCCAAACATATCAAAGTTGGCCTGCCAGTGTTCACGGTAGCGCCCTTCCTGTGGCCGGTCATAGCGAAATACTGGTCCCATCGTGAACAGCTTGATTGGCTTGGGTAATACTCCCATCCCGTGTTCGATATAGGCACGACACAGTCCGGCGGTCATCTCCGGTCGAAGAGCGACCCGGTCACCACCCCGCGTATTGAAAAGATAGATCTCTTTATCTAGGATATCTGTACCCTCACCGATTGTACGCAAATACAAATGAGCGAACTCTACCATAGGGAGATCAATACGCTGAAAACCGTACTCCGAGGAAGCCGTTGAGAGCGCCTTACGTACTCGTTCCCAGTAGGGCTGTTCGTCCGGCAAAATATCACGCATACCACGAAGCGTCTGCAGAAGCATTTCTTCTTCCTTCTTGATGACTTTCACTGGCGAAACAGCTTTCTTTGTCGAGACTGTCTTTTCAATCGTCTTTTTCACTGACTCTTTCTTGGTGACTTTCGAAGCCACGGTTTTCTTCTGTGACATACCTTCTACGCGTTAAGGGTAATAAGCATCTCTCTCAAATGCCTTCTTTTCAATACAACGAAAGGCGCGATGTGGGCCAGGCTCGCAAAAGCACTCGACCAATAACCTTATCTTTACCAACCGGGCCAAACGCCCGTGAGTCATAACTAAACATACGATTATCACCCATCAGAAAATACTGATCTTCACCAATTTGAACCCGTGGCATATCCTGAGTCAACACATCAGGACCAATATAGGCGCTTTCGTCAAGCACCCAACCCTCAGGGTGTTCCTGATTGTACAAAATCACCTTCCCCCTTTTGATTTCCACCGACTCCCCCGGTAATCCAATAATGCGCTTGATAAAAAATTCTTCGGTATTCTTTGGAAAACGAAACACCGCAATATCCTGACGAGCAATTTTCTGGAACGGTTTCACCTGAAACCAGGGACTATCAAACCACCCAATGTTCGTCTGCTTATAGCCAAACTCGCTGATAACCAAATACTCCCCATCCTGAAAATTAGGCTCCATACTCGAACCCTGCACAAAAAACGGCTGGAACAAAAAAACCCGAACGGGTATAATGATGATAACCGCCAATATAAAAACTCTTACCATTTCCAGAAGGAGTCCACCAATACCAAGATATTCCGTTTCGGAAGTGTTCTGCTCTTCCGAAGTATTGTGAGAAGGGTTTCCCATACAGTACAAAGTAATAATCAAGCTAAAAAACGATAAAACATTCTCAGTATAACAGATTTTTCCCTCAGAGGCAAGTAGAAGAAATCGCTTTACTTAGTCATTTTTTAGACCTTCATGGATGACATCAAAAAAATTACCCCCAAGCGAACGAGTGGCGCATTTATACTCCCTGATTACCCACACACCGACACGCCGGTATCGATACTCCCCCTTCCAGAGAAAACGGCCCCGAAAAGAAAGTCCTTATTTTTTCGTTTTCTTTTCAGTGGCATAGCCCTCGCCATGCTCGTTCTGGCACTCATCACCTTCTTCTTAGTCAAAGGAGTCACGCTCGGACAGAACATTCAATTCGAAAACACAGCACGTCCTTCGTTCCTTGCCCAAGTCAAAAATCTCACCCACAGTTTCTTTGAGACAGAACACGCGTTCCTTCAAGGAGAAACTGGGGGGCGTATCAATATTCTTCTGCTCGGAAGAGCTGGAGAACGCTATCCCGGGAAAAACTTGACCGACACCGTCATCATCATGAGTATCGATACCACCGCCAAAAAAGTCGCGCTCCTCTCTCTCCCACGCGACCTGTTTGTTCCGATTGTCGAGAGTGACTACAACACCAAATTAAACTCACTGTATCAGTATGGTCTCTCCCGCAATGAAGGCGTTGTTCCGCTGAAACAAACTATCGAACACATTACCGGAATGCCCATCCACTACTTCATCACCCTCGACTTCGACGGCTTTGAGAAAATTGTCGATACCCTGGGCGGAATATCACTCGAGGTCACTCGTGATTTGTATGACCCTCGCTATCCGGGGAAAAACTACAGCTACGAAACATTTGAAATCAAAAAAGGCTGGCAAACCTTGGATGGAGCAACAGCACTCAAGTACGTTCGAGAACGCCATAGTGACCCAGAAGGAGATTTCGGACGAGCCAAGCGCCAACAGCAAGTCATTCAGGCGCTCAAGAACAAAGCGTTTTCTCTTGGGACACTGACCAACATAGTAGCCATCAATCGTTTGATTGATACCCTCGGTGAAAGTATTAAGACTGATATAGCAGTAGAGGACATGACGCGCTTCCTCGAACTCATCCGGACCCTCGACACCCAAAACGTTACGGCAACCGTCATTGATGCCTGGAAAAAAGAAAGTCTTCTGCGCGTCTCCCACATAGACGTCGGAGGTGTAGTAGCCTTCATTCTGGTTCCTCGTGTCGGAAACTGGAGTGAACTTAAGGAAGTCGCTACTACTATTTTCCGTCGTGACGAACAGGAGAAGAGCAAAAAGGCCATCGTCGCAGAACAATCGACACTTCGTCTGTACTACAGTACTCCCGATCGAGATGCTGCTGAAAAAATGGCCGCCCTCATCCGTGACGAACTCGGATTTTTCACCGTATCTACCCTCTTGAGCCCTCCCTTCCCTATTCGACCCAAAGAGAGTATCATGGTGAAACAGGTTGGCTTGCAAAAGCCTTTTAGTCTTGATGGACTATTAAAGCGCTTCTCGTTCAAAGATGCTGTCTCGCTCCCCTTTTCCGCATCCAAGAGCCCAGAAACTGACTTTACGATCATCATGGGAAGCGACCTCGCAGAAACATTCTCTCTCCCTCTCGGAAACGAAGTCCAGGCCAGAGAGGACGATACTACTTTTTCTGAACCACTCCCACCCATAAAACAGCTTCGCTAGCTTCCTTAGCTTCTTAGATTCACAACACTAAGACCAAGAAAAGCTGATGCAATTAATGCAACCAACAAGCTTATGAAGCTCATCATTGGCCTCGGTAATCCCGGTAATAATCACGCCCTCACCCGACATAATGCCGGATTTTTATGTATTGATTTTCTCCAGAAAGAATGGGGGTGCGACAGCTTTCAAACTGACAAAAAAATGTCAGCTGAGGTAAGCGAGGGACAAATTGGCCGACACAAAATTCTCCTCATCAAACCTGATACCTTTATGAATGCTTCCGGTACTGCTGTCAGTCAACTCGTCCACTTCTACAAACTCAGCCCCGAAGATATCACTGTCATTCACGATGATCTCGATATCGCCCCGGGCACATACCGAATAACCACCTCATCACGAGCTGCCGGCCACAATGGCGTCAGTGACGTCATTGAAAAAATTGGCACCCAGGATTTTTTTCGCGTCCGTCTCGGCATCGGTCGCCCTGCAGAGGTTACTGGCACTTGTATACCTTCACACGACTTTGTCCTTCAAAAATTTTCTCCAGAAGAACTAACGACGCTTTCTGATCTTTTTCCTAAAGTAAAAGACGAGCTTCTAAAGTGGCTAGGGTAAAAATCACGGAAAAGTACAGAAGCATTTTCATTTGCTGGAACCAGGAGTTCAGAAAAAAAACTACTCTAGCAATCAAAATCTCATTGCTTTCAAAAGAAAAAACACCCTGACGGAATCAGGGTGTTTTTTAAAGTCGTTTCTCATTTCTATCCTCAGCCGTATGAGGCGCCAGTAAAACTGGCGTTTCATAACATTTCAGAAAGAATCTGCTAGGAGGGATGCCTATTCTTTCCCTAAGGACAGAAACGAAAAACCACTCTTTTAGTACAAAGTATCGTAACAAAAATAGCCCCTCCCGTCAATATCAAAAAACAAAAACTCGAAGGAAGCCCTTCGAGTTCTGTCAGTTCTGCAAGAGAAAACTACTTCTTCTCTTCTTTCTTTCCTTCTTTTTTGGCCTCTGCGACACTCGGGGTTGATGGGTCAGCTTCTTTGACGACGCCTTCCACCTTGGTCACATCAGCTTCTACTTTCTCATCAAGAGCAGCCATCTGAGCTTCGGTACGAGGAGCCTCAACCAACACAATCGTGGTCAGTTCATCAGTCAGTACTTTGACACCCTGAGGGAGTACCAAATCTTTCACCTGAACGTGAACAGAGAAGTCTACGAGAATAGCGAGATCGATAGTAATAGCGTGGGGCAAATCTTTTGGCAAACAGGTCACGGTTACTTCTTCGAGAGTCTTCACGAGAATACCGCCTAATTCTCGAACGGCCGGCGCTTCATTGATAAATTCGAGCGGAATACGTGCTTCCAACTCCTCATTCATACTCACTTCAAAGAAATCAATATGGGCCACGCGGTTGGTCATGGCGTCATAAGCCAAATCTTGCACGATCACACTACGCTTCTTCCCCTTTTCAAGGTCAAGTGCAATAATACTGGATTCTCCGGCTATAGCATGCACTTTGGAAAAAGTCAGGAAGTCAACCCACACCATCTGCGGAGCAACTTTGTTCCCGTACACAATAGCAGGAATTTTTCCTTCTTTGCGGGCCCGTACGAGTTTATCACTCGAAACCTTGTCCCGGAGCGTTGCTGTGAGCGTAATATCAGCCATAACGATGTCTCTACGATTTAATAAATCAATCAAATAAGGGCTTCGACGCCACCTTCGTAATGTTTGAGAAACTGGTGGACCTCTATCACGTTGTCAGGCGACACGGCTTCACCAGAGAAAACCTGCCTGGCTTCGCTCTGTTCCAAATCAGTAAGGGTTCCCACGGTCACTACCCCGAACTGCCCAAGTGATACGAAAACAATAGTCGACGCACTACATCCTTCGCAGGTCATGTGAAGCGTCGTCCGTTTGTCATCTTCATCAATCACCAACATCTTCATGGACCGATATTTCTTGTTACAGACCGGGCAACGGATGAGCGATTGAATGTTTTCAAGAGGCAATTTCATGTTTGTAGTGTACCTCGTTAGACAACTTTGGACAAACGTATTGCGTGAAATCGGATTGTTGATACAGGGCTGTCTAACGGGGCGAGACAAAAATAGCTTCAAACAAGCAACTTTTGAGTAAAAGCAGTCTACTAGAAAAAATCAGCCTCGTCAAGTATCATTCTATAAAAAAAGGCGAGGAAGTATCACTCGCCCCTTGTGCCATTCTCAGTCTGTGCTGTTCCCAATCTGGCTCACCTAACCAGAAAGCACCACACTCAGGGGAAGTTCCAGCAGATAGGCGATGACCTTAATGAGGTCACTGCCGTGTGTGACTCGAACATCGCCCCTGTCGGAGACATCCATTCTCTGATGAACACCTTCCGGCAAAGCGACTTTCAGTAGACGTGCCCGCTCACGTGTTTCCGGGCTGTTGGGCTCGACGGTCCACGGAGAAACTCCTCCCCGAAGCCCAATACGATTACCACCCAGGTTGATGTTGATGACCGATCCACGATCATGGACCTCAACCTCACGAAGTCTGAAACTCAGAGTTGCCAAATTGTCCCTGAGTCGCTGAGCCCGTTTCCCAGCTTGGACAAAGATCTCCATATCCACCATCTTGAATTCTCCTCTATGAGAAACAAAAGACTTGTCAGTGGTATACCAAAAAAGGCTGACTCGGTCAAGCCAGCGTGAAACGCTCAACTGTTTGCCCTTCCCATTTTACCAGTTCTCGCCATTCTGAAAGAGGCCGAGTAAAGAACGGCGCATCAGGATGTTCATAAAGTGGTTCATAGACCACTATCCACACATCGTCGTTGGAATGAAGAACCAAGAGTTTTACCCGGTACTTATCTCCCTTGTAGTGCTGGTATACTTCCCCGACCACTGGAGCATCGGCCGGCAATGGCACAACATGTCCTTTCATAACAACTAAATGTCGAGGTTTTTGACGTTTTTGGCGTGGGTCTGAATGAAACGACGACGTGGTTCCACTTCGCTCCCCATCAAGATATCAAAGAGTTCATCGGCAGCCTCAGCATCCTCAATAGTCACTTGAAGCATACAACGATGGTCCGGATTCATGGTTGTTTCCCACAACTGTTCCGGATTCATTTCTCCGAGACCTTTATAGCGCTGGATAGCAACTCCGCCGATAGTTTCTGATCCTTCTGGCGCTTCCTCAGCTGGCTCTTCACCGGCTTCGAGAGATTCTTTCGCCTTCTTGGCCTTTTTCGCTCCCGCTTTGGCATCGGCAATTTTCTTCATATCATCGAGCACACGCTCTTTTTCTGCATCCGTGTACACATAACGGACATCTTTGCCCTTGGCCAATCGATACAGTGGTGGCTGAGCGATGTAGATATGTCCACCTCGTACCAACGATTCATAGTACCGATAGAAGAAGGTGAGAAGTAATGTTCGGATGTGCGATCCGTCGACGTCGGCATCGGCCATGATAATAATTTTGTGATAGCGCAGTTTGGCGATATCAAACGTCTCACCGATACCCACACCGAGTGCGATAATAATCGGCTTCAGAGTATCGCTCTTGACCACCTTGTCGAGACTGGTCTTTTCGACGTTCACCAATTTTCCACGCAGTGGCAAAATAGCCTGAAACATACGATTACGTCCCTGTTTCGCCGAACCACCTGCAGAGTCTCCCTCAACGATGTAGACCTCGGAACGACTGGCATCACGACTAGTACAGTCAGCCAATTTTCCTGGCAGGGTCATGCCCTCAAGGGCACCCTTGCGGAGCACCGCATCCTTAGCAGCCCGAGCAGCGATACGTGCCCGCACTGTGAGGAGACATTTCTCAATCATAGCCCGAGCGTCCGTTGGGTGAGTCTCCAAAAATTCATTCAACGCTTCAGCAGTCACTGACGACACCGCTCCGCGGACTTCCACGTTGTTCAATTTATCCTTGGTCTGTCCCTCAAACTGCGGGTTACTGAGCTTGACCGACACCACGGCCGTCAATCCTTCAGCCAAATCCTCAGAAGTCATTGAACCTTCTTTTTCTTTGAGAAGGTTGTTTTTCTTGGCATAGTCATTGAGTACCCGAGTCAGGGCCATCTTGAGCCCGGTGACATGCGTCCCTCCCCCGGGGTTCAGGATATTATTCGCAAAAGCAAAGAGGTGCTCTTTGAAGCCGTCAGTAAACTGCAGTGACACCTCGACATTAATATCGTCCACTGTCTTTTCGACATAGAACGGCACGACGTTTTTCACCTCGCGCTTGCGATTCAAAAATTTTACGAATGAAATGATACCGGAATCAAAAAAGAATCCATGGCGTTTCACTTTGTACGCTTCCTCATCTGACGCCACCT